>QGFZ01000001.1:1014511-1352681 GCA_003149065.1 Ruminococcaceae bacterium R-25
CGCTATTAAAGTTCTATTACAGGAGAATCCGCAGGGTTTACTTGCCTTTTCTGCTTGCAGCACTGATAAGATGGCCATTTGCACATTGGAGCATATGGGAGTTCTTTAAAATTATCACAGGCATATCTTTCTATACCGAGCACATCCACGTTCTCTGTTGGTTTGTACCTGCAATAATCTCACTTTATCTGGTATTTCCGCTCTATTATAAATTCTTCTCAAAAGCAAAGAAGAAATTTCTCTTCACGGCTGTATCCATTACCATATGGCTGATCCTGTCCATCCTTTTAGACGGAACAATGAGATACGACCTTTACGGATTCACAAACAGGATCCCCATATTTCTTATCGGCATTTATTTCGGCGATATCATCCAAAGACAAAAAGAGCTTGAATTTACACTTAAACACTATGTAATAATGCTGTTAACTCTGGTTGCCGGACTGTTTCTGGCATATCTATACGTATTCATGGATTTCGAGATCATCCTTTCTGAAGAACTGCTCGTTTTGCCCGGAATCCTCATTTCGATAAGTTCCTCATTTTTAATAGCAAAAGTTATGAATATGCTTGAGATCTCGCATTCGAAGATATTCAAGTTCATTTCATCTGTTCTGGGATTCTGGGGCGCGATCTCTTTGGAGTTATAT
Source organism: Ruminococcaceae bacterium R-25 (assembly GCA_003149065.1). NCBI lineage: Bacteria > Bacillati > Bacillota > Clostridia > Eubacteriales > Oscillospiraceae > Ruminococcaceae bacterium R-25. The sequence continues at coordinate 1,015,162 of QGFZ01000001.1, forward strand.
TGCGCATGTGAGTGCCTTCTTGTTTCCTTCAGTGCTGACGCTATCAGATTCTTAGCAGGCATTGGATTTAAGCAGCTGCCTATAAACATCGTATTATTCGCTGCCATTACACTTGCTGCATGGATAGCAAGTCTCCTTTTCAAGTATTTCTGGAAGTTGGTTGAACTTTCAAAAAGCAATAGAAAGGTTGATAATAAAGTCAGCTAAACAAAAACCGGTACGGAACAAATGGATAAAAAAGTATTACAAGCAACTGAAGATACCAGTGCCGTCAGCAGAAACGGTTTTCTACTGGTTTCAAAATACCGCAATGCAATAATGGGAATTGCGGCTTTGTGGGTACTCTTTTTTCATGCCTGGATACCTGTAATGCCAGCTTCAACTCCGCAGCACTTCAATCTTTTCGGGTTTATTGAGAGTTACACCAAAGCCATAGGTTATTGCGGTGTCGACATATTCCTGCTGGTGTCTGGTATTGGTCTTACCTTTGCGATAAATAAGGGTTCTCTCTTAAGATTCTATTACCGCAGATTAAGAAGATTGATCCTCCCGCCTCTGGTCGTAACGCTTTTGCTCTGGAACATTTTCGGATGGAGCACAAAGGAATTCCTCCAGAGCATCAGCGGATATAATTTCTTCTTCAAAAGCACTACCTGCTTTTTGTGGTTTATCCCCGCAATATTTACTTTGTATCTCCTCTTCCCGCTTTATTACAAGCTGTTCGAAAAGGCCCGCAACAAAGTGCTTTTCACAGGCATTGTGATCGCAGTTTGGTTCCTCATATCATTTCTCCTCCGCGGCATCATGCGCGAAGACCTCTTTGGATATACAAACAGGATTCCTGTATTTATCACCGGCGTATTGTTCGGATATCTAACACAAAGCCGCAAGGAGATCGTATTCTCGATAAAGACCTATATCTGCATCATCTTTACGCTGGCAGCAGGTTTTTGTCTCGCATATTTAACTTCAATTCAGGGATATCAGTTCATTATTCCTTACGGGAATATTCTTGCGAACTATTTTATCGCTGTAAGTCTCCCCTTCGTTATCGCCAAGCTGCTTGATCTGGCTGAACGTCATCTCTCTTTGTTCGGCAAGTACCTGGCTGTTGTAATCGGCTTTTTCGGAACCTTCACGCTCGAATCCTACTGCGTTCAGGAATGGTTCGTCAGGATCATCAACGATATGATGGATGACGGCCTTTCAATACATCTGATAAACATCGGAATGTTCTTTGTCATCAATGCAACCGCCTGGGTCGCAAGCGTCCTCTTCAAATACTTTTGGGAACTTGTTGAACTCCCTTTCAAAAAGAAAAAGGCAAAAACAAAAGCAAATTAAAAGGGCTGCTTCATTTCTGAAACAGCCCTTACTTTTTGATTGTTTTAAGAATTACTTCTTGATGATCGTAATGTCCTTGCCGAACCACTTTGTGGAGATCTGAGCCATTGTACCGTCAGCAGCCATCTCCTCCAAAACCTTCTGAACTTTGTCGCGAAGGTCCTTGTTGTCCTTGTAGAAACCTACGCCGTACTGTTCGGTAGCAACAGATTCATCAAGAACCGTAAATGCCTTGCCGGATGTCTGGATCTCATAGCGTGCAACGATCTCATCCATAACGATTGCGTCTACAGAACCCATCTCAAGCTCCATCATTGCGTTGAGGTAAGAATCCATCTCAACGAGCTTGCCGAAAGACTCCTTAAGAGCTGCATTATCTTCGACAGCTTCAAGTCCGGAAGAATCCTTCTGAACGGCTACTGTCTTGCCTGCGAGATCAGCGAGTGAAGAAATGCCCGAATCATTCTTAACTACAACTACCTGAGCATTAGCCATATAAGCTGATGTCCATGCGTACTTGTCCATTCTCTCATCTGTCATCGTAAACCCGTTCCAGATGCAGTCGATGTTGCCTGTTGCAAGCTCCTGGTCCTTTGAATCCCAAGCAATAGGCTGAGCAACGAACTCTTTGCCCATACGCTTTGCAGCTTCCTTAGCAAGATCCAGGTCAAATCCGGCATAAGAACCGTCATCAGCGACGAAACCCATGGGCGGGAATTCCTGGTCAAAGCCAACAACGAACTTGTTGCTTTCTTTCTTGCCGCAGCCTGCAAAAGCCACAGCCATAGTAGCAACTGCCATAACAGAAGCTACGATCTTCTTAATAACCATATAACACTTTTCCTCCAATGGTTAATTTGTTTTATTTGGTGCCGAAAATACGGTCACCCGCATCTCCCAAACCGGGGAGAATGTACGCGTTTTCGTTGAGCTCTCTGTCAACGTTACCTACATAGATATCGATGTCAGGATGAGCCTTTGCAAGTCTCTCGATTCCTACGGGAGCAGCGATGATGCACATGAACTTGATCTGCTTGCCGCCGTGAGCCTTGATGGAATTGATCGCATCAACAGCGGAACCGCCTGTAGCGAGCATAGGATCAACTACAACGATAAGTCTCTGGTCGATAGGATCAGGGAGCTTGCAATAGTAATCGTGAGGTTCATGTGTCTCAGGATCTCTGTAAAGGCCGATATGACCGACCTTTGCAAGAGGAGTTAATGCCTGAACGCCAGGAACCATTCCGAGACCTGCACGAAGGATAGGAACTATGGCAAGCTTCTTACCGTCGATCATGGGAGCCATTGTCTTTTCGAGAGGTGTCTCAACTTCGACATCCTTCAAAGGAAGATCTCTCAAAGCTTCATAGCCTTCCAATGTAGCGATCTCTTCTACGAGATGTCTGAACTCATAAGTACCTGTCTCGATCTTTCTCAAAAGAGAGATCTTGTGCTTGATCAAAGGATGATCCATGACCTGAACGTTTTTAAAATCTTTGTACTGCATATTCCGTTTCCTTTTCTGTTTTAAAAAGATGAATGTTCTTTTTAGTGTTTACTTCTTATCTGTTTCGGAAGAATCAGCAACGAGCTTACCGTTGTTTACGATAAGGTTTGTAATGATACCGAAGATAAGAGCTACTGCGAGAGCTGTAACTGTAAGGATAGGACCCTGTGTCATTTCGTTGTAGCCGAACTCCAATGTAAGTCCGCCGATACCTGTAACGAGGATGCTCGATACGATAAAGAGGTTCTTACTGTTGTTGAGGTCGACCTTGCGGAGCATCTGGAGTCCTGATACTGCGATGAAGCCGTAAAGCGCAACGCATGCACCACCCATGACGCACTTAGGGATGGAGTTGATCAGTGCTACGAAAGGTGTGAAAAATGACAGGATCATACAACCTAATGAAGCAACGATGATCGTAATGATAGAAGCATTACCTGTGATGGCAACGCAGCCGATTGATTCACCATAAGTAGTATTTGCAGCACCACCGAAAATTGAACCTACGATGGATCCGATACCGTCACCGAAGAGTGTGTTATCAAGACCGGGATCAGTAATGAGGTCCTTATTGATGATGTTTCCGAGGTTCTTGTGGTCAGCGATATGCTGAGCGAGTTCTACGACACCGATAGGAACGTAGATCAAAGCGATAGAACCGATATCTGCAACGGAGAGTGTCTGCCAGCCCTTCTCCTGAATAGCCTTAAGGAAGAAGAAGTCAGGCATCTTAACGAAAGATGAAACTGAGAGCGGAACAAATGCTGACTTGAAAGAGTCAAAGCTGAGGATCTGTAAACTCTCAAGACCTGTTGCATTTCCGATAAGTGTAAGTACCAGAGCAACAACATAACCTGCGCCGATACCTACGATGAAAGGGATAAGCTTAATGTTCTGTGAACCCTTAACGGAAGCGATAACTATAGCAAAGAATGTGATCGCACCGACAATGATCGTGATGAGGCTGTAATTGTCGCCGCCGTTAGAAGCCATCCAGCCTGTAGCTGTTCCGGAAAGAGAAAGACCGATGAGGGCAACGATGGGTCCAATGATTACGGCAGGCATGAGCTTGTTAACCCAGCCGGAACCAACTGCCTTGATGATGATACCGATTACGACATAAACAAGGCCGGCAAAGAAAACACCGATGATGATACCAAGGTAGCCGAAATTCTGTCCGATAGAAGCACCATAAGCGCCAAGGAACGTGAAAGAGCTTCCGAGGAAAACAGGGCTCTTCTTTTTAGTAAAGAAGATATATACCAAAGTACCGATACCCGCACCAAACAATGCTGCGGAAGGATCCGCTTCAAGTCCGAAAGAAGTAACGAGCATAGGAACGAGAAGCGTTGCAGCCATGATAGCGATCATCTGCTGCAGTGCAAAAACGATAGTCTTACTCATTTTAGGCTTATCGTTTACATCATAAACAAGTTTCATTTTTACCCTCCTGAATACTTATTGTGGTTTATAACTAACGGTTCCGCAGATCCTGTCACCTGCGTCGCCGGCAGCATCAATGATGTAGCCTTTTTCATTCAACGGATAGGTTGAATGATATGCAGCATAGATTGGCACTTCCGGATGACGGGAATGAACAAATTCGATTCCCTGGTCGCACGAAAAGATGCACATGAACTTGATCCTCTTGCAGCCTGCTTCCTTAAGGAGCTTGATCGTAGCTTCAGCACTTACGCCCGTAGCAAAAGCAGGATCCACAATGATGACTTCCCCCTCAGTAACATCAACAGGAAGCTTGAAATAATACTGGACCGGCTGCAGAGTCTCTTCGTCTCTGTAAAGACCTACGTGTCCCACCTTTGCAGTAGGAAGAAGACTTCTTAAGCCGTCTACCATGCCAAGGCCTGCCCTTAAGATCGGAACGATCGTAAAGTCCTCAGCAATGACAGGAGATTCAAATTTAGAAAGAGGTGCCTGTATCTCTACCATCTTTGTTGGCAGATCCTTAAGCACCTCATATCCCATTAACATTGTAATCTCTTTGACGATTTCGCAGAATTCCTTTGAACCGGTATTAACGTCACATAGATGAGTGACTTTGTGTCTGATCAAAGGGTGATCGAAAACAGTTACATTTTCCATGTACTTACTGTCCATAATTTCCACCTTCATAAAAGAATTGCCAAACTCACATTGGGAAAATTATAATATTAAAATCAGGTTTGATAAATAGAAAATGTATAAGAATTGTAATTTATTTTTCAGGAGTTTGTCATGTCAAAGATTCTTGTCAGTGCTTGTCTTTTAGGAGTTGAATGCAGATATAAGGGCGATGCATGTCCCTGTCAGAAATTAATCGACCTTGGTAAAGAGCATACGCTCATCCCCGTCTGCCCTGAGCAAGCCGGAGGGCTTCCTACTCCCCGCACTCCTTCTGAAAGAGTTGGCGACAAAGTGATCATGAAAAACGGCACTGATGTAACCGCTGAATATCAGAAAGGCGCCCAGACCGCGCTTTATCTTGCCAAGACCCTTGGAGCGGACTTTGCGGTCCTTAAGGCGAACAGCCCTTCATGCGGAAAAGGCATAATCTACGACGGGACATTTACGGGCGGCAAATGCGAAGGCAACGGAGTTACCTCTGAATTGCTGTTAAATAACGGTATAGCTGTTTATACGGAAGACGAGATCGACCGGTTACCTTTTTAATTGAGGCTTGTTCATGATTGAGAAGCCATTTTGTTTTTGGATCTCATACAAACTTATCCCAAATACTGAAAAATCTATCATTTAGGATACGCACGGCATTCAAAGCGTATCCTATTTTTCGATTTTTGGAGATTTGGGATACGAATGACAGTCAAAACGTATCCTGTTTTTCGAATTCTGGAGATTTGGGGTACGAATGACAGACAAAACGTATCCTATTCTTCTATTTCTGGAAATTTGGGATACGAATGACAAACAAAACGTATCCTGTTTTTCGATTTCTGGAAATTTGGGATAAGTTTCAATTAAAGGATCGCGAGCAATAAGATTCCGGTGATCTCCATAATGATCACCACACCCAGAAGAAGTGTATACATCTTAAGTTTAGCGACATCGTCTGACGGCTGCTCAGCCTTGACGGTCTTAACTGCCGCCTCTGTCTCGACGCCGCTGAAAGCACTGGAGATATAATCAGATGAAGCAGCCTTATCCTCATCTGCAATATAGATGGGCTGCTCAGGTTCCTGCTGTAATGCAGGCTTTCTGACCTTGGGCTTTTCCACGTCCATATCAAACTCAGGAACGAAGATCTTGCTCTCCATCTTGGGAGCGCCTGTCCTGACGCCTACAACCTTGGGCTTAACATCACCAAACAACAACGCCGTATCCTCAAAAGGATCCATCGCGTTGGCGGATTCACCGGTAAATTCAGGCACATTGGAATCTTTGAAATAGCCCTTCGGGTCATCGGAATAATGGACGTTAACATCTACCCTGCTGCGTTTTTCCATAGGAATATTGCGGTCAGGATCAAGTCGTCCCGGCCTCTCATATATCGGCAACTGGCTAGTGCTCTTGTTCAAAGATATATTGTTTTCTTCTTCGCCCATCGTTAGTGATTATACCACACGAATAATTTCATTCTGTTCCTTTGACAAAGCCGTCGTCATCCATTACCAGTACTTCCTGGTTGATGCAGTAATCCACGGCCTTCTTTCCGAGTCTGTAGTTATCAGAATCAACAGGGGCCCTGGATAAGCCCAAAGCCTTGGCTGTTTCTACTATAAGGCTGTCATAAGGCATTCCGTACTGTGACACGGCCAGATATCTTGCAGCGCAGGCTGCTTCCTGGACAGGAATATCACATGCCTTTCTGGCCTTTTCGCCTTCAGCAGGGACACGGTAATAATCCATTACCTTGCCGATCTCAGTGCCGTCTTTCCAGAGGAAGACAACTGTTTCAGGCTCATCAGCCGTAGGATCGAGCACCTGGTTGGTAAAGTGGAATTTCGAAGTCTTTTCTATGCTTCTGACCAGATAAGAACAACGCTCGCGAAGCTTGGGTGTCATCTTGGCTATACCCGCAGCAGCAATCAGTTCTCTTGCGAGAACGTCGGAGCTGATAGGAGATTCCTGTTCGACTATCGATGCAACATAGCCCTGCAATTCCTTGGTTTTCATGGCATCGCAGAAATCAGCAGCATTTAAGATAGACTTTGGCTTAATATCTGTTGCTTTATAGACGATCTCAGGAGAGCCTTCTGCCCTTATGTCGTCAGTTTTTTTTTGAGCCTGATCTTCCGATCCTTCTAATTCTTCTGCTACTTCCGTTTCCTCTTCCGGTGTGACACCGTAAATCGTCACTTGAGGTTCAGGTCTGCCTGATTCTTCAGGTGCAGATTCGATAGCCTCACCCTCAGATGCCTCAGCAGTCTCAGCAGCCTCAGCAGTCTCAGCAGCCGGAGCCTCCTCTACAGCAGGCTCTTCTTCCTTCTTCTTGGATTCTTCGATTATGGCAACCAACTTTTCGAATACGCTGTCAGGATTCTCCCACCATTCGAGAGACCAGATTCTTACGATATTCCAGCCGAAGCCCTTGAGCATCGACATCTGGGATACTTCTCTTGCTGTAGTGGTTCCTGACTGTGCATAGACAGGGCCGTCCAAAAGGATACCGAGACAGTAAGTGCCGTCCTTTTCGGGAGATACGACACCGATGTCGATCTTAAAGCCGGACTTGCCGACACCCTTGTCGGTATCGTAACCGATTGCCTTGAACCTTGCGCAAATATCGTCTGCGATGCCCGTAAATGCTGCATTTCTGTCGATCAGAGGTGTTCCTGAATTATCAGACGAACTGCCTGTGTTAGCGATATCCTGATCCCAGATCGTGCTTCCTGACGCATACTGCAGGAATCTCTTAAATGCCTTAACGCCTTCCGATGCCGTGTCATTGATGCGGATCTCTTCAGGCGAAATGGATGAAAATACTTTCATCTCGATTCTTGATCTCGTGACAGCAACGTTAAGTCTTCTCCAGCCGCCGTCTCTGTTCAAAGGACCGAAGTTCATTATGAGCTTGCCGGTCTCATCCTTGCCGTAGCCTACGGAGAACAGGATAACATCACGTTCATCGCCCTGAACATTCTCCAGGTTCTTAACAAAGATCGGCTCTTCACTGCCGAACGCCCACTTTTCGAGAACAGGGTCTTTACTTGCGGCTTCGTCTAAGAGGTCTTCTATCAAGGACTGCTGTTGGATATTGAACGTTACGACACCGACGCTGTACTTTGAAAGCGCAGGATTGTGAGCACGCTTTATGATCTCATCAATAACCGCCTGAGCTTCAACCTTATTGGTTCTGGTCTTGCCGGAATCAAAAGATCCTGCGCAGTCGATCATGGTGACCTTCGAACATCTGTCGTCAGGTGACGGGAATGTATAGAGTCTGCCGTCGTAGAATGCCTTGTTCGAGAAAGTGATAAGGCTCTCGTGGCGGCTTCTGTAATGCCATGCGAGGAACATCTGAGGCATTGAGATAGCGAGGCAGTCGTCGAGGATGCTCTCCAGGTCATCCGTCTCGAAACTCTCGTCGCCGTCATCTACCTGCTCCATGAAGAATGACGTAGGCGGCATCTGCTTAGGGTCGCCGACGATAACGGCCTCCTTACCTCTTGCGATAACGCCTATAGCCTTACATGTGGGAAGCTGTGAAGCCTCGTCGAAAACAACGATGTCAAACATTCCGCACTTATCGGGATCCAAGAACTGTGCGCATGACAGAGGGCTCATGAGCACGCAGGGACAGAGCTTTAAGATGAGCTCTCCGATCTGCGTGAACAATGTTCTGATCGATACGCCTCTGCCGCCTGCCTTTATGGCATGCTGCAGGATTCCGAGTGCCGATGAAACATGAGCGTCTTTTGACAGATCCGGCAGATTCTTTGCGATCTTTAAATAGATCTCCTGTCTCGTAAGCTTTTCGAAATCATCGTTGACCTTTGAGAGCTCAGCGATCTTCTTTTCGAAAACAAGACCTGAGAAAGTTCTCAATACTTCAGAGCTGTCGATAATCATGGAAATGAGCATCGCGCTGTAGCCCTTGCGGAATGCACCAATGATCTCATCTCCTCCGATCATGCCGCAGCCGTAACCTGTTACAAGATTGGAGATCTTATAGTTTCCGCACCTGGATGCCATAAGGTTAAACTGCATCCTGTCTCTTAAGTAATCGCTGTCAGCCTTAAGTGTCTCAGCCATCTTTTTCTTGCTCTCGAGCAAAGAAGAAGCAGGTTCGAACGCGCCATATTCAAGGCCGTATGTTGCATTAAGATTGTCGTAAGATGCCTTATATGCAGATGCCTTTGCATTAAATGCATTCGCAGCATCAGTAACGAGCACGTCGCCGTTACCTATCAGCTTTCTAAGTGAACCTGTCGGATCGTAAGGCGCAAACTCTGCAAATACCGCATGGGCATTCTCATTCGCAGCTTCAAAATATGCGAGGTCAAAACCGGGGAATGCTGCGCCCGGATTATAGTATTCACCGAGATAAGATCTTCCCACTGTTATGAAGTTCATCGCATTCTGAACTGAGTTCTTATAATCGATAAGGAGCTTGAAATCCTGTTCAAGAACTTCTTTTCTGTTGCCCTTGATATCGTAGGCCTTGACCTTCTTATAAACGTTATTCTCGGCCATACCTCTTACGAGTGCATTCTTTGCCTTAGCCGTAACGATCTCATTAAGAAGCGTTGTGCCGTCGAGATCAAGGAAGCCTGGCTGGTATACGGCAAGCAGAGCATCGCGCTTGGCGATTGCATCCTTTGAACTTACGATCATGTCTCTCATCGTAAGATAAGCGCTCTCCGTATCATCACAGCAGATCATCCCCTTAGGAAGATTAAGGTTCTTGAGCTTGGCGATAAGCGCGCTCACAGAGCTTAATCCTGCAATTCTTCCGATCGTCAAAGGCTCACCGGGGATGCGGCAGTTATTAGCTGCAAGGAGCTTGTCGAATGCATCGACTGATGCGGCAAATTCATCGTATGCCTTAACAAAAGCATCAACCAAAACAGGGAGCTTGCCCTTTGCATCCTGCGAAAACTCTGAAGATTTAACAAAAGGAAGCTTGCCGTTTAAATGAGTCGAAGAAGCAACGAGTTCGCCTAATGCAGACTCGATCTCCTTGATCCTGTCAGACGTCAGTTCATTAACGAATCCGTCGTCGAAAGCGCCGCACTCGGCAGCGGATTGGTTGCTCGCATAAACATTGATCAGCTCATATAAAGACATTCCGCAGCCGCGCTTAGTGTGGAGCTCATTAACGTACTTGTCGAGTTCTCTTCTCTTAGCTGCGATGTCCTCCAAAGCTTTATCGTAATCGCCGTCGACCTTGGCATTGAGCCTTACTTCGCTTGCGACTTTGAGCTGGTCCAAAACATAGCTCTTACGCACTTTGTTTGAATGAAGTTCCAGACAGAACGGAGCAATTCCGATCTTTTCAAGACGCTTATAAACGACATCCAGAGCAGCCTTCTTTTCGGCAGCGAAAAGAACCTTCTTGCCGTTAGCAAGGCAGTTGGCGATTATGGATGTGATAGTCTGTGACTTACCTGTTCCCGGAGGGCCATGGAGAACAAAGCTCGTGCCCTCGCCCGCACGCTTGATAGCAGCGAGCTGAGATGCATCGGCAACGATAGGAAGATAAACGTCTTCTTCCGGAACCTTGCCGTTAGCAGAGATATCCTGATAATCCCACTCGAGCTGGCCGTTGATAAGGCTTTTAACGATCTTATTCTGCGCGATCTCGTCTCTGTGGCTGTGCATGTCATTCCACATAACGAACTGTGAGAATGAGAAAAGACCCAGAACACATGAAGGAATTACTTCCCAGCCCTTAAGGGGCTTTATGATCTCTTTTATCTGACCGAAGATCTTATTAACATCAACGCCTGATTCATCAGTCGGAAGATTGTTGCTGAATTCATCGAACTCAATCTTGAAATCCTGTCTGAGCTTCTCTGAAACCGTAACGTTGAACTGGGTATCCTCGTCCCTTCTTCTCATCGTGTACTTGATGCCGAACTTCTTAACGAGTTCAACAGGGATCAGGAGGATCGGCGCATAGCAGGGTTCCTTTCTGTCCTTTTCATACCACTTCAAAAAACCGCATGCGAGGAACAAAGTATTGGCGCCGTTTTCTTCCATAGAGGTCTTAGCGCCTCTGTAGAGTGTCTTGATGTTCTTATCGAGAACGGCATTTGTAAGAGAAGAAACCAAAATGTTCTTCTCATATTTGCTTACGATATAATCTTTGAATTCATCGATCTTGGGAAGGTCTTCGATCGAATAATCCTTTGCAGGGATCTTCTTGATCTTCTTTTTGACAGATGCCTTTGCTTCGGCTCCCTTTTCTGCTTCCGTATTTGCTTCCTGTACAGGCTTATCTTCAGCGGGCTTTTCTTCAGGATTCTTCTCTGTTGCCTCTTCAGTCTTTTCAGACTCTGCCTCAGCTTCTGCTTTGGCTGCCAGCTCTTCTACAGGAGTCTTCTCAGCCTCTATCTCATCAACAGGCTTGATCGCATCAGGAACTTCCGTTTCGGAAGGAGTTTCAGAAGCAGATTCTTCTGCCTCGTCCTCTTCTTCATCACCTCTGGAAATGATCGAAAAACTCTTATCCTGAGCAAGAAGGTCCTCAATCTTGTCGCACTCCGGAACAAACAACGGAATGCTCGTTCCCTTTATCCTCAGATTAAGAAGCGCATTTCTTGTGCTGAGATCAAGGAGTTTTCGCTCCCACAAGTCAAATTTGACCTTACTTCTCTCAAGATTGAGTTCACCCATAAGTGATTCCTCCTGACAAGCCTAATATCAAATAATTATAACAAAATATTTTTAATATGGGCTCCCGGAATTACTTATTATTAAGTCTTTTACGGAGTTCTTTGTAATCAGGGACAAGCTCGGAGACGACTGCCCAGAAACGGTCGGAATGGTTAGGCTCGATAAAATGCGAGAACTCATGAACGACCACATATCTGATGAGCTCCCTGTCCTTTTCGAAAAGCCTGTAGCTGAACTTCAATTCGCCCCTTTTGGCAAAGCATTCACCCCAGAAAGACTTATATTCGCCCAAAGTGATCTTTTTCGGCATAGCGACTCCTCGCTTTTCAAACCACGGATAGAGCTCGTTGCAGTAATCGATAATGACACTCTTAATGCAGGCTCTTCTCCACTTTTCATAAGTCATGTACTTGGTGCGGTAGCTTGTGGGGTCTTTTACTTCAAGATTAATGACACCGTCAGATGCGCGGCAGATATTTTTCGGGCCCTCCGAAACCTTTAAAACATAGGGCTTTCCGAAGACACAGAAGACCTCGCCGTCGACATACTGGCGCGAAAGGCTCTTGGCCTTCTCATCCTGCACAACAGAATCCAGGGACTTCAAAAGATAATCCTGCTTGGAGATGATGAAGGCTTCAGCTTCCCTGACCGAGCAGTAATACGGAAGCGAGCAGTACAAAGTGCCGTCGCGCCTTACGCGGACGTTGATGTTCCTTACTCTTTTGCGTTCGAAAGTGATCGTGATCTCTCTGTTACCGAGAACGAGCTTGCGATCAGAAGACATAGGACTTCCCTTAAGGATTTGCCTTGATCATCTTGTCGAAGTTCTTGCCGTTCATGTCAGCCATTGTATGGCCTAATTCAGCAAGGCGCGACTCGATATGTTCCTGCTCCTTGGGACGCTTGATCTTAAGCGTTGTAGTCTTGATCATGTCTTCTTCGGAGAAGACGAAGTTCCTTACGATCTTATACTGGGGCATCTTGTGATTAGCCTCATGCATCTTGTCGTTCAGATACATCTCGACCTGGCCGTCATCAGGCTCAGTGGAAAGACCTAATTCGGCACCGATAGCTTTACGGTTGATAAGGAGCTTAGCGCAGATATCTATTGCATCGCGCTCATTTCTGTTACCCCAGACGAAAGCTTCTGCGACACCCTTGATCTCGGTGAGGACTGCTTCGATCTCTTCAGGGAAAGCCTTCTTACCGTTTGTAAGAACGATCATGGACTTAACACGTCCTGTGATGTGGATAGAACCTGTCTTGTCGATATAACCCATATCGCCTGTATGGAACCATCCGTCGTCATCGAAAACATCCTTTGTGGCTTCCTCGTTTTCGAAATAGCCTCTCATAACGCAGTCAGACTTGGTGAGGATCTCACCTACAGCCTTATGGCCCTTGCCTTCGGCATCGATAGCAACAGTTACACCGGGCAGCGGGCGTCCTACAGAACCGTGGACATTGCATACCTCAGTTGTAACGGAAATAACCGGTGACGTCTCAGTAAGACCGTAGCCCATGAAGAACTGGAGACCGAAGTCCGTGAATGCATCGATATATTTCTTGTCGATTCCGGCGCCGCCGATAACTACCATACGGAAGTTGCCGCCGAGCTTATCCAGAATGTCCTTAAAGACATTGCGTCTGATATCAAGACCGCACTTTCTAAGGAAACGCGTAACAGGTCTTGCAATGGAGATGATCCTCTCCTTGCCTGATGCCTTGATACCGTCTTCGATCTTGGAGTAGATATTTTCGAAAAGGAGCGGAACGGAAATGCAGACATCCGGCTTCCACTCTTCCATATTCTTAACGATATATCTCAGGCCGTCGCACATGCAGATGCACGCGCCACAGGAAAGGATAAAGAAGTCACAGGTATTCTCAAACGTGTGATGCAAAGGGAGGATAGAAAAAGCCCTGTCTCCTCTTCTTACATCAAGCGTCTGTGATATAGCATAGACATTGGAAGTGATATTGTTGTGAGTGAGCATAACGCCCTTACTCATTGATGTCGTTCCTGAAGTAAAGAGGATGATCTTTGTCTCGTTAGCATCGATCTCGGTCTCTTCGAACTTCTTATCGCCAGCATCTCTTAAAGCATTACCGTCCTTGATAAGGTCGTAGATATCCACAAAGCGCTTATCATCTTCAGGCCATGTGTCATCCGAAGTCTTTCCGGTCAGACCTTCCTTATAGAAGATTACAAACTTATTGAGCGGGATATCCAATTCGCCGGACTTGATCTTTGCTGCGATCGAAAGCATCATCTTGTGGTGCTTATGATGGTAGAAGATAAGCTTCGACTTTGATCTTACGAGGAGTTGGATAAGTTCTTCTTCAGGCAGCATTCTGTCCAAAGGAACGCCGACGGCGCCCGAAGACAGAATCGCATTGTAAGAAACAAACCATTCGTAAGCATTCTCACCTACAACAGCAAGTCTCTCTCCCGCGTACTCGCTGTTAAGGATATATGTTGCCAAACCCTTAATGTCATTTCCGTACTCAAAGAAACTTCTGTGAATCTCGGAAAGCTTGGGTGAACGTCTAAAAATGAAAGCATCAGACTCTGAGTACTTATCACAAGTGCGTACTACAAGATCCCTTATGTCCGTGAACTTCTCAGCTGTAAAAACCGGTGTGCCCTGAACAGGGTGCATACTATTACCTCCATGTGCTTTTTTCCGCTGTATGCGAAAAGCCAAGCGCAACTGAAAATATAACACACTTTGGAATTATTTTACAATAATTCGCCAAATTGCCATTTTTGAGTATAATATGTGCGTAATTCTGACTGTATCTATTACGGAGTATTTATGTCTGAAGAAAATAATATAAATAAAGATGAGAATATCAAACAGGGCGAAGAGTCCAAGATGTCCCGTTCAGACCACCATAAGCACCTGGACGAGAAGTACCCTACCAAAAGAGGCTTCATGGATGTACTGGCCAAGGACGGATTCCTTCTCCTTACCCATATCCTCTGCGATATGAAGTGCATCGGACGTGAGAATTTCCCCAAGAACAATCCTTACGTCGTTGCCTCCAACCATCAGAGCTATCCTGACGGCGTTCTCATCATTGACTATCTCCCCAAGGGCCACTTCAAGTGGATGTGCTGCCTCGCAGCTTCCGACCTTGAGACCAACCACGGCAAATTAGGCCGCCTCATCATGCGTGTCGGCAGAGGCATCGCCGTTGACCGTTACGGCAACCCTGTAAGAGGTCTCATCAAGGCCAAGAAGGAAGTCGAAAAAGGAAACATCTGCTTTGTCTTCCCTGAAGGCACCAGATCCCACACCGGTAAACTCGCCGAGATGAAAGACGGCGCTGCTTACCTCGCTATCAAGGCCGGCGTTCCCATGGTTCCCGTCTACATCGCAGGCGCATACCAGATCTGGCCCAGAACTTCTAAAAAGCCCCATCCGCTTAACGGCTTACACCGCCGTAAGATCAGGATCTACGTAGGCGAACCTCTCCACGGCGAAGACTTCGACAACGATGCTCACAAGATGACAGAAGCTTTGTCCGCCTGGATGCACAAACACGAAGACCTCTACTGGGATCCGGAAACAAATTTCGAAGCAAAGTAATAATGCATAAAGGGTTGCCTCGTTGAGACAGCCCTTTGTTATTGCGCACTGTGGCATTCTATACCATCACTGTCATGCAGTCCCCTTTTTTCAGGGCAACAATTATATAAAAACGCCGTTTTATATAATTGTTGGTATTTTTTTGCCCGCTACAATTACAGTGCTCCGGCAGTTTTACGCAGTTTAAGCCCCCACCCTCTTTACAAATCCGACTTCTTCGAGTTTTTTCATATATACGCTGAGGCGTTCATATAAAGGCTCAGCTTCATCACCGTACTTTTCCTTAACAAGCTGACCTATATCGTAGACTGATTTCTTACCGTCTACGCACAGGAAGATAAAGCTGCCCATGCCTTCAAGTTTGATATGCGACACTTCAGGTCTTTTAAAGAACTTCTGCGCGATCTTATTCGTAAAGCCCTTGTTCTCCATATCAACGGTGACTTCGCCTTCATCTGAACAATTGAAGACAAGGCCTTCCGGGCGCTCGAAAACATAATCGAGAAAGTTTTCCTTATTTCGCATTCTTCTTTTTCCCGGATATCTTCTTTCCGCCTCCTGCCATAAAGAAGACTACTGCACCGATAGCAATGAGAACGATGAGTGAAGTTATGTTTCCTGTAGGAAGATAGGAACTTATATTGATCTTATCCGTAACACCTGCAACCGTAAGGATCGCAAGCACGATGCCAAGGATGCCTTCGCCTGCAATAAGACCCGAGCAGAAGAGGATTCCCTTGCCGGATTCATCATTCTGCTTGCCGTAGACCTTCTCAACGATGAACTTGATGAGACCGCCGAGCATGATCGGAGCAGAAAGCTCGAGAGGAAGATAAAGGCCGATTGCAACAGGAAGAGCAGATATGCCCAGGAGCTCAATTACTATCGCAATGAATACACCGATGAAGATCAATGTCCAGGGAAGGTTGCCGTCCATGACGCCTTCGATGATCATCTTCATCATTGTTGCCTGAGGAGCTGCGAGCTTGTCGGTACCGAATCCGAATGCGGAATCGAGGAGCACCATTACGCCGCCTATTGCAAGCGCTGCAGCGATAGTTCCCATGATCTCACCGATCTGCTGCTTCTTAGGTGTGGCACCGAGGATATAACCGGTCTTTAAGTCCTGTGAAGTATCACCTGCCATGCATGCAGCGATGCAGATGATTGATCCGATAGCGATTGCGCCCTGCATTCCGTGAACGCCTGTATCGCCTGTGAGCTTAAGGCAGAATGTAGCGATAAGGACCGTTGCTATCGTCATGCCGGATACAGGATTGTTGGAGCTTCCGACAAGGCCTACCATTCTTGAGCTTACGGCACTGAAGAAGAAGCCGAAGATTACTACAAGGATGGCACCGACTATCGTTACGGGGATCGCCGGGATGATCCAGATAAGAAGGATAAGAACAGCAATGGAGATGAGGACAAAGCGCATGTCGATGTCCATGTTGGTACGGTCGTTCTTTGCCTTGCTTCCGTTGCTCTTTGAGATGCCCTTAACTGAGCCTGTAAAAGCTTTTATGATCGTAGGGAAGGTCTTGATGAGACTTATGATGCCGGCAGCAGCAACAGCGCCCGCACCGATATATTTAATGTAGCTTGCCCAGATGGCGGATGCGCCGCCTGTAGCATAGAGTTCAGCAACTGAAACTGTTGCAGGATACATAACTATATCCGTACCGAATGTGACTATAGCAGGGATCAGTACGAACCAGCCGAGTATACCACCGGCGAACATATAACCTGAGATCTTGGGACCGCAGATATATCCGACCGAGATAAGCGCAGGATAGATCTCTGAAGAGAACTCCGTCTTAAGTGCCGAGAGTCTGAAAGATACTACGGATCTGACAGCACAAAGTCCGTCAGTTACAAACTTGATGACAGCGCCGATACCCATTCCGATGAAGACTGATTTTGCAGAAGATCCGCCCTTCTCACCTGCGAGAAGAACTTCGGCACATGCAGTGCCTTCCGGATAAGGGAGCAGGCCGTGCTCTTTTACGATAAGTGCGCTTCTTAAAGGCACCATGAAGAATACACCGAGAAGACCGCCGACCAGGGCGATGATGGTGATAGTGATAAGCGCGGGCTTATCCATTACACCTTCTTTTGCCCAGATAAAGAGCGCAGGCATGGTAAAGATAGAACCTGCAGCAAGAGATTCACCGGCGGAGCCTATTGTCTGGACCATATTGCTCTCAAGGATCGAATCCTTGCGCATGATGATCCTGATTACCGTCATCGAGATAACGGCAGCAGGAATTGATGCTGATACCGTAAGTCCGACCTTAAGGCCAAGGTATGCATTTGCAGCACCGAAAACAACGGCAAGGACAATGCCGAGTATGACCGATGCCGGAGTCATTTCTGTTGTTACTTTATCAGCAGGAATATACGGTTTGAAATTATTATCCATGTCTGCCTCCAATGGTGTAATAGTAATAATCTACCATATGGAGCAGAATATTTCAGATACATATCAGGCCTCATGCGTTGATAAATGGCACTTTCCTGCGAAATATATAATAAATTCAATGCTATTACGTATACAGCCCGCCAAGGAACTCCGTTGCAAACTGGATCTTCGTCGGATTGAAGACATCACGGCTCTCATCAGTCGGATAGATGAAGAACGTGTCATCGTAGGTCGAAAGAGTTACACACGGACCATAGAGTCCCCTGTAATCGTATTCGGTGTGGATCGATACCATGGACGATGCAGGGAACTTCAAAGTCTCATGCTTTTCCGTCCTGTAGTTATCGAACTCCAAAGAGAATCCGGAATTATCATGAACAAGTCTTCCCTCACCGCAGTCGACAAAGTTTACGGAATTAGGCAATGCCCAGATCTTAACGGGGATATCGAGTTTATACTTTCCTTCCCTGCACTCTTCATGGACAAATCCTCTCTGCCATTCGTACCAGTCAGGGATGTGGATAGTCTCACCAGACTCAGAGTGAAGCTGGCCGTACTCATCCATCTCATATGAGTCGCCGCAGTACTTGCATGTGATCTTGCTGCCCTTTGTCGTCATGGCAAAATCCTTACCACACTTTCTGCAGCGGTACAAAGGATAGTGGAGTCCTTCTGCTCTCCACTCATCGTTGATGACGATCTTGTTTTCGAGCTGGTACTTATATTCGTCGTAAGTAAGTTCTTTTGAAATGCGCGAAAGGATCTCGTCTACAGAAAGCTTGCCAATCTCATCTTGAGTCACAACACACTTAAGATCAGCGTGGAGCCTTGCGCCTTTTCTCTCCTTCAAATTCCAGATAGGCTGCTGCAGATAGTTGCCCTGCATGTTGATCGTTACAACAGGAACCTTCAGAAGCTTTGCAAGCTTGGCAATAGAAGGAGTCAGATGAGAATTGGTTCCGACATTGGCATATCTTGCCTCAGGATAGATGACCATGACGTCGCCGCGCTTGATGACCTTCATAATGTTCTTGATCAGCATCTGGTCGTTGATGAATTTGCGTGTTCCGAGACATCCTACCTGACGGTAGATCCACTCGCCGAATGCTTCGAATCCTTCGAGCTCGGAAATGTAATTCGCGCGGTAAGGCTTTAAAGCCAGCGGCGTTACATAGAAGTCCATGAAGGAATTGTGCGAACCGTAAACCAGGAACGGGGGCTTTATACCTTCCATGTTGTGCTTATCGATCTTGAGCTTATAAGGTGCCGTGATGAACTTACAGATAAGCCAGATAAAAGGCATGAAGAAAAGGTTCTGCCTGGGCGGTGTTTTCGCTCTGTCAAAAGGTCTCTTGTCAGGTCCCTTTCTGATGACGTAGTCGCGTATGAAAGGGATCTTGCAGAGCAGATAATAAAGGATTCCAGTGAACAAGAACGACGCAAAAGTCGGTGTCAGCATGAACAGGATCTTATTATGGATTATTCCCTTGATAGGATCGTAGATTACGAGCGTGAATCCGAATCCCAATGCAAGGCAGATGATACCTACGATATTAAATCCGCCGGTGTATCTGTAAGCAGTGTGACCGGGCAGTTCATAGGCACTCTTAAGGTCGATTTTCTGTTTTCTTACGAGGAAGAAGTCAACAAAGAGAAGCGCTGCCAAAGGAGCATATACGCACGCACCGATCGTCAAAAAACTGCCGAAATATTCGGTGATCTTACCCCAGATGCAGAGCAGCGCGACATAAAGTCCGAGTACAAGAACAAGTACCTTGTAAGAAGATTTCTTGAACGTCGACTTGAGCATAACGCCATAGATATAAGATCCTACAGCCTGTGTTCCGATGTTCGCGAAAGCAACGAGCAGGAGCGAAGACAATCCCAGGATAGGCGCAGACAAAGTAGCCATCATGAGCGTCGGGTCATCTACCATCTGGCCAGTTACATACTGCATTGCGATAGCCATGACTGCGCCGACGACAACGAAGAAAGAGCCTGCCGCGCCCTGTCCCAAGACGCCTGCATAGTAACCGGACTTTTCAGATTTACAAAGACGCGGTACTTCAGCCATGCCTCCGACAAGCGTGATAACAAATGCGAAGTTCGCTTCAATACTGAGCACATAATTTACAGTCTTTTCAGCGTCACCTGCAAGCTCCGGCTGATAATTCCAGATGACATCCATCGGCACAGAAGTAAAGCCTACGATAACGACTGCGACACCGACTAAAAGGAGCAGCGGAACTAAGATCCTCGTAGTCCATGTGATAGTGCCTACACCGCGCAGTGCAATGATGGTTCCGACGATAACGCAAGAAAGACTTAAGATAAGATGTGCACCGTTGAAGAGCTGTATTCCGAACAGTCCTAGGAGATTTTCCATCGAGTCTGCGAACAGTTCGCAACACACTGCATACCACGGGAAGTTAACAACGATGATTATTATCGTAACGATCTTATTTCCGGCAGGTCCGAAAACGCTTCGTAGCCAGATCCAGATATCTATTCCGTATCTTGCCGACATGATTACCGGAAGCTGGTAGATCATGAGCATGAAGATCGCTGCGAGGAAAGCGCCGATCAAAAGCTGCTTGAATCCTACAAGTGTTGCGAGGTATGAACCCTGCGTATAGCTCCAAGTCGCGATGCAATAGCCTGATAAAACGAGCAGCGCATCGATAAATCCGTATTTCCGCTCTTTGGGCAGAACAGGAAGTGTTCCGCAATAGACTTCATTCTCGATTTCTTTGTTTACATCATGTTTGCGGCTCATAAGAAGAATCCTCCGATTATCCCTATAAGGGCTATTACGGTTATCACCGCAGCGATGATGTAATCCTTTTTGGTCATGCGGGGGATCTTTTTTTCCTTCTCCGCTTTAAGGACCTCTTCGATCCTCGATTCAATCTCTTTGTTGGGTTCCATAAAAGCTCCAATATTTTTACTGAATTTACAATAGCATAAAAAGGCGCTTAAACGATAAGGGCTGCCTTAAAGTTAAGACAGCCCCTCTCTATCCTTATCCCAAAAACTTACTGTTGTCTTAATTAATCGCCTAAACCCTGAACCTGCTCTGTAACCTGACCGAAGGTGCCCTTCCAGTCATATTCCATAGCCTTGTTGCCGAGCTTGATCGCGAACAATGCGATCGTGATTATTCCAAGGAAACAAGCAAGGAAAAGAGCGATTGCGCCGGTAATTAAAAGCTTAATGTCTTTTTTCTCCATAAGATCAGTCCTCCCCTAAGCCGTAGTTCCAAATATGCTTGTTCCATCTGATGTAAGCCTTAAGACCTCTTGCGTAGTACTTGATTCCGAGGATCAGGATGATCAAAAGGAATATTGCTACACAAACGAGTGTGAGTACCAGGAAAATGAAAGGTACCAGGAACTCTGTTAACTTGCCCATGATAAGGCCTGCAACGATAAGACCTGTAACAGCGCAGTCACCTGCAAGGAAGCAGAATGCTGCAATGATCGCTGCCAAAAGGATAAGCCAGCACTCAATTCCTACGAATGCATTGAAGATAATTACAAAGAGTCTGCCTCTTCCGTCAGGTCCCTTGAAATTATCAGTCAGCTTGCGCTTCTTAATAACCTGCTTAAACTTAGCACCGTCCTTAAATTCCTGCGCCAGCTCCTTGGGATCGCCAAGGCTTGCTGCAATCTCTTCTTCGCTTCTGCCTGCGCTGACGCCTTCATCAAAGTGCTCTTCCATGGATTGGATGATGTCTTTTACATCACCATAAGGCATGTGCCCCAATTCATTGGTGAGCTTTGTAAGATATTCACTCTTGTTCATCAGCTTTTCCTCCAGTCTCTCGCTCCAATATTCCATTCACTTCCCCGCAGAACTTGATCCACTCATCACGTTCGCTGTCTAACTTCTTACAACCTGCATCCGTGAGGTGGTAGTATTTGCGCGGCGGCCCGTTCTGAGATTCTTGCAGGTAAGTCGATACCACGCCTTCAGAAGCGAGCTTGCGCAGTATCGGATAAACAGTGCCGTCTGCTACTTCGACTTTGCGCGCCAGGCTACCTGCGAGGTCGTAGCCGTAACTGTCACCTTTTTCGAGCAAGGCCAGCACGCACAGATCGAGAATGCCCTTCTTGATTTGGCTGTTCATTGGCAAATCCCCTTTCATTCCGATTTGACGGGCTATGGGGCGCCCCCTATTCCTAAGCGCCCCGCCGTCACTACCATTTATAGCACACTACTATTTATTGTTCAATACTAAATTTTGAACAATTCCTGTTTTTGCATAAAGACCAACCAACTTTTACACCAATTGTCTTATTTTTTGTCCTTTGGTGTAAAAACAGGCCGTTTTTTACACCAAAGCACTGTTTTTCGGAAATTTGGTGTAAAACCCAAGCCACCCTAAACTTCCACAATTAAACTCAAATAGTTATTTGTCCTAAATATAAAGAATGGTATTATCCTTTGTGGAGGAATTTATGCCTGAAGACAATCTTGCCCAATTTAAGCAGATACTATCCAAGCTCCCTGAAGATAAAAGGAAGCGTTTATACGACCGTCTTCACGCCATGCCCCCTGCCCAGCGCGAGGCTTTTATCGCAGATTACACCAGAAAATATAAGTCAGGCCAGAGAAAGCATCCTTCGAGCAAGAACGCTTCCCAGATAAAAGGACAGGCTCCTGCTAAAAAGGCTGTTTCCTCCAATGAGCATGGTCAGAAAACTAAAACTGATCCCAAGAAGCAGGCTAACGCTAAAGCTGATGCGAAAAAGCAGGCTTCCGCAAAGGCTGACCCCAAGAAGCATGCACCTGCACAGGTAGATCCTAAAAAGCATGCTCCCTCCCAACAGGATCCTCATAAGAAACATGCACCTACACAGGCTGACCATAAGAAGTCTGCACCTGCAAAAGCTGACCAGCAGAAAAAGCAGTCTGCTCCTTCTGGCAAGAACCCTCAGAAGGGTTCCCCTGCTAAAAAGCCCGGTGCTCTTGTAGCGCTTTCAGGCCGCAATGCCGCTCCCGTTCCGAAAAAGAAACACGAGATCGAAAAGAAAGAGCCGGAGATCGACATTGAAGCTGTCGAGGAAGAACTTGCAAAGCTCAAGCCTATCGAAGAAGAAGTAAAAGAACCTCCGACGACTAAAGAAGCTTCTCTTCAGAGCGCTGCCATCGGTGCGCTTATTGCACTGGTCATCATCGGACTCTGCTATTTTGTTTATCTTTTTAATAAACCTTCAATGGATAAGAAGTTTAACCAGATGTTCGGCATGCCCGCTGAGGAAACGCTTGCTTCGACTCCAGACAGTCTCGGCATAGAAGGATCCGAACCCGTAAGGCAGTTCCCTACTGACACCCCTACACCGATACCGCCCTCACCTACTCCCAAGCCGGTAACTCTCAAAGAAGACCATCCGGATCTTAAAGGCAAGGTAATCGTTATCGATCCCGGTCACCAGGCAGTAGCTGACACCGAACTGGAAAATGCCATCAAGGGTTCATCTGCTGAGAAAGACAAGGCTACAACAGGTGCCGTCGGTGTTGACAGCGGCGCTAAAGAATATGAAGTCACGCTCACATATGCGCAGGTATTAAAAGAATATCTTGAAGGATGCGGCGCTAAGGTCATCCTTACAAGAGATTCCAACGAGGCCAACATCTCAAATATCGAGCGCGCGAAAATTGCTACAGACAACAATGCTACCTGCTTCATAAGGCTCCACGCAGACAGCGCTCCCGACAGTGAGATCAGCGGTGTTAAGGTTTATGTTCCCTCCTCCGGCAAGTATTCCAAGAGTGCCGTAAAGGATGGCAACAAGCTCGCTGAACTCGTTGCAAAAGAGATCGGCAGCACATCTCTCGGCACCGTCCAGTCCAATATGTATACAGGTCTTAACTATGCTGATTCAGTTAAATCCTATCAGCTCGTAATTGGCTACCTGTCCAACAGCAAGGACGATGCGATCATCACCGACAGCGAGACTCCTTATAAGGTTGCAGTAGCTGTATCCGAGTTCCTGAGATAATAATTTTCGTAATTGAAAATACAAAAAGTTTGATATATTAGTAATGAAGCTAACAATACAAAACTCGAGGAGGTAGGCATAATGGTAGATTTCGATCCTAACATGATGAAGGATATGGCAAAGCTCAAGAATGTCAATGAAGCAGATGAGCTTTTACGTGGTATGAAAGAACCCGGCAAAGAAAACGAGATCAAGAGCGAGTATTCATCTCTTAAAGAAGTTGAGATGCTCAGGCAAAGAGTTGAAAAGCAGACTTATCTTCTCCACGCTTTCTGGCTCATGCTCAAAGAGCATGGCGCTACTAACGAAGAGCTCGATAAAGCATTGAACGAAGCAGTTCTGCTCGAAAAGAGAACAGATTTCAAGAATATCACTAACTGCCCTAACTGCGGCAAAGGTCTTCAGAAGATGGAAAACAAGCCTTTCGTTTCCAAGTGCTACTATTGCGGCACCGAGCTTCTCATCAATCCTTATAAGAAGTACGACGGACTCGATCCTTATAACACCGGTTATGCAGAAAAGATCGAAGAACCCGCACCTTATGTTCCTGACGATGTTGCAGACCAGGAAGAATTAAAGGATGCTCAGGAAATCATCGCACAGAGCTTCGAACCTTATGACGTTACAAAGGATCTGAACTTCGAAGACGAGCTATGATATTTTATCAATTGAGTTTCTTTTAAGAGGTTGTTCCCAAACGGGGCAACCTCTTTTATATGTTGAGTAATCACGGCAAAGCATATATAATATGCGTCTGGAAAATCTGACGGTTTTCCTCTTTTCTGATACGGGGATGCACTGGTTTCGACGGGGCTTCTGATGTCGGGAAAGCGGGTGGAGGATCCTCGTTGTGCCTCCTTAAAAAACGAGGAATTGCAAGTAATTGCAGACACAACAGAGCTCGTAGCAGCCTAAGGCTACCGTCCTCCCGCCTATCTTCTCGCGGGAGAGTACGTACACCGAAGACCTCGCCTGAGAGAGGTTAAGCAGGCAGTCCTACCGGTTAAGCTTTGCGCCGGCTAGTGACTTTAATCTTATGAAGCTACTGGAACCGACGCCCGTCGATGGGCCACGCGGGAATAGGAATAATTCATCCGTCGACTGCACCCGGAGATTGTCCCGGAGGACGAGGTTTCGGACAGGAGTTCGATTCTCCTCATCTCCACCAAAAAGAAACGACTGGAGGAATCCAGTCGTTTTTTATTTGAAAACCCGGATTAATTGCTAACAGATCAATGCATATTCTCTTTTGTAATGCTCTTCCTTTTAATCATCAGCCAGAAACAAAATATCGCTAATATTGTCAACGGGATATTTGAAAGAATATGTATCCGCAGAGGAATATCAACATCCTGCTTCATGAATAATAACAAAACACTGGGCGTAGAATTATTCACAGCATGCATAAAGGCTGCCGGCCATATAGAATTGGTCTTTATGGTGACATACATGAGTACAGTTCCAAGTGCAGTGCAAAACAGACACATCAGGACTATTCCCACATAAGGAAACCCAGGATAATCCATTCCGAAATTGTGTCCCACACATGTAAGAGGCGCGTGCCACAATCCCCAGATAATTC
Organism: Ruminococcaceae bacterium R-25; assembly: GCA_003149065.1. Taxonomy (NCBI): domain Bacteria; kingdom Bacillati; phylum Bacillota; class Clostridia; order Eubacteriales; family Oscillospiraceae; species Ruminococcaceae bacterium R-25. The sequence continues at coordinate 1,040,414 of QGFZ01000001.1, forward strand.
CTCCGAAAATAATAGCTTTAGGCATCCCCATGAGTTCAATAAGCTTGGGCATCATATAGCCTCTCCAGCCGAGTTCCTCACCTAAGGCGGCAAAAGACAGCACAACACCTTGAACGATCACAAGCAGCGGATATATGATCACAACAAATGAACTGACTTCAGCTTCGCCAAAAGCCTCCGGACACATCAGCCATATAACGGTATCTCCCAGCGTTGCATATACAACCGGGAGAATTACAGCCAACAGGAAGAACACCCATTTTCTTCCCTTCAGGTCGATACCGAGCATCATGGAATTTTCACCGGTCAAACGGTACCCTTCATTTGTGATCTTACGGGTTATTACATGTGCAACAGCCGGAGCGAGCATTCCGAGACTTACAAGTGATAACATTTCAGGCGAGCTGCCTGTCCATGTGTGTCCCGTAAAGATAAATATAAAGAATATAAGCCATGCCATCCCGAACGACAGTCCGAGATAGATATATAATCTTTTCTTTGTGAGATTCATATCACGCCTCCTGACGTGCTTTAAAGAAAACAGTGATCCTGTAAGAGATGAAGAGAATAATAAGATCTGCTATCGGCGTCAGATAAGATACCATCGTTACCTCAGTCTTATATTTCATAAACCAGTTAAAGAATTTATTAAAAAACTCTTCCCTTTCCGATAACCAGCTCATATCCGCAAACAACATAAAACCGATAAGGACAAACACAAGCAAGAGTGAAATCGCAACCTTTACAAGATTTCCCTTCTCTCTTCCAATCAGGATATATAACGGTAATTCTATCGAAGCAACAAGAATAAGGAGCGATGTAACAGGAAGAACCATTACCTCAAACATTCTGAGAATATCCAGCACATATCCTTCTTCCGCAAATGCTGCCAGAACGATACCCGTAATGCTCAGCAAAGAGATCAAAACATATGTGGCTATGGTAATGAAAACATATTTGGAAGCAACATAACTGTTTGCTGAGACAGGCAACGAATATACATAGTTCTTTATTCTGGAACATGACTCATCCGCTTCAGATAGTCTTGCACACCACATATCGATAAAGCACACAATTGAGAAAATGATACAGATATAGGGCATTACGAACATCAGATCCAGCGTATTAATTCTTATGCCCTGATCATTTTCTGATATCATTTCTAATCCTTCAGCCAAGCTTCCGGGGAAGATCATACGCAGGATGCAGAGAATTGCTATGGCTGACAACAGGATGATACAGATCCTTTTGCCTTTTATAGCAACGAAGTCTTTATACATTAATCCGCCCATCAGATCTCACCCCACTTTCTCTCAGCAATACCGGCCGAAACAAAATACGATATGAGAAGGCAGACTGCTGCAGCTGCAGCTAATATGAACCATCTGTTTTCCAAAAAGAGCAGACCGTCCGTGATAAGTTCCGTAGGCTTCATAGCACGCATCGCTTCGATTATCTTGCCCAGAGAGCAAAGAATAAATACTGCGGACATGATAAGCAAAGAGATTATCCTGGCATAATCAGTATTCTTCATCACCAGTAAAAAGATCAGTATCATTTCCAAAGCAGAGAAGATCAGGATCAGCGATGCCGCTGACAGCACAAGCCCGGCGAAATCACCGAAAGTCATTATGTCAGTAAACAGAGATAATATAAACGACAGCAATAGACTTATTATTGTGCCCATTCCGCATGTCAGGAACAGGGTTATAAATCTGGCTGAAACGCGCTGCTTTACTGATACCGGAAATGCACCGGCTACGTTCGCAAACCCTGAATTCTTATCAGCTTCAAAAACCAATGTCAGTGAATCGCCTATCGAAGCCAGAGGCAGGAGCACCATGACCGCTACCGCATACCAGAGCAGATGCACAGGTGACATCGGCATATCGGTTCCGCCGGTAAGATACTCTTGCTCTGCAAGTGCAATATTGCCGTAACGTGCAGATATCAATGCCATAACAGTAATAACAAATGACGACACTGTCACGAAAATGAATGTAGCACGCATCTTTCTAAGACACATGAGATCTTTTATGATCAAGCCCTTCATAATAAGTTACCTCCTCGCAGAAGCAACATAGAAGAGCATTATCTCCTCAAGACTTGTCCGGTCGATAACAAGTTCCGGATAAAGCTTGGCAGCAGCCTTCATGTCATTGATCAATACATCAACACCAAATGCTCCCTCCTGCACTCCGACGATCAGAGATTTGCTTATACTGTCGATCTCGTCTTTTTTGCATTTGAGGATGCCGTGTCTTTCCAGTATCTCGTCCTTATTGCCTTGCAGGAATAATTTTCCTCCGTCGATAAAGACAACTTCATCCGCGATCTTTTCGAGATCGCCCGTAATATGAGATGAAATAAATATCGAGTGATCCTCTTCAAGAACAAACTCACGGAAGATATCGAGGATCTCATTTCTTATTATCGGGTCAAGTCCCGCTGTCGGTTCATCCATGACGAGCAGCTTGGCATTATGTGACAGCGCAACAGCTATCTGAAGCTTCATTCTCATGCCTCGGGAGAAATCCCCGCACTTCTTTTTCGAAGGCAGCGAAAACTTCTTCAGATAATCGAAAAAGACCTTTTCATCCCAATTCTTATAAATGTGCTTCATCATGATATTGATGTCTTTTCCGGTCATGAATTCATGAAAGCCCATCTCGTCATAAACGACACCGATATCTTCACGAAGCCTAGGGGCATTTCCTTTTACGTCTTCTCCGAAAAGCTTTATCTCACCGCTGTCCGCCTTTATAACTTCCAGCATGAGCCTTATTGTTGTCGTCTTACCTGCACCGTTCTGTCCGATAAAACCACAAACCGAGCCCTTGGGAACCGTAAAACTTATATTGTCGAGCTTAAAATCACCATAATCCTTTACGACGTTATTAAGCTCAATAACATTCGTATATTTATCCATATAAACCTCTAATTAATCCGCTTGCCTTTCATCGTACAGCAGGTCGATCATTTCCTTGAGTTCATCACGTGTAACTTTGCCGATGACAGCTTTATCACAGGCCTTATCCAGGAGTTCCTGAATCTCAAACATCATGTTCTCTTTTACGATGTCACTGTTAACGGCCTTAACAAAGCTGCCCTTGCCGGTTACAGATTCAATAAAACCGTCACGCTCGAGATCCTCATAGGCTCTCTTGGTGGTGATGATGCTGATCTTAAGTTCTTTTGCCAGGACTCTCATAGACGGCAAGGCTTCGCCTGCCACCAAAGAGCCTGTCATGATCTGACTCTTGATCTGCTCCTCGATCTGCTCATAGATGGGCACACCGGAAGTATTGCTGATGATGATATCCATTCGTACCTCTTTGCAACTGCGCCTGTTGCAGCGGATCAGACATCTCCCGCGCGCCGAGAGTCTTCACCGCATAAACTAATTAGTGTATATACACATTATATACACTTTGCAAATGGTGTCAATTGATATTTCAGATTTAATGGATCGTTACTATCTGCTTTGAATGATTAACTGATACTTTATCTTACCAATAGTAACATTATTGAATTATTAGCAATCTTCAACCTGATATCGAGTTCTATGAATTGTTTCCGCTTGACAAAACCGCTGCACAAACCGATAATATATCAAATAGATATATCAAAATGATATATGCACTTAAAGGGATCAAAAATGGCAAAAGACAGAAAAATAGATGTGGTGATATTAGGGCTTTTATCACATGAAGATCTGACAGGCTATGACATCAAGAAGCGTATCGACGGAGCGATAAGCTTTTTCTGGAAAGGAAGCTTTGGAAGTATCTACCCTGCTTTAAGCGCTATGGAGGAATCCGGTCAGATCAAAAGATACAGAGCAGATGATTCGGGAAGCCGCGAGAAAATACTTTATCACATTACTCCAAAAGGACTCAGTGTTTTGAAGCAGTGGCTCAAAGATGATCAGGCTTCTAACGAGCTTAAATATGAGACGCTTCTGAAATTATATTTCGGCGGTGTTGCAGGAACAGAGGCAACGGCTCATAACATTGATGTTTTCGAATCCGGCATTAAGAGTGAACTCGAAGTACTGAAAATGTATGAGAAGAATCTCAGGAAAAAACAGGATAACGAGGATCACAAGTACTTTCTTATGACCGTCTTATTCGGGATAGAAACATATGAAGCGTATCTCAGGTGGTGCACAAAAGCTAAGAAAATTCTAAACAATCAACAGGAGTAATTATGAAAACAGCAATCGTTTATTATTCACTTCAGGGAAATGTACGTTATGTTGCAGAGAAGGTCGCAAGCAAGACCGGCGCAGATCTGATAGAACTTGTTCCTGTAAAGGCATATCCGGATAAAGGAATGATCAAATTCATCTGGGGAGGTTCAGCTGTCACGTTTAAAAAGAAGCCTGAACTTGAACCTTACAAATTCAATGCGGATGATTATGAACTCATTATCCTTGCCACACCGGTCTGGGCAAGCAGCTTCACTCCCCCGCTCCGGACTTTCCTGGAGGATAATGACCTGACCGGTAAAAAGATCGCGGTCATTGCAGCTTCTGCCGGCGGCAATTCCGCAAAGTGCATTGCTTCCCTCAAGGAAGCTGCAAAAGCAGAATCTGTAATTGCCGAGTTAAGTCTTATCGATCCTAAGGATCATCCGAGTGATGAGAACGAGAAAAAGATCGATGAGTTTATCAATAAGATAAGGACTGCTTAAGGCTTTTCCGTTAAGCTTTCCACAAAAGCCTTAAAGATCTTTTTGCTGTTTTCATCGTTCTTATATGAAAACTCCGGATGCCACTGTACAGCCCACAAAAACCTGTATGAAGGTTTATACAGAGCTTCGACCAGTCCGTCTTCTGACTCAGCCATTACCATAAGTTCAGGCGCTACATCCTTAACAGCCTGATGGTGATAACTGTTTACACGGATCTTTTCAGCACCAAGGCAATCAAAAAGAGGTGTTGTTTTCTTTATAAAAACGTCGTGAACAGGAATGTCATAAGGCGGAGTCTGGTGATGGTCGATCTCCGACGGATGCTGTGTAGGCAGGTCCTGATATAAAGTTCCGCCAAGCAAAGCGTTTATGAGCTGGATCCCTCTGCAGATCCCTAAGACCGGCATATTCTTTTTCATGGCGTGATCCAGAACGATCTTCTCCATATTGTCACGCTCTGTGCAGCAAGCTACCTTGCCTTCCAAAGGAGTCTCGCCATAAATGGAAGGCGTAACGTCGTGACCACCTGTCATGAGGATTCCATCGCAAATATCCACCAAACGGCAGATCTCTTCCGGATCTTCTGTCAGCGGGAAAATGACAGGTGTAGCGCCGGCTTCTTTAAGACCTTCCAGATAGCCAGGAAGCATCCATAAACTGTCTTTTTCTTCGTCCCATAAAGGCATAACGCCAACTAAAGGTTTCATATATTGATCTCCTTCAAGTCACACCAGGTCATTCTGGAACCTGGACAGGTGCTCATAAGGAAGGATGAGCCTTCCTCTGTATAAGCCGCAGCCATCATTGATGAGGTTGTTGTCAGCGGCGCCGAACATGTTGACATCAACTTTGCTCAGGTCGAGTTTCTGGAGCATCATGCCGCGCTCGAAAGCATTATCAAAGAAAGCATTTTCGCCATATGGGATCGCTTCACGGCGTGCGCGGTCCTTCTCCTGGCGCTTCTCATAACCAAGATGGTTTGCAGGTCCGATCTCGGCATTGTCGTCCATCACTTTCGTTCTGATCTGGACTTCGATGTTGCTTCTGGAAGTGTTGTCGAAAAATGCGATATGCAGAGACCTGTAATCGAAGTTTTTCGGCATCAGGATATAGTCGCGGTAGTACTGTCTGTACCTTTCATCAATCTTTTCGCTCTGGGCGTCCAGACCTGACAATTCAGGAGCAAAACCACGCTCCTCAAGAAAACCCGGAAGCGCATTTGCAATCTCATAAAGATATTTCAATTCAAGCTCTTCCCTGCTCTCATCAGGTCCCAAATGGCACTTCGGCAAAGAGATAACGATCCTGTAAGCGATAAGGTCTTTAATACGTCTTATCTGTTCCTTGATCTCGTTTTCAGGCGGGAACTTTCCGTTGCGGGTATAGTATTCATAAATGAACTCGACTATGTTGCCGTTTATCTTTTCTTCAAGACGAATCAGCGATTTGATCCTGCCCTTAAAAGTAAAAGCCAGGAAAGGATATCTGTCGGTCATGTATTTATAGAATTCGCGGATCGTCTGAGACTGCAAAGTCAGGAATTCATTATGCTCAAGGAGCTCTATCATCTGTATAAGGCAATTGCTGTGAGCAAGATCAACGCCGTTGCCGCTTTTGACCGCACTCTCTTTTAAGTCATGCGAATAGCAGTGCAGGATCTTTACAACCGTGTCCCCATTATATAAATAATCATTAAGCGATATCATGTGCACTCTCCGGTATCGGATAAATTCAAAACAGGTTCATTATATCGTAATAATCTGATTATTTTGTGTCCCATTATCAGGCTTTTAACAAAAACATTTGTTCGTTATAATAATATTGGTACGGTCTGCTTAATGGGCGGTTGCCTTCTGAGTACTTACTTTTACATCTTGTGGTTTTCCTCAAGAGAGTCAGGAAAGGAGGGCTGTGGAAATGACAGATTATGAGATTTTATCTTTAGTAATTGCAGCTTTCGTTTTATTGAATGGTGTTATTACACTGTTATTTAAACTATTTGACTTCCTGGATACCAGGTACAAGCGCAAATAAAAAACCTCGCCCAGGACCGCTAATTCTAGGGCGAGGTATATTTACCTAACTTAGAAAGCAACCGTCTTTGCAGACCGTGCTTCTTGTGATTATTCTAACATTGGGCTTGTTTTCAGTCAACGAAAAGCAGTTCTTTTTGCATCAAATACGCTCGTTTTGTTTCATCCCAAAACTCATGCAAAATCAGCGAGCCATGAGTATGTATAGACAGTCTTCGACGGCTCTTCTGCCGTCTTTGAATTCACATCGCAGAATATGTAGATCCACTGCCCGTACTTAACATCTAATTTGCCTTCTCCGGTAAGAACAGGATCTGTATTCTTCAACTTTTGCGCTTCTTCGTCAGACAATTCATCATCAGCTATATAAACGCTCCAAACAGCGTTATCTTCAGGAGGAGTTTTGAAAGCAAAATGCACCGCTGTTGTCCCCGTGAACTTCTCGCCTTTATAGCCCTTCTCGAAAACATCCTCTCCGGACACTTGAATCAGAAAACCTGCAGGTTCAGGCGGAAGCGTAGAATAAACAGGCACTTTGCTGCATGAAGCAAAGAGAAACAGACACAAGATAATTGTTATAAAACTCAATACTCTTTTCATACTGAGATTGTATAACCCCTGCAGTCGTTAAAACAAGAGAATTCTTTTAAAGATTTGTCCAATGCACTGTTCAGTTTCTTTGTCTGACGTACGCCGGGCTCCCACCAGAGACCCTTTACCATGAGCACACCGGTTTCCTTATCAGGTGCGGCTTCGATGCGTCCTATGAAACGTTCGCCAAAAAGCACCGGCAGCGTATAGTAGCCGTATTTGCGCTTATCTGCAGGCGTATAGATCTCCCAGGAATAACGGAAATCAAACAAAGCATTTATCAGATCTTTATCCCACATCAGAGGATCTAAAGGCGCAATAAAAGCCATGCGGGGCTTTATGTCAGCTGAACCATCCAGTATAGAATCCATAAGTTCCTTATCTTCAGAACGGTAATAGAACGGCTGCTTTATCCCTTCAACCATAACTGCGCATATCTTCCCCTCTAAAACAAGATCAGACAGGATCTTTTTTCTCGTATCGGCATTGATGTAAAGCCCTAAAAACGCAGTGCTGTTCTTATCCCAAAGAAGGCCTACGGCACCTATCCTTCTTAAGACGCGCCAGCAAAGAAAATCGTACTCATTCCTTAATGGGTTCTTCGTGCTAAGGATATCTGACGAAATATGCTTTTCTGCAAGATCGTAAAACTTACGGCTGCCATTCTTGTGATGGATAACAAGTTCGCCATCGGTATATAGCTGTTCCAGAATTGATCTTGCCGCAGGAGATTTCCTGTCCCAGTGGCCGCTCCAATGCATAGACGAATGCCAGAATATCTCGCCTTCTATAGGAAGCGAGCTGCTCGTTACAGGGCCGTTCTCGCTGATATAAGAGATCGCCTCTTTTCTCAATTTGCTTATGCCTTTAAAAGTCTTTCCGAGCTTGCGGCTCCTGTCCCTGTAAGATGAGAAATATGGCCAGTCTTCAACAGGCCAGATAGAAAGTTCCTTATCTGCATAATCGACAAGCAAACGGTCTTTATAGAGCAATTCAGCCAGCATGTTTTTTCGAAAACCTTTTACGCGTGACTGCAAAGTAAGTTCGGCATTCTTGCCGCATACATCTACAGGATCAAACTGAATACAGCCGGCCTGACGGACATAATCGTAAGCTCCGCTTTTTCCTGCAAATCTGTAAGGACCGATCAGTCCCTGTTTCTCCAGAATAAACAGTCTGGCCTGCTGCCTGGTAATGCTATCCATATAACAATGCTCCCCACAAACATTTGTTCTTGATTATAGCATAACTTATAGCGATGAAAAGCCCTTTATCAGCAGACTTTTCTGCATTTTATTCATACAATTCAGTTCTTCGAAGTGAAGTATATGGCTTCTTTTTCCTGATCTCCGAAGCTGCCGCCAGATCTATATCAGCGATCAACAATTTTTCCTCTCCATCGGCAACAGATCTGATATCCCCATTAAAGTCACACACAAGAGATTCACCGGAGAAATTCATCTTATCTTCCTTCCCCACTCTGTTGCACATTGCGATATTTACGCTGTTCTGGAATGCCTGCACACGTACTTCCCACTGAAAAAGCTCAGACGGTTCTGCTGTTGTATTTGCGGTAGGAACAATAATAAGTTCCGCCCCGTGAAGAGCCTCTGTACGGATACTTTCAGGATAATGCCTGTCAAAACAGACTACGATACCGATCTTTCCAAACCTTGTATCAAATACGCGAAAACCTTCTTCAGAGGGTGTGTAATAGTTCTGTTCGTAAAAACATTCACACTGTGCGACATGGACCATCTTCTGCTTTCCGATGATACAGCCGCTGTCATCTATCAGAAGGCTCATATCATAGCGTTTGCCGTTCTCTTCGATGTAAAAATTCGGACAGGCATAGATCCTTTTCTCTTTGCAGAACGATCTCATCTCAAATACATATTTGCTGTCTTCATCTATAACATAACGTGATGCGTCTGAATTCTCATACTGCGCAAAGAACGGAGACAGCTGAACCTCAGGAAAACAGATAAGATCAACACACTGCTTTGACGCTTCACGGATAAAAAACAGGCTCTTTTGAAAGTTCGCCTCCATATCCGGTTCCATTGACATCTGAGCCAGGGCAATACGCATAAAATTCTCCTGCACCTTATCACTTATAGTCTGAGGAAACATCTTCATAGGTACGTTTCCCGTTTATATAATCTTCATATGCGAGTTCTGCATCCTTTCCATGAAAGACTGTGCAGAGTCCGCACATGTCACAATCAGAAATACAGGGGAATCTGTTTCTGATATACTCCCGGCGTTCTTCCTGAGTTGATCTGCTGATGTCAGGTGCGGTATCCACAAAAATTACCCTCAAGTGATCTGTCTGTTCTGACGGTATTCTTCCATATAACTCATATTGATCTCTTTGATCTCGCGCTTGCCGTCAATATAGTCCTGGTAGATATCCAAGGGAGAGCCTCCGCCAAGCCAGCAGGATGAACAATTCTCACAACCGCCGCCGCAGTCAAGAGAAGCTCTTACGATCGCTTCGCGCTCTTCACGGGTCGTATCTTTGATCAAGATGGATTTCATGAGTTCATAAGCTCCTTTTCGCGATAACCGTCACAAAGATCATTAATTACTTCACCTGCAATTATAAGCCCTACGACCGATGGAACAAAAGCTGTTGATCCGGGTATATCTCTCCTCTCGGTACATTTCCTGACTGTGCCCGGAGGACATATACAATGCTGTCTGCAGCTGATAGACATGTCTTCAAGAGGACGGATGGGCACCTCTTTGGAATATACGACCTTCAAAGATTCTATTCCTCTTTTCCTGCATTCACGTCGCATTACTTTCGCGAGAGGACAGATGGAAGTCTGATAGATATCAGCGACTTCAAAGGCAGAAGGATCGACTTTGTTTCCGGCACCCATAGAAGAAATGACCGGAACGCCGGCTTTCTTTGCATTCTCGACGATTGCAAGTTTACCTGTTACTGTATCAATCGCATCTACTACATAATCGTATTCGCTGAAATCAAATTGATCCTCTGTCTCAGGCAGATAAAATGTCTTGTATGTTCTTACATTGCAGTCAGGATAGATCTCTTTTATACGCTCTTCTGCCACATCGACCTTATACTTCCCTACAGTCTTTCTCGTAGCCAGTATCTGTCTGTTGATATTCGTAAGACAGACTTTATCATCATCGACCAGTTCCAGCGCACCTATGCCGGATCTTGCCAGAGCTTCGACAACATAGCCGCCGACGCCGCCTATACCAAATACTGCAACACGGCACGATGCCATATGCGCCATCGCTTCTTTTCCATAAAGCAGCTGTGTTCTCGAAAACTGGTTCAACATAATAATCTTCAGAGTTCCGCTAATCTCTTGTTCAGTTCATCTTCCGTGTCTGCCATGGCCTGCAATGTCATGGACAGGAGCTTATCGAGTTCCCAACCGAGCTGAGATGCTCCACGTTCGATAACTTCTCTGGAACAACCGGCAGCAAATCCCTTGCTCTTGTATTTCTTCTTCAAGGATTTGAGTTCCATGTCTTTCGTGCTTTTCGAAGGTCTCATAAGTGCCGCTGCCCATATTAGACCTGTAAGTTCATCAGCAGCGAAAAGGACCTTCTCCATCTCATGAACAGGCTCGACATCTATTGTCGTGCCGCACCCTACTGTTATTCCGTATCCATGAGAACAAACGGCATGGATAATATCTTCGCCGATCCCGTTTTCTCTTAATAATTCAGGAGCTTTCAGGCAATGCTCCTCAGGATAAAGTTCGAAATCAATATCATGAAGCAATCCTACGATACCCCAGTATTCAGCATCATCAGCATAGCCGAGTTCTGATGCGTACCATTTCATCACGGCCTCAACTGTCAGGGCATGCTGAATGTGGAAGGGATCTTTATTGTATTTTTTCAGTACATCAAATGCTTCGTTACGGGTGATCATAAAAACTCCTGCAGATTTATTTCAACTTATTATATCCCACTTATCTAGTGTGTTAATAGCATACGTTTAACGAAGGATCTTTTCCATCCAGATCATGTTGTACCAGCGGCCGAATTTATACCCGCACTTATGGAACTCACCGATCTTTGTATAACCCATATGCTGATGGAAATGTTCGCTGTCTTTGGTCAGATATTCATCCTCTTCAATTGGGTCACCGATGCATGCGTAAAGGTTGGTTATCTCAGTCTTACGCAGGGCTTTCTCCAATGATTCATATAATGCTCTTCCGTAGCCTTTGCCTTTATAATCACGATCAACATAGATCGTAACTTCACATGAACGGTCGTATGCTGCCCTGTCTTTGAAAACTCCCACATAGGCATAGCCTCTTATAACACCGTCATCTTCAAGCACAAAGTAAGGATATCTTTTTAATGTATTGGTAATGCGCTCACGGAATTCATCTTCAGAGGGAACATCGTATTCAAAAGATATGGCAGTCTTTTCAACATAGTAAGCATATATACCCAGGATTGCAGATGCATCATCAGGAGTTGCGCTTCGGATAATCATTTAAGATCCTCCCGTCCTCGTCAAACTTCAGTGTCGCATTCTCGGCATGCATCATTACAGGTCTGAATCTGTATGGTTTTATATCCCCTTCAGGAGTATGAATGACCGTGCCGAAAATCGGCTCTATGCTTCGAATCTTACCACTCTCATAAAGTTCTACTCCGAGTCTGGTTTTTATGGGTCCGGCGGGAGTGTTAACCGAGATCTCATCAGATGGCCAAAGCGTTATTGCTCTAATCTTTCCCGACGGATAGAAAAAGATACACTGCGGTCTTATGTGAATTATTTCACTCGCAATTGAAAAATCATAGTACGGTGCATTCTCTGCTTCTTCCTCTATGCTCCAGTAAGCGCTGATCTGTCCGTACAAGGGGAAGATCCTCTTCGCATTTCCATCCTCATAAAAAGTTATGAGTTCCGTCTGGAATTCACCTGCCGGGAATGACAAAACCGAAGGTTCTTCAAGATAAACGCTCCTTAAAGATCCTGAATCAGAATAACAGACCGCACAGCGGTGCTTCTTTCTGTAATCAGAAGCCCCGCTGCACGGAAAGAGATTACCGTACTTGGTACTAATGAAAGCCAACCTATCAGTTACCAAGGGTGATAACGGGAATTACCGCACCGTTGTACTTGTCAGCGATCCACTGCTGTGTCTCCTCAGAAAGAAGTGCTTCAACGAGTGCCTTAATTGCAGGATTATCAAGATCTTCTTCTCTAACAGCGATAATGTTCGCATAAGGGCTGTCCTTGCCTTCACTGAAAAGCTTTGTTGATGTAATACCTGCTTCGAGTGCCTTGTTTGTATTAGTAATAAAGAAATCATAGTCATCCTTGGTGGGAATGATCTGAGCTGAATCGATTTCTACGATCTCAATCTGCTTCTTGAATTCAGTAATATCCTTTACTGAAGCGCTGAGTGAATCCTTTGCTGCGGGATCAAGCACGATGAATCCGTTTTCTTCAAGGATACGGAGTGCTCTGTACTCGTTTGTACCGTCGTTAGGAATTGCGACTACTGCATTATCAGGAATCTGATCTACTGAAGTGTACTTATCAGAATATGCTGTAATAGGCTCAATGTGAATGCCGCCTGCGCTTACAAGCTTGTAGCCGTTAGCCTGAACTTCGCTCTCAAGATAAGGAAGGTGCTGGAAGTAGTTGAAGTCGATCTCGCCCGAATTGAGTCTCTCATTGGTTGTTGAGTCTGCTGCTGTTGCTACGAGTACGATCTCGATGCCCTGCTCAGCGAGAATGGGCTTTACATGCTCAATGATCTCAGAGTGAGGTACAAGATCTACGATGCCCTTCAAGACGACCTTGCCGTCAGCATTTGCCTGTGCGTCAGATGCCGTAGCACTGTCCTGTGATGTAACTGCATCAGAAGATGCGGGAGTCTGGGCGGGCTTTTGTGCGCATGCGCCGAGATTGAATACTAAAGCGCCTAAAGCGATGGTTGATAATAATTTTTTAACTAATGTGTTTTTCATGTCTTTTACTCCTTATTAAACAAGATTACGTGTTTTTAAAATTCTCTTTGACACCAGATTTCCGATGCCCTGTATCAGCTGTACCAGAACGATGAGTATGTATACACACGCAAACAGTCTGTCATGCTGAAATCTTTGATATCCGTATCTGACTGCGATGTCACCGATACCTCCTGCACCAAACATTCCGGCGAGGGCCGTCATGGACAATACAGTGATCACGGATACCGTGAATCCTCTGATAAGTGACGGCAGGGTCTCAGGAAGAAGCACTTTGAAGATGATGCTTATGTTCTTGCTTCCCATCGCCTGAGCCGCTTCGATCTTACCTTTGTCAATCTCCAGAAGGCTGCTCTCAACGATACGCGCATACATCGGAATGCAGCTTGCCGCTATTGCGATGATACATGCGTTGGTGCCGTATGATTTTCCGAAGATCAGTCTTGCGACCGGTATCATGAGGATTATCATGATCATCTGAGGCAAAGACCTTAAACAGTTGATCATCCACCCTGATAATGTGTATGACAGTTTCAGAGGGATCAAGCCGTTCGGATTTGTTATGTCCAGAAGGATGCCTATGACGATTCCGAACACCAGCATGATCACGGATGATATCGCCGTCATGTAGAGTGTCTCACCGATAGGTCCCCAAAGATCTTTCCAAATCTCAGGAGACAACGAAGCAAGAAACACTTCCCAAAAAGAAGAATCCAATAAACTCATCGCCAGTCTCCTTAAATGCCTTCACCTTTAGTGAATTCAGGACTTTGAAAGAGCATAAATACCTTTGCAAACAACTCTCCTGTCTTGCTGTGCGGATTCTCGAAGATGTCTCTTACATGTCCGCTCTCAGTGATCTTTCCGCCTTCAAGAACAGCCATTCTGCTGCAGGTGTACCTGATAGCGTCAAGCTCGTGAGTGATCATCAGTATCGTGATCTTGTATTTCTCATTGATCTCCTTTAAGAGATCCAGGATCTGGATGGTTGTCTGAGGATCGAGCGCCGACGTTGCCTCATCAGAGATGATGAAATCAGGCTTTGTGACGATGGCCCTTGCTATGCCGACTCTCTGCTTCTGTCCGCCGGATAATGCACCCGGATGGGCCTTCAGCTTCTCCGTAAGTCCGACGAGTTCTGCAGTTTCCAATACACGCTGCTTTATCTCTTTTCTCGGAACTCCGGATATCTCAAGAGGGTATGCGATGTTCTGATAGACCGTCATGGAATCGAAAAGATTGAAGTTCTGGAATATCATTCCCATCTTATGACGCTGCTTAAGGAGCTGGTCTTTTGAGAGCGACAGAATGTCCGTGTCTCCCAGTTCGATCGTTCCCGAATCAGCCTTTTCGAGCCTGTTGATGCAGCGCGCGAGAGTTGATTTTCCGGCACCGGAGAAACCGATGATACCGAATATCTCACCCTTCTCGACTTCAAGGTCTATGCCGTCGAGCACCTTCAGCGGCTGGCCGTGCGGGTAGAATGTCTTATGCAGATCTTTGATCTTCAAATATGCACTCATTTATCCTTACCCGTGGCTGAACGTGTCAACTGCCCTTTCTTTCCTGTCTTTGTATAATTCGTTATGTAAATCCTTGCCTTTACCCGGTATGCCGAGGCTGTCTGCCCTGCAGTGCTGGCAGTGACGGAAAACCTCAAGATATTTGCCTGCTTCCTGACGGACTTCTTCAAGATCCGCACAGGTCGGGGCAGGTATATCAGCCATCTCATTCTGAGGGATCAGCGGAATGATATTAAGGATCGAAGCACCAAGTCCTGCTGTTACTTTTGCAACTTCAGGAATGTGCTTATCATTGATCCCGGGAACAAGAACGCTGTTGATCTTAACGACGATTCCCAGTTCAGCTGCACGGCGGATACCTTCAAGCTGTTTCTCTATAAGTAACTTCGCACCTTCCACACCTTCATGTTTCTGTCCCTTCTCATCGATAACAAAGTTATTGATCTTTGCTTCGATCTCAGGATCTACCGCATTAACAGTTACGGTAAGAGTCTCTATGCCTATCTTTGCGATCTCATCAACCTTATCGGGAAGCCTGAAACCGTTTGTTGACAGACAGCAAATAAGCTCGGGAAATGCCTCTTTAACAAGACGGAATGCCTTGAGCGCCTGATCGTTCGCGAGTGTGTCTCCAGGCCCGGCTATACCCACTACAGTAAGTGCGGGACATAATTCTTTTGCTCTTCTGACTGTTTCAACAGCTTCTTCAGGCTTTAACACCAATGAACTGACACCGGGCTTTATCTCTGATTTGTTAAAAGCCCTTGTGCAGAACTTGCAGCTGATGTTGCATACGGGACTTACGGGAAGATGCACTCTTCCGGCCGTCACATTCGAATGGCCTCCCAGGCATGGATGTCTTTTCTGCAGATTCTCGAAAGAACCTTTTCTAAGCGTCTCATCGTATGCCTTTCTCCTTTTTTCTTCTTTATATTTCGGTGCCAGGATGCTGACGCGGGAATTAACGACTCTTTCAAGTACATAAGCAACTTCGCGTTCAACATCAACACTTTGTATAAGCTTCTCATCAAGAGCCTGCTTTGCATGAAGGCCAGACTTTGCCGAAAAGACGATATTGCAGTCGTCTATCGCGCTTGCAAGGCGCTCGATAAGGGAATCGTCATGCTGGAGGCTTACTCCATAGCTGTCGATCCTTCTCGTATCAACAAGTTCATATTTCTTAGACTCGGTATCTATCTCATAGATATCGAATCTGTCGGCTACACCGAAGTGTCTGTTGATATTAACGCCGTCTCCTGTCGCAAATGCTGCTCTGATCATTGTTTATTCCTTAAATGTGATAGTTGTCTTTAATACTGTCCATGAGACCGAATTCGATAAGGATCTCTTCGAGTCTCTCCTGTGTCATAGGCTTCGGGATAACAAACTGAGTGTTGTTCTCGATAGCCAAAGCGAGATTTCTGTATTCCTGTGCCTGAGGGTGGTTGGGATCGTGATCGATAACTGTCTTCTTCTTGATCTCAGCCCTCTGAACTTCATTGTCACGCGGTACGAAGTAGATGAGCTGGCTGCCAAGTTCCTTTGCGAATTCTCTTAAGAGCTCATTCTCTCTGTCTACCTTACGGCTGTTGCAGATGATTCCTCCGAGTCTTACTCCGCCCTTTAACGCGTATTTCTGAATACCCTTACAAATATTGTTTGCCGCATAGAGCGCCATCATCTCACCTGATGCAACGATGTAGATCTCTTTAGCCTTTCCTTCTCTGATCGGCATCGCGAATCCGCCGCATACAACGTCTCCCAAAACGTCATAGAAAACATAATCAAGATCGTCTGTATATGCACCAAGATCTTCAAGCATTCCGATGGATGTAATGATTCCTCTTCCTGCACATCCGACACCCGGTTCAGGTCCGCCTGATTCAACGCATCTGATACCTCCGAATCCGACTCTCTCGATCTGGCTCAAGTCATCGACTTCGCCTTCTTCTCTGAGCGTGTCGAGAACGGTTCTCTGTGCAAGGCCATTAAGAAGAAGTCTTGTGGAATCTGCCTTAGGGTCGCATCCAACGACCATGATCTTCTTGCCGAGTTCGGCAAGGCCTGCCGTAAGGTTCTGTGTTGTGGTGGATTTTCCGATTCCGCCTTTTCCGTAAATTGCAATCTGTCTCATTTCTGGTAATCTCTTTTCTCTGTTTATCTGTATGTCGCAAGGACTCTGTCGTATATATCTTCTATTGCTCTCAAGCCGCCTTCATATCCTAAATAGCCGCAGTTCATTACAAGTCTGTGCTGGACAGGAACCGATACTATAAGAAGGTCGCCGTGAAGTTCATCTGCAATGTGCTTATCCCAGGAACTTCCGAGTATCAGGATCCTCTTATCCTCGTAATCTTTTGCGTCTTCAAGAAGTTTCTTCTGATCAAGTCCGGCGTCAGGATCGAATACCACCTGCACATCTCTTCTCTGCAGATCGGATATTCTCGAGAATTCATCGAGGACGCTCTCCTGATACTTTTCGGGGATGTCATCAACGATGAACTGTATTCCCGGGATGATGCCCAATTCATTAAGGAGGAACTTCGAAAATCCGAGTGAATAGGAAGCATCTGCCAGTGAATAGAACCTTCTCGGAATACCGTATCTGAACTCGAGCATGAAGCTTGCCATCTTATCTATATGTGAGTAGAACTTCTTTTCTTCGCGGTCGATGTACGCTTCGACCTTCTTCTCATCAAGTCCGCCGAATTTAGCAACTTCCCTTAAGAACTTTGATGTCTCTTTCGCGCCAATAGGCGTATAAGGGAAATGCAGATAAGGTGTGCCGTACTTGCGCTTTAAGTGCTTAACGATATCAAGGCCTGCCCAGGATCCTACGAAAAGATTGAACTGTGCCTGAGGGATAGACTTCCACTCCGATACGCCCTCTGATTCATTTCCGAACAGGATATTGACCTTAAGGCCTATGCCGGTAAGTATTCTCTTTAGCTGCTCAAGGTTGCCGTTCCAGTAAGGATCCTGATAGGGTATGTTCGCGAAAACATTTACCAGACCTTCAATTACCTCACGGTCCTCATTGAACTTATCGACATACTGGTCGATGATCGCGTTTACGAGTCTTGAATGGCTTACATAGTTATTGGACTTAAAACCGCCTTCCTCAACATAAACGATAGGCTTATCATCCAACTGGAATTCGCCGACTACGGATGCCACATCATCACCTGTGATAGCAGCTGTGCATCCTGTAATAACCACGTAGAGGTCACCATCGATTACCTTGAAGGAATTCTCGATAACGTTTCTTAATTTCTTTTCGCCGCCGAAAACAACGTCAGCCTCTTCAGAGTTCGTGCAGGGCATTGTGGAACCGCCTGCATAACCTTCTCCCTGTCCAATGATGCGTTCTACCTGAACTCCGCAGCCGGGACCCGAGTGAAGGATCGGAACGCCTTTCTTTATTGCCACAACGCTCTGGCAGGAACCGAGCGCGCATGTAAATCTTGGTTGTTCAATTGCTCCTGACATCTTAGATTCCTCCGTTTCCTCTTGCGCATCCTCTGCCTGAACCGTCTCCCTGGAAATATCCGGGATCCTGTTCGAACCACCACTTGGTGTAAGGATTCGAAGCGTGCTTGGAATAGTTCTTTATGAACTCTATGGAATCCAAAGCATCATCTATTCTTCTTGCATAATTAAGTGCGCCCTTGTATCCGATACCGAACTGCTCATCACCGATAAGAAGTGAAGGGATACCGAACTTCGCGCCCCACAAGGTCATTCCGCCGTGTCTTGCAAGAATAAGATCAGGCTTGATCCTGTTCAGTGCGTTTACAAGCTCGCAAGCCTGCTTGTTGCATACTCTGTAGTCAGGAACGTCACCGTAGTTCTTTACTGCCTGACCAAGGATATCGAGCTTGTCATCACCACTGTCATAAACAGGATCGTGATGGAACACTGCCGCACCGACGACCTCCATTCCGAGCTCACCGAGCAATGTGATAAGCGCCTGGCCATGAGCTGCACCTGCAGTTACATAAGCCCTCTTTCCCTTGAATCTTTCCTTGAGCTTTTCGATCTCAGGAAGATACTTCTCGTGACCTTCCTTAATGATCTCCTCTGCAATCTCTTCCTTGCCGACGAGCTTACCGAAAGCCCTGAGCCATCTGTCTGTTCCTGCAACACCGTATGCGGGCGGTACCAATACTTCAGGTACACCGTGAAGCTGGTTCAAACCTGCGCCCATGTATGTCGAGAGCGACGGGCAGATATGAATGGAAGCTGCAGCCTCGCTTACGTGTGATAATTCCTCTACCGTTGAGAACGGGATGATATATTGGGGTTCATATCCGAATCTTCTTACGATGTCATCGAAAACATGGCTTCCCCAGAAATTGATGATATTTACTTTGTTTGTCTTCTTCTCTGCAGGCTTTACAATACCTCTTAATACCGTGTGATATGCGGCATCGAAGCCTGTGGTCCAGATTTTGGATCTGAAACCTTCGCAGTTGCATGTTACGACCGGAATTCCCAGTTCCTTGCTTGCTGCTTCAACAACAGCTTCGATATCCTCACCGATGATGCCTGAAGCGCATGAAGTAGTTACAAAGATAGCATTGGGATGCTCTCTTTCGTATGCAAGTCTGATAGTTTCTTCAAGTTTTTTTGCTGCTCCGAAAACTGTATCCTTCTCAAGAATGTTCGTTGAGTAATACCTTCCGAGTGCGGCAGGAAGATTTCTCTTGGTCTGCTCGATCCTGTAGGTGAAATTGAAATCTGCAAACTCACCAGAGCATCCGATCGGTGCGTGATTGATAACGACCGCATCCCTGATCATTGCGAGCTGGCAGAATGCCTGCTGCTGGTTGCATCCAAGGCACTGAGAGAACTTTCTCTTGCAGTCATGGAGCTCGCCTTTTGCAGACTTCTCCACGATCTGTGAAGCGCTTCCTGTAAATGCATTGATAGTTCCGAGTCTTTTCTCGCGAATTACAACGCTGGGTTCCTTAATACTGATAGTTGACATTTTATGTAATCTCCTTTGTCAATCACCTATCAACCAAGTAGGTGATTGCATGAAAAGAATGATACACTTACGGGAATTTAAGTGTTAATACGCAAAAACAATAGTTGGTTATAAGTAAAACTTATGAGGCAAAAGAGCGTAAATGCTCTATATATTTCTCACCCAGTTCGCTTAACGTGCTGCCGTCGCGCGTAATATAGATGACAGAGGTCTTTTCCCTGCTGTCATAAGGGATTGCTGTATACCTGCTGCCGTTTAATTCTTCACAGATAATGCCGGAACAAAGCGTATATCCGTTAACTCCGGTCATCAGATTCAACATAGTTCCGCGGTCATTGACCCTGATTATGTTTCTCTTGGCAAACATGCTTACC
Source organism: Ruminococcaceae bacterium R-25 (assembly GCA_003149065.1). Classification (NCBI taxonomy): domain Bacteria; kingdom Bacillati; phylum Bacillota; class Clostridia; order Eubacteriales; family Oscillospiraceae; species Ruminococcaceae bacterium R-25. The sequence continues at coordinate 1,060,608 of QGFZ01000001.1, forward strand.
GGCTCTTCCGACAGATAGATCGGCGCACCTTCTCCCTGTGTAAAAGTCAGGCACGGATATGCCTCCAGGTCTTTTTCTGTCACTCTCTTATATTTTGCAAGTGGGTGCTTTGATGACAGATAAGCAAATACCTTGCAGTCAAAGAGCTTGTGATACTGAAGGTTGTTCGCCTTCAGATATTTGATCAGATAATTGCTGTTATATTCATCAATGTGTATTATGCCGATCTCGGATCTGAATGTTCTTACATCGTTTATGACATCCGATGTCTTTCCTTCATATATTGAGAAATCGAACTTGTCAGTACCGTAATTTGAAATCAGCTCAATATAAGATTTAACAGCAAATGTATAATGCTGCGTGGAAACACCGAATCTTATCTTCTGTTCTTTATCGATATACCGCTCTTTAAGCAGGTCGTATTGAGCTACGACCTGTCTCGCATAGACAATAAAATCAGCACCTTCTGCAGTGGTGGTAACACCTCTGTTGGAACGTTCAAATATAGTTATGCCTATCTCATCTTCGAGATCCTTTATAGCATCGGATATTGCCGGCTGTGATACATAGAAACGCTGTGCTGTTTTATTTATCGACTTCTCATCTGCAGTAGTGATCGCATACATCAATTGCTGCAATGTCATGTCTAATTACCTCTGTTTAATATTCCATCATGTCTTATCTTTTGTCAGCGTGTGAGAAGTCCTGCATCAAGAACAAACTGATTTCCGGTCATGTACCTTGCTTTATCGCTTGCTATATACTTAACTGCTTCAACTATATCCTCTGTCTCGATCCAAGGTGTCTTTAAGAGATTGCCTGCTGATCTTTCAGCGATCTCAATAGCTGTCGTTCCCTCAAGTTCTGCAAGTCCGTCGTTCATCGGTGTATTTACGCCTGTCGGATGCAGCGTAACGACTCTGATGCCATAAGGTGCAAGCTCTATTGCCTGGGATTTAGCAAGTCCCACAAGGCCATGCTTGGAAGCCGAATAATGGCTCATGCGTCCGAATCCCCTGAGTCCTCCCACAGATGAGTTGTAAATTATCACGCCGCTCTTCTTTTCTATAAGATGCGGAATAACATATTTCGATACCAGGAAGCCTCCCTTGAGATTAACTTCGATGAGGGCATCCCACTGTTCCTCAGTAAGTTCCCATGAGTAACCGTAAGCAGCGATTCCGGCATTGCTGAACAGGATGTCTATTCCGCCGAACTCGTTTACTCCGCGGTCAACGGCCTCTTTTACGTCTGATGCCTTACGGACATCCCCTGCATAGATCAGGATCTTTCCTCCAACGGCTTCCACATCGCTCTTGAGCTTTTCGAGATCCTCATTGGATGATCTGTTATAAGCCGGATATTCTATCCTTGCTCCAAGATCGAAAGCGATAATGTTCGCGCCCTCTTGTGCAAAAGCTATTGCCACAGCTCTGCCCTGGCCTTTTGCGGCGCCGGTGATAAATATGGTTTTCCCTTCAAATTCACGTGACATGTTCTTACGCCTCCTTCATCAGGCAAAAGCCTTTTCGAAGGCCTGTGTAAGATCGCTTATGAGATCTTCTGCGTCTTCAAGACCAATAGACAGTCTGATAAGGTTAGCCGGAACATCAGCAAGTTCAAGCTGATCGGGTTCAAGCTCTGTATGAGTATTTTCCGGCGGATTTGTGATGAGTGATCTTACATCGCCGATATTTACGTGATAGTTAAAGTTCTTAAGAGATTTGATGAAGATACCTTCCTGTTCTCTGGTACCCTTAAAACCGAATGAGAGAAGTGCTCCGGGGCCCTTAGGGAAATCCCTGTCAGCTAAATCTTTAAACTGACTTCCCTTTGCATATGGATATCTTACAAACTCTACCTCACCGCGGCTCTCAAGGAATTCAACGACCTTTCTTACTGTCTGGACCTTCTTATCAAGTCTTACTGAAAGCGTCGATAAGCCCTGAAGAACAAGATAAGACTCGAAAGAACCTAAAGCACCGCCGAAAAACTCAGTGAAGAAGATCTTAAGGGATGCAATAACAGGTGCACCGGGAATGAACTCAACAGCGCTTCTCTTATTATTCTGAAGATCTCTCATCTTCCAGCTCTTCTCATAGAACTGGGGATACTTCTTCTCATCGAACGGGAAGTCACCCTTCTCAACAACGATTCCTGCAATTACATTGCCGTGACCGTTGATCTCCTTGGTTGCAGAGTAAACGATAATGTCTGCGCCATGCTCGAAAGGTCTGTAGAGATACGGTGTAGCTACTGTATTGTCTACGACAACAGGCACGCCATGTTCATGCGCGATCTTTGCGATAGCATCGATATCATAAAGCTCGATATTAGGGTTGCTGATGGACTCAAGGTATACCGCTCTTGTATTCTCATCGATAAGTTCACCATATGCTGCGGGATTTGTTCTGTCCTTAACAAATCTCGTATCCACGCCGTACTTAGGCAGGAATTCTGCAAGATCTAACTGTGCCGCACCGTAAAGTGATGAACCGGCAACGATATTGCCGCCACCTTGTGCAAGTAAAAGAAGCGTATATGTAATAGCAGCCATTCCTGAAGAAAGTGCTACTGCAGCCTTGCCTCCGTCAAGTTCTGCTATCCTCGTCTCAAGGATCGATCCTGTCGGAGTGCCCACTCTGGAATAAATACCGCCTGCCTCTGCACCGGTCCAGAGTCTTCTTGTTCTGTCGATATCGTGAAGATCGAATGAAGCGGTCTGATAGATGGGCGGAACTACCGAATTAAAGTGCTCTGATGATTCATATCCTGCTCTTATAGCCTTTGCGCTGAAACTGTTTTCTGACATTGTTATATCCTCCTGATAATGTGTGTTTTCGAAAAAAAAGCCCGGGGGCTTGTTGAACTCCCGGGCCAGATAAAGTTAAGTGTATCTTGTATTAAAGCTTATTTTAAACATCGACATGACACACCGGTCAATCCATTTGCCCGGGAGTTAAGCATTCGACAACACATCATGATGTTTGCTGAAATGCGGTTCATATCATGTCTCCTTTTCTGAAAGTATGATGGAATGTTAACCGAATTTACCTACTATGTCAATAGGTAATTTCTTTCCTCATGATTATCGTATATAGATTACTTCTTAACCTATATTCAGTATCTTTTTTACTTCCTGAATATAACCTTCCGTGAGCGAAGTGATCTCAATATTGTTCTTGATGATATACCCAATATGCATAATCGCATCATCGTCATCTCCCCTGAAGCGGATCATCTTATATTGCTGGCCGTTGATATCATCTAAGATTATTCCCGAACACAGAGTATAGCCGTTCAGTTCAGTCATCAGATTCAGACCCGATGCTCTGTCACAAACCTTGATCCTTCTGGGATAATCCTTCTCGGCAAGTATCTCCTCTGAATAGTAAATGGGATCGCCTTCGCCCTGCTCAAATGCGAGACAAGGATACGGTGCGAGATCTTCCATTGTGAGTTCGTCCGCATCAGCAAGAGGGTGATCTTTTGCTATATACACACATGCTTTGCAGTCAATTAGATGAACAAAGCGGAGGTCATTGTCTCGGAGTTTCTTCTCTATTACCTTACGGTTATATTCGCTTATAAAAAGGATTCCGATATCGCTCTTCATTGAACCGACATCATCTATTACATCACGCGTCGTTGTCTCCCTGAAAACAAACTCATACTTCTTCAGGTCAAAATCTTTTATCAGTTCAGCGAAAGCTTTTACGGCAAATGAATAATGCTGTGTTGATATGCCGAATTTTCTTTTCCGTTCACCGGCATTTCCGAAATGGTCTTTAAGAATATCGTATTGCTGACTGATCTGTTTTGCATACACGATAAAATCTCTTCCGTCGGGTGTAAGTGTCATTCCTTTACCTGACCTGACAAAAAGAGATATCCCCAGCTCATTCTCGAGCTCTTTAATTGCTTTGGTAAGTGTAGGTTGTGTAATAAACAGATCTTCTGCCGCACGGTTCATAGAGCCGACTTCAGAGATCGTAATTGCGTAAACCAATTGTTGTATCGTCATATTCCGGTCATCCTTAGGATTTGATTACAAGATTGTATTGCAAATCAGGAAAACCAAGAAATACTCATTTCCGATAACCAAATATAACTTTTAGTTATAGGGTTTAATAACTATATATCCTCCGGAGCAAGCCTCCCGTGCGACATATTGAGGACTTTGGAAGCATAGTCCAATGTCTCCCTCTGATGTGTCACGACTACAACAGCCGTCCCTTCACCTGAAATATCCTTAAATATCTCCATAACTTTCGATGTATTGTCACGGTCAAGATTTCCTGTCGGTTCATCAGCAATGATCACCGCGGGTTTATTGATTACGGCTCTGGCAATAGTTACTCTTCTCATCTCCCCGCCCGATAATTCCGAAGGATACACATCAAGAAGATCTGTGATGCCCAGTTTCTCAGCCAGCTCAATTAACCTTTCCTTAGGCGGTTCCTCTTTTCCGCCTATAACATAAGGGAAAAGAATATTCTCTCTGACAGTAAGCGAAGTCAGAAGACTGTCTCCCTGCGGAATATACTTGATCTTCTCATTTCTTATCTCAGAAAGTCTCTTGTCATCGAAGGTGCTGATATCCTCACCGTCAAAAAGGACAGTTCCAGACTCAGGCTTCGTCAGGCCGAGAAGGAGATTAAGAAGCGTTGTTTTCCCGCTTCCGGACTCACCTGTAATGATGATGAATTCACCCTTAATAATTTTAATATCAACGTCATCTACAGCGCGGAAAGTCTTTCCGCGCCTTTCGTATTCTTTTACAAGTTTCTCGGAACAAAGATATTCCATATTATTCACCCGCCCTCATTGTGTAATAAGTCTCTGCATGAGAAAGACTTAACGTTGACAGGAACGATGCCAGAGAACTGAAAAGGACAGTCACGGCAACTCCCAAAAGCCCATACAAAATGACTACCGGCAAGGGCGACATAAGATAAGGAACATCAAGTGAATTCTCAATGAGGCGGTTAAACGGAAATACTGTAAGTATACCTGCCAAAAGGCCAGCTGCGCCGCCTGCAGCACCGATGATCAGGCCCTCGGTCAGTGATGAGACACAGATCTTTGAAGATGACATACCAAGGATCCTTAATATTGCAAATTCTTTCTTCCTCTCATGGAAGATAACGGAAAAGAAAAGGATCATGGTAACGAATGAAAAGACAAGAAGCACTGTAAGCGTAACATTTATAAGCCTGTCTACCGAACCGAGCTTTACTGAAAGATCATTGATCAGTTTGTCAGTTTCAATAAACTTAATGCCTTCAGCTTTGCCGTAGATTTCTTTTTCGATACCGGTAATGTCGGCATTCTCACTGACACGGATAAGAACAGTTGATACAAACGCTCCGTCATCTTCCGGATTAATAAACTGATACCCCTTTTCCTTTGCATCGGAGAGGATCTCATGCATTGTATCTCTGGTCATGAACACAGAATGATCGAGTCCTGTTGCTGTCTCACCGAGCTTACCTGCAACTGGATACTCACTTCCGTAGAACTTCACTTTTCCGTTCGGCAAAGGAGTAACTTCACTGCCGATGATCACGCTTCCTTTTTCCACTTCATCCGTGATCCTCTCGTCGATCCAGGGATCGATAACAAAATCAGTATCCGGATCGTAAGCTATCAGCTGAACCCTTGTCGAGCAGCAATCAGAGGACAGAGAAGTAAAATAGAACTGGCTCGTTGCACATTCCACGCCTTCGATATCAAGAAGAGCCTGAGCTACCGAAATGTCCATATAGAAAAACTCAGGTTCGCCTGTAAGCAGAATGTTCCTGGCCTTCACTTCCGAAGACTCCGGAACGATCATGAGATCTGCTCCCATACGCTCCTGCATCCTGGTCATGCCGTTATTAAGCGATCCTTTCAGCACGCTTCCTACGAACAAAGCATAAGAACCGATAAGAGCAGCAAGCATCAGGCAAAAAGACCTGTACGGTCTTTTCCTGATGTTCTTAATGCCAAAGTCAAGATTTCCTTTAAAGTTACTCATCTCAAGCTTTTTTCTTTGATGTCAGATAAAGAGCTGTGTGGATAAGTGCCACAACAACGATCAATGCTCCCGCAATGATAAGAGCGGGCTTTGTTCCTGAGTGGCAAGGCATGTCAGCTGAACCGCATACACCGATAACCACAGTGGGAATAAGGATCACAAGCACACCGTTTATCGCTGAAGCAACCGAATAAGCTGCCGCAGCTGCCTTCTCTTTAGTCAGAATGATGAGCACTCCTAAAACTAATGTGACAATACCGATCGCGACCTCTGTCTGTGATGTCCAGTGACACTTCATGAACTTTCCTTCCATTGCCTCACAAACTTTAAAGATCACTGTCGGAATAAGAGCTGTGATAAGCCCTAAGACTGCAATTACAATACCTGTTATTTTTGATTTATTCATTTTAAAAATATCCTTTATTAAATGTTGTATTCCGGTTCAGGATGAGCCGTAGCAAGATCAAATTCCTGGAGAAGTTTTCTTCGCATCGCAAGGAATTCAGCTTCGCCTCTCTGTCTCGGATGAGGAATATTAACCTCAATGATGTTACTTATCTTTCCGGGTCTGGGAGTCATAATTACAATCCTGTCAGAAAGATATATAGCTTCGTCTATATCATGGGTTACGAGAACCATCGTAATACCATTCAACTTATGCAGTTCCAGGAGCTTATCCTGGATATCGGCACGGGTAAAAGAATCCAGTGCACCCATCGGTTCATCGAGAAGAAGCATTTTCGGATCATTTATCAATGTCCTGGCAATTGCCACTCTCTGAGCCATTCCTCCGCTTATCTGATAAGGATATGAATCCTCGAATCCATTAAGTCCGACAAGCTTAATATATTTGGGCACTTCAGACTTTTTCTCTTTATAGATCTTTCTTGTTTTAAGACCGTATGCAATATTCTGTTCAACAGTAAGCCAGTTAAACAGACCACCCTGCTGAAAAACATATCCGCGCTCAGGATCCGGTTTTGTGATCTTATGATCATCCATAACGATCGAACCTGAGTCAGGCTTATCAAGGCCTGCTATCGAACGGAGCAAAGTTGTCTTGCCGCATCCGCTTGCGCCAATGATTGAAATGAATTCTCCGCGTTTAACGTTCAGACTTACGTCCTCAAGGGCTTCAACATCTGCGCCGTCATCATCCTTATATATGCGGCGGAGGTTCTTGATCTTAAGAATGTAATCTTCTTTTTCAATCTGTTCAGCCATTATCTTACGAGTCCCTTCTGCCATCTTAAGGCGTATTTTTCCACCCTCTCAAGGATTGCAGTGATGAAGCTGAACAATACAGCCATTACAACAATTGCAGCAAAAACCTTGTAGTATGCGCTCCACACTTTGGAGAGATTGATGTAATATCCGAGTCCGCCAGGCTGTCCCATCATCTCCGCCATTACAAGGGTTGTGAACGCGAATGCATTTGCTGTCGATATACCTGTAAAGATCTGAGGCAGAGCATGCGGAACGGCAACTCTGAATACCAGATCCAATGTGTTCGAACCCAATGTTCTTGCTGCTTCGAACTGAACCTTCGGTGTCGACTTGATTCCCTGTGATGTAAGGCTTGTTACCGGGAACCAGACACAAATAACAATAAGGAATACCGCAGCGGCAAAAGGTGTCGGAAGAAGCGTTAAAGCAAATGGCATCCATGCTACTGCCGGGATTACGCCCGTAACCTTAAGTACGGGCGTGACCCAGTAGTATACCTTTGGAAACCAGCCAACGAGAATGCCGGTTCCAACTCCGAATACCACTCCAAGGGCAAATCCTGCAGCATAAAGCCTTAAAGAATAAAGTGTATTCTCCAGCACGAACTGAGGTTCGATGAGAAACGCTTCAACGATACCTGCAGGTCCCGGAAAAAACGGCTGAGGCAGTAATTGCCATTTAGTTCCGAGAATGTCCCAAACCAGAAGTGCTATTCCTGATGCAAACCTTATTGGTGCACCCTTAACGTATTTCTTCCATTTGTCGTGATCTTTTAATGAGATAAGACCTGACACAAGAAATATTGCCGATAAGACTATGAGAACAGCTCTGTAAGTACTGTTAATGTCTACAGTTATTCCTGCAACAGAATATTCTGTTATCTCAACATCAGCGGTGATCGGGATCAGGGCATTAAGAAGCGCAGCGATCAGGAATCCTGTTATTGATAAGGAAAAGCCGTAAACGATTGAACTCTTCTTAATCATTTGCCGCCATCCACATTTACTTCAACGAAGTATTTTGACGTGTAAGTATCAGCATCTGTCTTAAGATATCCGATATCGTAAAGCTGCTGTGCGAAGTAACGTACATCATCCTTTACATTGAACACATTGTTTGCACGCTGCTCATATGAAGGATAGTTATATGAAGTGATAAGCTCGACAGCGAGTTCACGGTCCTCGATCTGTGAATACTTGCCCTTGATAATGATGTCTACTGCCTGTTCAGGATTCTTGTTGATAAAGTCCTGAGCCTTTCTGTAAGCACGGAGCAAAGCTGCGATCTCTTCGGGATTCTCCTCATAAACCTTTCTTGAAGCATATAAGAAGCAGCAGGCTTTGCCTGCGAAAGGTTCATCAGTTGTAATATTGAGAATTGTCTTAACCTTGCCGGCCTTCTCGGCTACGCTTGCGAGCGGATCCCACATTGCAGCGGCATCGATATCGCCTTTATATAATGCCTCAAGTTCAAGGTTGCCGTCTGCAAAAGGAAGGAATTCAACCTGGTGATCTTCCTGTCTTGCTGAAATACCTGCATTCTCGAGCCAGACGCTTGCTACCTGATGGGGAGTTCCACCGATCTCATCAACGCCGATCTTAAGATTTTTCAGATCTTCAGGTGATTTGATCTCAGAATCGGGACGGACAACGATCTTGATGCAGCCGTCATGGAGCTTGTCAACAACTACTGTATTAACGCCTTCCTCCATTGAAGGGAAAAACTGGAAATCTCCGTTAACGATCGGAATAGTTCCGTTATTAAGACCGATCTTTCTTGTCTCTGTATCAGCTGAGATAAGTGTTACATCAAAGCCTTCTTCCTTAAAGTAACCGTTCTCGTACGCAATATAGATAGGTGCTCCGCACAATGAACCGTCAAGTCCGGGAATATTGATCTTCCACTTAGCTCCCGCTTCTTTTTTAGCGCAGCCTGCAAAAGGCAATGCGAACGCAAAAAGCGCAATTACCGCTACTGCTTTTTTCGAAGCCTCACGGATTTTTGTATTGATCCTCTGTGACATTTTCTGTCTCCTCCTTTTTCGATTGAGAAGATTTAAGCACAGAGATAATTTTGCCGCTAATCTACAATATTCATTGAAAACTATAGAAAATGGCTATACATCATAAACATTATTAAATGTTAAACGCATTTGATACCAGGTGACTCCGCCATGGACCGACTTTAAAGTCACGCCTTCATTTACAAATCCGAATTTTGAATAATAGTGGATTAATTCTTTCTTACAAGTAAGAACAATGCCTTTACGCCCGTCTTGTTGAGATTCATCAATAATACGTTTTATTAGAGCACCTGCCAGACCCTGTTTTCTATAACCGGGGAGCGTATTAACACCGAAGATCATCTGCCAGGCGCCGTTCTCGTTATGCATTGATGCATCTTCATACATCCTGTCAGTAAGATCTCTTTCATCAGTTACAAGACCATCAACAAAAGAGACCAATCTGTTATCAATAAAAAGCAGCTAGAAATGATCGCCGTAGCGTTCAAGACGCTCACGGAATTCTTCTTCTGTTGCTGCCTCTGAAGCGGGAAAACACTCCCTCTCCACTGCCGCGATCTTATCCAGATCTTTTATAGTCGCTTTTCTTATATACATGCACTTATTCTATACAATTCAATTAAAGCCCGGGTATACATTTTGTTTATCAGAAACGATAACGAACATCTATTATCTTTTAAGTTCCCGCTATTCTATAATCCCTTCCAACACAGGAGGAGACAAATCATGGCTTACAATTTTGACACATTAAAGATCCGTGCAGGATATGACCCGCTTCAGCATAATCATGCCGTAAGCGTACCTATTTATCAGACAGTAGCTTTCGAGATGGGAAGCACTGAAAGAGCTGATGCTTTATTTGCATTTGAACTTGAGGATCCGCTCTACACAAGAGTATCCAATCCCACCGTTCAGGTTCTGGAAAAAAGAGTTGCCGCACTTCACGGCGTTGAAAGTGCTGTTGCAGTAGCATCAGGCATGGCCGCCATCTCATACACCGCATTGGCCCTTGCAGCACAAGGCGGAAGGATCCTTACAAGCCCGCGTCTCTACGGCGGTGCTGTTGACGGATTCCCCTCGATCCTTGCAGAACTCGGCGTTAAATATGACATGATCGAGAATCCCGACGATCCTAATGAGTTCGAACGCAATATCAAAGACGATACCAAGGCAATCTATATCGAGGCCATCTCAAATCCTTTGGCAACAGTCCTCGATTTTGAAGCAATCGCAGACATTGCCCACAAGCATGGTATACCGCTTGTTGTAGATAACACTGCTGCTACGCCTTACCTCTTCAACCCGTTTGAACATGGCGCAGATATCGTAGTTTATTCGGCAACAAAGGCCTTGTGCGGTCACGGTAATGTTATCGCCGGCCTTATTCTCGAGAAAGGCTCATTCGATTACGGTTCAGGAAAGTTCCCTCTTTTCGAGAAGAAACTGTGGTTTTTAAGAGACAGAAATGACAATCCGAGAAGTATTCTTGAGGCTTTCCCGAAAACGCCCGTTACCGGAAAGATCAGAGCAGTACACTTAAATTACCTTGGCGCTGCCCTCTCCCCGTTTGATGCATATCTTATTCTTCTCGGAATCGAGACACTCTCAGAGAGAGTCTCCAAGCAGGTGTCTTCCGCGCTTAAGATTGTGGAATACTTAGACAACAACGAACACGTTAACAGCGTCAGCTATCCTTATGCCAAGAACAGCAAATATAAGGCTCTTGCCGATAAATACCTTCCTAACGGTGCAGGCGGACTCTTCTCATTTGAGTTCAACGGAACCGAAGAACAAAAGAGGAAGTTCATCGAAGCAGTTAACATATTCGGCTACCAGGCAAATATCGGTGACGCCAAATCGCTCATTGTAAACCCCGCACAGACAACTCACGGCGAACTTACATACGAGCAGCGTGATATAACAGGTCTTACTCTCAGTACGATCAGATTATCGATCGGCCTCGAAGATCCACAGGATCTTATCGATGACCTTGATCAAGCCTTCGAAAAAGCCTTCAAATAAAGACATTTTTATGTTTTTCCTGATAATAGCCCTTTCTGTCCCCTCAACCAGGCAGGAGGGGTTATTTAATTGCCGATAGTCTTTAACGCACCCAGACAGTGAATCCTTACAACACGGTTTAAACCGCTTGTTTTGCAAAGGTTTCCAGCGTTTCTTTTTCCATCCGAATTATCTGAAGCATCCTGTCGATTGCGCAGACTTCAATATATGAAACGTCATACTTGAGCATTATTTCCTTATTCTCCAGAGTGCCTTTCTCATATTCATCCAGGAGCTTTCTGCGGATCTCGATCTCACGTGCCAATTCCTTTTTGCTCAGGACACCCGAATACATTACGGCTAAACAGAACCATACCGAATCAAAATCCACCCTCTCAAACAGAGCGCAGATAGTGCTCTTCAGTTCCTGCATGCCGGCATCAGTCAGATGGTAAACAGCTTTCTTATCTGATTCACCGGTGTTTTCGATATAGTTCTTCTTTTCGAGCCTTAAACATGTCTCATAGAGCGTGGTTGCACCGATTGGGAACCAGTATTTCATATTCATTCTGTCGATCATCTTGAGCATGTCATAGGCATTCATCTCACCTTTCCTGAGCATTCCCAAGATTACTATCGATGTTTTTGACAACATTTGAGCTTCTCCTCCACTTTCTGAATAAAACCCATATAACTGAAGCAAAAAGGATTACCAGAGCTATACCGAATGAGACAGGATTCTTAATCTCATCTCCTGCTTCAGATGATACCAAAACATCCCACAAAGCACCTACACCCCAGAAGAAAGGAAATATGATCAACATATTCTTTGTGATGTAGAACACTCCACAATACATCAAGCCTACCAGGAACAGATGCAGGAACTCAGGCTGGAATCCGGCATGGTGAAGCGAATAGAATACCGAAGTCAGTAAGATCGAAGGAATGATCCCGAATGCCTTTTCGAAGCTCATTCGAAGGAATCCGTATATGAACGTCATCTCGAAAATCCCTGCCACAAGAATATAGGAAGCACCATAAAGGTTCTTCAGTGAGATGACATCTGCAGGCTTCCCGTCCTTTAAGAACACTGCAAGAAGGCCTGCCGCAAAGGCCAGGTTTAATATCAGGCTTAAGGCCCACTTACGCTTTGTAAACCCCAGATCCTTAAATGTCTCCCCGCCCTTCTTCTCAGCATAAACGGATACGAAAACTACACCCAGGCCGAATATCATCAGAACATCCCTTAATATTAATGATACGACCGTGTCTCTTAAAGAATCACCGCCGAAGGGAATCATCAGAAGGCTTAGGGCGATCATCAAAAGACCTGCAACAACTGCAATCCCGGTATCTTTAGTCACTTTAAATCTAAACAAATTCTTCATTCTAATAACTATCTCCTCACAATTACTACGCATGCGTAGTATAGTACGTATACGTAGTAATTGTCAAGAGACTCTTCACCATTATAAAAACACATTCAAGCCTTTAGCTTATTTCACTTTTGTCCTATTAGTGATTACAACGATTGGCTTGCTGGTCAGCGTCATCGCACTGTTCCTGAAACTATTTGCCTTCCTGGATTCCAGGTACAAACGCAAATAAAAAACCTCGCCCAGGACCGCAAACTCTAGGGCGAGGAATATTTTCCAAACCTTAGAAGGCAACCGTCTTTGCAGACCGTGCTTCTTATGATTATTCTATCATTGCGCTTATGCTCAGTCAACGCAATGTAATTCAGTGCTGATGTTAAACTATCAATTTCCAATTTTTATTCGCATCAGATAATGTAATACCACTCGTCTCCCTGCTTGACCTCTTCACTCTTAACGTGCTTGCCATCAGTTTTATTTTCTTTTTCGAGATTGGTCATGCTGACTTTGGAGTTAGGTTCAACAGATGCGGTGATGAATGAGTTACCGCCGATAACGGTATTCTCGCCGATCACTGTGTTGCCGCCAAGGATAGAAGCATTTGCGTAAATTGTAACATTATCGCATATCGTAGGATGACGCTTCTTGCCTGAGAGCTTCTGGCCGCCTCTTGTGGAGAGCGCGCCGATAGTAACACCCTGATAGATCTTAACGTTGCTGCCGATGATGGAAGTCTCACCTACAACGATACCTGTGCCGTGGTCGATGAAGAAATACTTGCCGATCGTAGCGCCCGGGTGAATGTCAATACCTGTCTCGGAATGCGCATATTCGGTCATGAGACGCGGCAGGATCGGCACCTTAAGTAGATAAAGTTCATGCGCAATACGATAGACTGTAATTGCCATGAGGCCCGGATAAGCGAGGATGACCTCATCGAAGTTAGCTGCAGCAGGGTCACCATCAAGCGTAGCCAGAAGGTCTGTCTCGATATATTCCCTGATCATGGGGATCTTCTTGAAGAATTCGGTCGTGATGCGGTAGCTCTCCTCTTCGCGCTTCTCGTCAGTCATCTTGTCATCACTCTGGGAATAATCGAGAGCTCTGTAGATCTGCTTTTTCAGATGATAGAAAACGTCTTCGATAGTTACTGCGAAGGAATTCTTCGGATTATAGATCTTATATGTGAGGTCTCTGAAATATCCGGGATATATGATCCTGAAGAAATGCTCTACGAGCTCTCTTACCTCATCCTTATCAGGATTGGAAAAGAGCTTTATCGCATCTATATTCTTTCCGCCATTGTAATCATCAAATATCGCCTGGACGATCTGGTCGATCTCTTCGTGCATTGCATCTTTAGTCATAACAACTTCTCCTTCATCTCAATAAAAAACCCGAAAACTCTTATTGTTTCCGGGTGAATCTTACTTACATACTGCTTTTACTGGCATTCATCGCATACAAACTGCGTCCTTAAGATTCAACCCTGGGACAAACAGCAACAACAACATAAAAGATTGTAATTCTCAGATGTATGAGTCATATGCGTATACCTTTCTCTTCTTATTTAGGAATTCTATCAGCAATTACCCACCTGGTCAATCTGTAAGACATCAGGCCGGATTGCCGGTCAGGAACAGTTTTAACAGATAAAGAAGCAAAAGGTGGCCCGGATAGAACGCATAGAACAGCCATTTAAGGCCCTTACCCTTCTTTCCGTTATAAAGAAGCAGCGGGATAAGGCTGAGACCTGTCGTGCAGTAGTATCCCATTGTCCTCGTCAGCGCCAGGAAAGCGACACCGGGAATCGGCCTGACATAATGATTTACATCCTTGAACACATAGAACAGGAAGACCGCGATGACTGCAAAGAACGTATAATCCGCTCTTACCAGCAGTGCAAAAACAGCCATAGCAATTACTGCCAAAATACCGAGGATCGTTCTTCCAACGCTGTATTTGCCTGTAATATCCTTTTTCGAGCCCCTGATAAGATCGAAAAGCTTCAGCGCAAGAATGGCGATAAAGAAAGTCAGCATTATATTCTGATGCGTGATGTTGATATTGCCTTCAAAAGCAAGGTCGAAAGGCACTTCGCTGACGAGCGCGAAAATCCCCATTCTTAAGAGATACTTATTCCTGTTTCTGGTATGGATATAGCCTTCGGTAATACAGAAAGCGAAGATCGGCATAGCAAGACGTCCGACCATCCTCAGCCACATCATGTCAGGAAAAAACATATCGCCGACGTGATCAAAAACCATGCTTACCATGGCAATGATCTTGAGCATCGTACCGTCAAGAATTCTGATTTTGTTAGCTTTGTCCATCCTGTTACTCCTATTTCCTGCCTGACATTATATCATTCCGAAAACCGCGATTACCTAACACTTACCCCAAAGTGCCAATCCTCATTTGCTATAATCGGTCCAGATATGGGGGGTATCTGTTATGCACAAAAGAATAATAAGCTCACTGCTTATAACTACGGTCCTGATCTCAGGATGCAATATAAAACTCGAGGAACTTGATTCCAACTTAACTGCCGGCACGTCCACTGCCATCACCGACAGCACGCCGGTTGCAACTACTTCTGAAACTGAACAGCAAAAGTTCGAATTTAACCCTCACCTTTATGTTCCATCGCTGTCATCGGATATCCCAAAGGATTATTGGGATTCATTCTATAACCTTTGTGATGCTCTGCGCGCAGGAGAATCAACTTTCGAATGTTCGAGCAAAGAAGCATACAAATGGGCAACCTGTTGGTCTACTCTTAATGACCTTTTCCCTGTTGCAAGTTTATTGATATCAGGCGAGAGTAAAGACGGCAGTGTTCCTTTCGAGAACGGAACAGGAAAGATCTACTATCAGATCCCTGTTGAAGAATTCGTTGCAAAACAGGCTGAATTCGAAGTCATCATAACAGACATGTTAAACAGCTGCGTTGAACAGGATGACACAGACTTCGAGAAATGCATTAAGCTTTACGATTATATCGAGAGCAACTTCTCTTATGTGGATTACGGCGTAGACGGCAACGACGATCAGACCTATTACGCATTCCTGAACAAGAAGGGTTTATGCGCCCAGATGGCAAGCGCTTATGCGTATCTGCTCCTTCAATCCGGCGTGGAAGCCATGAGTGTCGGTTGTTATGATCCTTCGATATCACACTCCTGGACATATATCATCATTGACGGCAAAGGTTACCATTCAGATCCAACCTGGGGTTTGAAGGACACCCATGACGATGACTGGCTTTATCTGTATTATTTCATGATGACTGACGAGCGCAGGAGTGAAGGCTGTCCCGTCACTGATTTGAACGCTCAGCTCCTCCCCAACTATTGGGAAAGCAAATCGAACATCGATTTTTCGGCAACAGACGAGAGCCTGTCTTTCCCGAAGCAATCGGCCTTCGATTCGCTCGACAAAGAAAACAAAGTCGTGCGCTATCACGTGTCAGAAGAAAACCTGGAATTGAAATACAAATAAAAAGAGGGTGCCGTTTAAAGCACCCTCTAATCTTAAGTGATTAATTAATCTTACTTCTGTGTCTTATAGTCCTTGAGGTAATAACCGCCAGACTGGCTTACGCCGACATATGCTGTACCTGTTCCGATCTTCTCGAGTGTGTCGTCAGAAGCTGCCTGCTCAGATGTGAGTTCATAGTACTTCTTGAGTTCGTCAAAGCTGAGTTCGTTATAAACTTCCCACTTTATCTGGTAGATAGTGAAAACAAGTGTGAGATTGCCGTCACCTGTGTTAAGTGCGTAATCTACGATACCGATTGAGCTGTAGCTCTCACCATCTGCTGCCTGGAACCAGATCTTGCCGTCTTCATAGCAGGGACCGTAATTATCCTTTGAAGGAGCAGGAAGATTCTTGCAGTCATCTTCTTTTACAGGTGCTGCAAAATACATGCCTACAGCAATTACAGCATCCTGATAAGTAAATGTCTCAAAAGCTGTATCGTCCTTGGTCTCATACTTGATCTTATCCTGGTCATCGACCTTGAAATGGATGTGAGCAAAGTTCAAGTACTGCTCAAGTGTTGCTGTCTCTGCGTTGTAGTCAGCAAAATAGATCTTTGTAAAATCTGAAACGAATTTGTTCGCATTCTTCAATTCGTCACCGGAGAAAACGATCTTTTCTACGTTCTCCTCAGAGGACTCTGTTGCTTCGGAAGACTCTGCAGCAGTTGTGTCTTCTGTTGTTGTACCTTCTGTAGTGCTCTCTGCTGCTGTTGTAGTAGCATTTGTGTTACCGCATGCTGTGAAAACGCCTAATGCAAGGCAGGCGCTTAAAGCCAGAGCACAAATCTTTGTCTTTTTCATATTCTTTCTCCAAAATTAAGAAATATAGTCGGTTTGGGGTTATCCCAAACCAAGCGATTATACCACTTATTGAACAAATGGAAACTTAAATGTTCAATTCTTTGTTTTTCTTAATTGCTTCGAAAGCTTCATCACTTAATACATGCTCGATCTTGCAGGCATCTGCAGCTGCTGTCTTTTCGTCAACACCCCAAGACATGATCAGGTCTTTTAATACCTTGCGTTTTTCTAGGATCTTCCGGGCGATGCTCTCCCCTTTATCAGTGAGAGTAATATATCCCTGCTGATCGATATTAATGTAGTTTTCACTCTTAAGTTTTCCTACGGCACGGCTGACGCTCGGCTTCGAAAAACCTAAATGATTAGCAACGTCCAGAGAACGCACATGCTCGACTCTCTCGGAGAGCAGAAGTACAGTCTCAAGATACATTTCACCTGATTCTCTAAGACGCATAAAACCTCCTATAAACTAAAATGGGAAGAAGGACTGCCGATACATCCAACGGCAGTCCTCCCTAGACATGATGTATAAACAGAGGAGAAATCATTTCTTAACGTTAAATGCGCCCATCTGCGGATAATCTGCAGCGTCGCCTAATTCTTCTTCAATCCTCAAAAGCTGGTTGTATTTAGCAACTCTCTCGGAACGGCTCGGAGCACCTGTCTTGATCTGGCAAGTGTTAAGAGCAACAGCGAGATCCGCGATAGTTGTATCTTCAGTCTCGCCTGATCTGTGTGAAGAAATTGCTGTATAGCCTGCTTTGTGAGCCATCTTGATTGCTTCCAATGTCTCAGATACAGAACCGATCTGGTTAAGCTTGATAAGAATGGAGTTGCCTGCACCAAGTGCGATTCCCTTTGAGAGTCTTTCAGTATTTGTTACGAAAAGATCGTCGCCTACGAGCTGGACCTTATTTCCGATCTTAGCTGTCATCTTCTGCCAGCCTTCCCAGTCTTCCTCATCAAGGCCATCCTCAATGGAGATGATAGGATACTTATCAACAAGGGATTCCCAGTGAGCAATGAGCTCGTCTGATGTGAAATCCTTTCCTGACTTGGGCTGATGGTAGAAGCCCTTGCCCTTCTCGCTCTTCCACTCGGAAGATGCAGCGTCCATAGCGATCATGAAGTCCTTGCCGGGCTCATAACCTGCAGCCTTGATAGCTTCAAGGATCTTCTCGATAGCAGCTTCGTCACTGTCGAGCTTGTTGGGAGCAAAACCGCCCTCATCGCCTACAGCCGTAACGTCGCCCATTTCCTTGATGAGCTTCTTTAATGTATGGAATACTTCTGCACACCATCTGAGGCCTTCGCTGAAAGAAGGAGCGCCTACAGGCATGATCATGAATTCTTGTGTGTCAACAGCGCTGTCTGCGTGAGCACCACCGTTTAAGATGTTCATCATAGGAACAGGAAGTTTAGTAGCCTGTACGCCGCCTAAGAATCTGTAGAGCGGGATATCAAGAGCTGTAGCTGCTGCTCTTGCAGTAGCGATGGATACAGCAAGGATTGCGTTAGCACCGAGATTAGACTTATCCTTTGTTCCGTCTGCTTCGATCATTGCCTTATCTACTGCATAGATATCCGAAGCATCAAGACCTGTGATAGCATCATTGATAACTGTATTGATATTCTCGACAGCCTTGTTAACGCCCTTTCCGAGATATCTTGTCTTGTCGCCGTCACGGAGCTCTAAAGCTTCAAATTCACCTGTAGAAGCACCGCTGGGTGCGGTACCTCTGCCGACTGTACCGTCATAGAGAGTAACCTCAGCTTCAACTGTAGGATTTCCTCTTGAGTCGAGAATTGCTCTTCCGTAGACATTTACGATTTCCAAAAAGTTCATGTTGATCTCCTTCATCTCAAATGAGATTTTTATTATTTCAGTTCGCCTTTTTCGCGCCCTGATTAGCAACTGCTTTCATCTTTGCTTCGATAGCAGACTGGTCTCCAAGATATCTGTGGCTTATAGCCTTAAAGTCATCACCGAGCTCATAAACGAGAGGTGTTCCCGTAGGAATATTAAGGCCTAAGATATCTTCATCAGAGATGTTATCGAGATACTTAACGAGAGCTCTTAAAGAGTTTCCGTGTGCAGCGATAAGAACATTCTTGCCTGCACGGATCTCAGGAACGATAGTCTCGAGATAATAAGGAATAACTCTCTTGATCGTTGTCTCAAGACTCTCTGTCAAAGGCAGGAAATACTTGTCGACATATTTGTAAGCGGGCTGCTTAGCAGGATTTCTATCGTCATCCTCTTCTAATGCCGGAGGTTTAACATCGAAAGAACGTCTCCAGATCTTTACCTGATCCTCTCCGTACTTCTCGGCTGTTTCAGACTTGTTTAAGCCCTGCAGAGCGCCATAGTGACGTTCATTAAGTTTCCATGACTTGATCTGTGGAATATAGATCTCGTCCATTTCGTCGAGGACAAGATTTGCCGTATGAATAGCTCTCTTAAGAACAGATGTAAAGCATACATCAAAAGAGATTCCCTCTTCCTTAAGAAGTCTTCCGCCGTTCTTTGCTTCTTCTCTTCCGGCATCTGAGAGATCAACATCGGTCCAGCCTGTGAAAAGGTTAGCCTTGTTCCATTCAGATTCGCCGTGTCTTATAAGTACGATTCTGTAACTCATTTTTACTCCAGTTCTGATCAGTTGCCTGACCTGAGATTTATTAAGATGCGAGTGCTGCGCCTAACTTCTTGCAGCTCTCAACGCCGTCAGAATCCGGTGCATCATTTACCATTACGCTCTCGCAAACGAGATTTGCACCTGCTGCCTTGCAGCGGTCTTCCCAGTTTCTCATCCACTCGCCGTCGCCCCAGCCGAATGAACCGAAGAGAGCGATCTTCTTGCCGGAAAGAGAACCTTCAATACCTGTGAACATCGGATCGAACTCGCTCTCTTCAAGAACTTCATTGCCCATTGCAGGACAACCGAATGCTACTGCATCAAATTCAGCAAATTTATCTGCTGTAAACTCAGAAGGACCAAGAACAGAAACCTCTGCGCCCTTCTCCTTCATACCATCAGCTACAGCATTAGCCATAGCCTCTGTATTGCCTGTACCACTCCAAAAAACAACTGCTGTTTTCATTTATGTAATTTCCTTTCTATGGCGCTCAGCACGCCGTTGTTAACTTTTCTATGGTGCTGCCTTCCTTAAGTCTTCTGCAGTAGATAGAAGTGCATTTGTTGTAAAGTGCGAAACGCTTTTTCGCTTCATCAACATTGCCGTATACCTTCCAGCATCCGATACACTTGGAATCGCAGGCATGGTTCTCAATAAAGCCTCTGACATCTTCTGACGGATATCCAAGGAACAAACCAATCTCATGCGGGAATTCGTCAGATTCGAAAAGCTTGTTAATAAGAAGCTTTACGCAGCCTTCAAGATCTTCAGGTTCATAACCGTATTCGGAAAGAAGTTCTTTTACGTCCTCTTCCATGAAGTATTTTCTGAGCTTCTCCGGACGGTACATATAGACCAGAGACGGCTTATTGTCAGAACATACGGGAATAAGACGCACACCGTAAGGACGGAGTCTGATGTTGAGCGAACGGACATGTTCCAAAGTGTATTCATTCGTCTGTCCTATACAGTTGAACAGACTGCCTACCTTTATGCCCGCAAGAGTAGGTGCACAATTTCTCACCACCATCTCGTCAAACATCGGAAGATTCCTTTCTAGAAGTTTCCTTCGGTTATTCCCCATTTACTTCTGTTAGTCTTAACTAACCGCAAAAGAATATACCAATTTGTAAGTGAGATGTCAATAAAGGATTTGAGTGAAATAGAAGTTAATTCCTATCAGACAGGCAGGATTATTGCGGAAAAGCAGTTTTTCCTTGGGAATACTACACTTTGCACTCTGATTCATATATACTTTTTTCGAGATTTCCGACACGAATTTACAGGTTGTATGTTAATTCCTATTGACTTGGTGGGTTTATAGGTTTATCATACGTGCATGCCATAAAAACCTGTCTCAGGCGGCGCACCCTTAATAGCATCATGTTTCTAATCTTTCCTCTATTCTGTACATGATCGCCCGCCTGACTCATGATCTTTTGTTACGGTCAGTAACATAAATAATCGCCCGGGAACGCTTATGTTTCCGGGCTTTTTATTGACTATATCTCTTCAATCAGATGAGCAGCATCAGGCCCAAGAACATAATTGCTCCGCTCCAGTTCGATGCACCGCCGATCCTCGTAATGAAAAGGACTGCTGCGATCGGAATAAAATTGATCACACATGCCCACTGCGGAAGTGACGTAGCGCCGCTTACGACTGCAATAAAGAGGACTACACCGAGTGTGATCATTCCGATATAGCAGCAGATCATGGTAAGTGATGTATCCTTCATGAACTTTACTACCGCTTTTCTGGCTTCATCGGTCCTTCCCATCTGCACATAGAACCATTCCCCTGCACCGCAGAACACATGGTGCGCAACGCCGAATGACAAAAGGACTCCCGTCGCGATGAGGATTATCACTGCAAATGTTTTCGAGAACCCGGACATCCAGAGATAGAGCCCATAATAACCGCAAGCGACCATAAGAAGTGCCAGACAGCCTGCAAGCATTGATATCAAAGGATTTCTTAAGGGCATGTTCTCGAATGTTTCAGAGAGTATCTTATTGTCAGACATCTTCGTAACATCAAGCTTCTTGCCGCCCGGAACATATGTGATCAGACAGTCACAGCATCCGCATATAAGATGCCCTGCAATTGCGATCAGGAAAAGGATCTTAACTAAATTCATTTTTGACCTCCTGTAACAGCAGTCTTTTAACAGCATAATACAATGCCAGGCACATAAAAGCCCATCCCCACGATTCTCCGCACGCGGCAAGGAAAGCCAGCCTGCTTCCCAAAGCGGCCACTCCTGCTGCGATTATCTTGGAAACGATGCTCAGTCCCATCGGACATAATATGAAAGCAGCTTTATTGATCCCCAGCTTTCCTTTCAATGCAAAATACATATAAGCGACCGTTACGGGTATATCACACAGGAAACACCAGATCAGGAACGGCAACATAGAAACAGCAACGGGAAGCATATATACCGAATCAGCCTTGCTGACATCAAGTCCTGCGCGAAGAGCCGCCTGCAGCATCAGAAGACAGATGCAGCATGCACAATGAAAAGATACGAACATCATAGGAGCGGACTTTAAGCCGAATCTCATGAGCTTATACATTTTCGAATCTTTGGAAATGCCCTTGATATCCAGGAATTCCATTATCGCAGGCGCGAAATAAAGACATCCGAATCCCGAGAGAATCCCGAGAAAGAATGACAATACATAAAACCATACTGGAACATCTGCGATGGCAGTAGTGGTAATACCAAATACGATCGGCAGCCCGCCTTCAGGTTCGTAGCCTATAAGCCAGTCACCTACGCCGCACAAAAGCAGCGAGATAAATCCGAAGATAAATACCGCTTCAAGCTTTTTCTTTTTATTGTCATCTATCATTTTCATTCATCCTTTCACTTCTCCCTACTGACGATAAAGCCGTTTCCGTCACGGACTGTCCTGTATTTATCTGCTATCGGATTCTTATCCCCCACGACAAGATAATCGCAGACAGAACTGTTGCCGCAGGTGCCTTTCCTTATGAGCGCTCCGTGGATCTGACTTATTCCCCAGTAGTCACTGTTGCAAAGGAGAGGCAGCACATGAAGAAGTCCGTGTGATTTCGCGAACTCGGCATTCGGACACTGCGTAAAGCTGTATCTTGCAGCATGGTTAACCTTGTCATAAGGCGCATCCACATTTATAAATCCGGCCGGATATCTAACAGCGTCTTTCCTGTCTCTGTTTCCGCTCTTGCGGAAAACTTTATCGATGAGCCACATGTCACGCGGGCGGTTCAGATTGAAGATCTTTCCGAGCTTTTTAAAAGGAGACATGAACATCTCATAGACCATATCCTGAAGTTCAGAGACCGGCGGCTGATCAGGCAACGCGGGATATAATGCGAAAACAAGAAGGCCGCCGTAGATCGCCCTGCTGTGACCGTTTTTCGAGCCACCGTAATCAGGACAGGTTTTCAGGTATTCATTGTAGTTATCTTCGACTTTTTTCCAGATGTTCTCAGCTTCATCCCCATAGCGTGAACGAAGCCACTTCTTAACACCCCTTCTATAAGACAATTTATCTAATTGAATATGTCCCATGTTGTGCCTCAGAACAGTGTGCAAATCCAGGCAATAAGCGCTGATATCGGAAAGAATGCGATGACGTGTGCGAGATGTGTTTTCCTATTATATCCGAAAAGATAATGTCCCAAAACAGGCTTGCACTCAGGATAAAACCGCGGGAAGAAATCAAATCCCGCGTTGCAAAGCAGCACCCAGTCAAAAAAGCCGATATCGTAAGCTTTAAGGAGCAGAAGCATGATAAGGAACCTTCCAAAAAGCTGCCAGAATGTAAGATCATCGCGGATACCAAGTACAGCACCGATCACTACTGCTCCTATCATCAATGCAAAGGCAAGAAAGATGATCATCCATCCGACAATATGCTGGCTCTTGAATCTTTCCGGTTTTGTGTCAGGTACCGCGTCTCTTACTTCTTTTGGTGCTGACGAAAAGAAACTCTTATTCTGCACGAATCCAACGCCGCCCAAAAGGAGCAGGAAAAGCCCCGCCATCATCATGACTGCAAGTAATAACGTGATAAGTATCTGCATAATATCACCTCACAAAAATGTGCATATTAGAGCAATGATCAGACAGCAAACAGGTATCATGATGCACTGCCTTATCTGCTGCTTACGGTTAAAACCAAAGTCTTTCCATCCTGCACAGCCTTCAGTTTCAGGGAAAAAGCTGATAAGTCCCGGCGACGGCAAAGTTACCGTAACACCTAATATCAGCAGGAAGAAAGCAATGCAGCCTATCAATGAAAGAACAACAGTTACGATCATTTCTTTTCTTCCTTGCGCCAATCGATATAAGCCGGAATGAAAAACGTCATTTCGAGAAGACTCTCGACAGAGCCTAAGATACCGTATTCACCGGTAAGTTTTGCTATTAAAGCAAACATCAGTACTACAAGTGCGTAGCCGCCGAACATAAATGACACAAGTCTTTTCCTAAGACCGAACTTTCCGCTTAAGATGCCAAAGATAAGCACTATCTCAGTTGAGTAACCCAGAATTACCAATGCGATCGTAAGCGGATTAAGATAGCTCTCAGCATTTGCAAGAAGAACCGAAAACTGTTCAGCCGTAATGCCTGCTTTGACAGCTGAATTATATGTAAGCGGAGCGTAAACGCCCAAAGCAAAATGCATATAGAGCACGCCGCCGATGCAAAGGAACGCAGGAAGGATAAGGAATTTGCCTGCCTTCTCGAACACCTTATTAAACATCCTAGCAAGGCTTATGAATCCTAAAAGCAACAGCAGGCTTCCTATTACACCGATCCACATCGATGTCATGAGGCGCCACTCAGGCACCTGCCAAAGCGATATCTTATTATCAGAAGCTATGTCAGTTCCGAGATAAAGGAACAGATCAGCAACTGCATATACAATGGTTCCGATAATTCCGGCTAAAGCCAGCTTCCTGTTATTTGATTCCATAGATATATTCCTTAACGGGGTTTTCTTGCCACGCTGTGAAGCCTGCAGAATCCGCGCTTTTCGAAAAGTTCCATCTTAAGACCCGCATTTTTACAGAGCATATCAACTTCATCCCTTCCGTAGATCTTGACATCGCCGTGGCCTTTAAGATTAATGATCGGCATCTCGATCTTGTTGCAAAACCATCTTGTGGAAGCCCAATTGAATGTCATGTCACGGAGAACAAGTCTTCCGCCCGGCTTCAGCACTCTATAGACGCTGTTAAAGAAATCCTGAACATTCGGATAATGATGGAAACTCTCACAGCAGATGACCGCATCAAACGAGTTTGCATCGAAAGGAAGATTCTCACAGTCTCCGACTACAAACTCCACACCGGGCAGGTTCTTTGCCCTGGCTACTTCGATCATCTTGGGAGTTAAGTCAATACCGGTATAATGCTTCTCCGGATACTTCTCATACAGAAGTGATATCATCGGAGCCGTACCGCAGCCGCAGTCAAGCAAACTGTCGAAAGGCTCTTTCTCAAGCTCTGCAAGAACATCAGGATAGTCCTTCTTGCACATCTTATATACACCGGCCTGGTCAGTCTCATAGACAGCTGCGGCTTTGGTAAATTCGTTTATTGTCATGTCTTTATATTCTTGTTCGTTCATGCTTAGCTCTCCATAAATTCGTCTATAGCTTTGAGGACCGGCTCCCTGTACTTTTCTCCGCCGAAGAGCCACTGCTCGTGCTGCATATTAAATTCTCTGATATCGGGATCACGAAAATACTTCAGATAACGTTTCTTGTACTTCTCACCCATTTTGTTCGCATAGATGAAATGCACCTTCGTTCCTTCAACATGAATATCATCCTTAAGACATGTGATAAGGTCCGTATAGAACTGATTCTTAATAGATTCTGTCTTAAATCTCGAAAATGATGACAGGAACATCTCAGCTGTCTTCTCATCCATCTCGAAAAGCTCTATGAATTTGGTCTTTGCCTTCTGCTTCTTCTTTTCGCTTTTTGTAAAGCTTGTAAGCAAAGGCGTGACCAAAGCAGACTTCAGTTTTGCAGACAAGACACCGCTCTGATCGAGATCTGAGCTTCCGAAGATCCCGTGGTCAACGTGAACGTTTTCACGCATGATCAGCTGTCCGACAAAGGTCCCTCCGAGAGAAGAACCGAGCGCACCGTCGATCCTGCCGCCGAAGTTATCGATGATGTATTTTTCTATCTTTTCCGTGACGGTGATCATATCCGGAAAGATACGGTCGCTTCCGTCAAAGCCGTCGTAGTTTACGAGTATAAGATGATACTTCTCTGCAAGAGCATCTATAACTGTCGAGAAATTCATCTGCCAGTCACAGCAGGTACCTGGCAGTAGCATCAATGTCTTGCCTGACATGTTTCCGCGCTCTTCAAAAGTCATCCGAACAATCCTCTTTTCTTGTAAGTCTCAGATTCTGCTCCGAGATAGTCGTAGCCTATATCTTTTATTGCTGCCTCAAGAAGGCTCGCATCAACTGCATCTTCAGTAAGGAATGTTGCTTCTTTCTTAGAGCGTGAAGCCTTTACCTTCTTTGCAGAAGGCACTGCTTTCCTGATTGCATCGCATACATGGGCTTCGCACATGCCGCACATCATTCCGTCGATCTTTACTGTTGTCTTGATCATAATTACTCCCTGTTCTTAAGAACTTCTGCCGGTACTATCTTTCTTATCCTGCCTGTCAGCACGAGGTTTATCGCAAGATAAAGGACAATGATGACAAGGAAGATCGCCAGATAGAGATACGGCGGATATGTAGGATTGATTCCTACGCCTACATTTGATACCAGATATCTCGGGTAGATATAATCCATAATCATTTTGCAAAGAGGTATCGAGATAAGGGCTCCTATAGCGACAATATAGAAATTGCCGTCAAGGTACATTTTCCTGACCTCTTTATTTCTGAACCCGAAAATCTTAACGAGCGAGATATTGAAGGATGATCTGTCGATCATCATCTTAACCATGAGATACATAACGACAAGGAAGATAACAGATGATGCAACTGTCATCGTCGTAACCATAGGACCCATCATCTCAACGTAAATACCGGATGATCTTGCAATCTCTTCTTTCGAGACAACCGAATACAGTCTTCCGTTCTCTATATCGAGCTTGTGATCAGAGAAAACAACGTTGAAATAATCATCGTCTTCACCAAACATGTCACGGCACCTGTCTATATCCATGAACACCATCAACGATGCGGAATAATCGAAGATCTTACAGACTCTGAACGCATATAATCTCTCACCCTTGTCATCAGTCAATGTGAAGACATCACCAACCTTGAGTGCATACTTATTTGCAACAGCAGAACTTACAACAAGATCCGTATCATTATCAGGCAGCTTACCCGTGTCAAAGAACGGGTTATCTTCCGTGATTCCCATCAGCGTTACATCGAATGTATAACCGTAGATTTCCTTCTTAAAGCCTTCAGCTACAGCTTCATAGCCGCCTTCGGGAACTTCTTCTGTCGGATACTTGTAGTTATACATGTATTCATACTTGGTCTGGCTTATGTAGTAATCCTTGACCTTTGAACAATATACTGATGTGTTGACGGCCATAAGTGCTACAAGAAGGCTCATTAACAATCCGAGGATAACGGTAATGCCTGCCCGCATTTCGCGCATGATCTGTCTTAATCTGAACATGCTGATAAACTTGAGGCCCTTGATCTTTATATCTTTGCCTCTTACGACCTTCTGTTCATTTCTAAGGAGCGCGAGAGGGGTCTTCTTGAGCCTGTTGCGGACAACAAGGACATTAACTATAAGTGCTGTTACAGGGGGCACAACAAGGCCGTAGATAAGGATAAAAGGTGTTACTTCGACATCCATCTCAGGCATTGAGAAATAACCTAATGAATCAGCCATCTGCGCAGGGATTCCGGCAGGTGTCAGAACTGCAATAAGAGTACCAATTACACCAGAGACAAACGTAACAATAACCGGAACTGCCACATAACTTAATGTGAGTGTTCTCCTCTTTACGCCCATCGAATAAAGTGCGCCGATAACTGAACTCTCCTGATCGATCATGTGAACGATAAATACTGATATTACGTATGCGAAAAGCATTACGAGCAGTATTCCGAAAATGATGCTTGCCGAATAATTGATCTGAACGTCATCAGCAGCCGAATCGATCCTCGGATTATCATTGTGATTCATGAACAGCATCAGATTAGATGTCTTGAAATCGAATACCTCATCGATGAGATCATTAGCCTCGTCGGAGAATTCTTTTACACCATCAGCATATTTCTTAGTGCCGTCAGCAAGTTCTTTTGCACCATCCTTGATCTTGCCGGAGCCGTCATAGAGCTTATCTACACCGTCAGCCAGCTCCTTCGTACCATTTTTCAGTTCCGTAGTTCCTTTATGAAGCGCTGTTGCTCCGTTTCTCAAAGCAGTATTGTTATCTTTTAATTTTTTGATGCCGTTATAGAGCTGGTTTGCTCCGCTGCTGAGCTGCTGGGCACCCGAATCAACACCGGCAACACCGCTTTTGATCTGGGAATATCCGTTAGCGAGATCTTTTACGGGTCCTGCCATACTTGCTGCAACACCTGCTACATATGGATCTTCGTTCTGAGTCATTGCATTGACCGATTCAGAATACTGGTCAACACCTGAGCCGTATTGCTTCGCACCGCTGTTAAGGTCTTTTGTGCCATTGGCGAGCGATTTGGCTCCGCTGGATAAAGATGATGCGCCTGATTCGACCTGGCTCACACCGTCAGTATATGCCTTGACGCCCTTTTCGAGCTGTGCGGCACCATCATCAAGCTCTTTTACACCTTTCTTAAGTTCGGGCATCGAATCTTTTAATTCACCCATGCCGTCGTTGAATTCGCTTGTGCCGTCATAAAGTTCGGACGCACCCTTTGCGATATCTTTTGCACCGTCTTTGAGTTTATCTATGCCTTCAAGAATGTCGTCTTTTTTGCCGGCCACCTTATTCCAGTATTCCTTGAAATAAGGATCGTCGATGTCATCAACATCGAATTCGATATCTTCAAGATAATCCTTAAGCTCGTCTTCCGTCATTGCACCGTTAAGAAGATAAGCGTAATAGTATTCTTCGGAATTAACGGAATCTACGGATGCATAAAGATCCTCATAAGCCTTTGAAGTCATAAAGATAAGACCGAAATATCTGCTGTCTACAACAGTATCAGAGACTTTCTTTATAACCGTGTTGTAATCAGGAGCAGCTCCGATACCGGATATAGTGAATTCTTTGCCGCCGATTGTAACCTTATCACCGATATTTATATTATTTACTTCCGAATAACGCCTCTCCAGAACAGCTTCATTATCGTTTGCAGGAAGGCTTCCGTCGATAATGGATATCCTGTTGATGTTCTCTCTTACTTTGAAGGCACGTAAAACCTGATCTTCATTGAGATCATAATCAACAAAGAACATCTTCTCTAAAGAAATGCCCTTGTCAGTAAGTTTCTTTTCCTCTTCATCTCTTAACGGAACAAAAACAGAGAACTCGCCGTCCTCACGGCACAATTCCCTGTCTCTTAATTCAGTGTAATCGATAATGGTCACCGCAGCGCCCATAAGGCTTACGACGATAAAGATCGAGAATATGATAAGGAGCGACAACGCGATATATCTTGTCCATCCGGCTTTGAGATCACGGAGCGCCCTTTTGAATAAGATCCACCCCATATCAGAGATCCTCCAGTTCTGAGGCAGGTGTCTTAGTCTCGTTATAGTAGTCTTTGTATATCTCGCCGTCCTTGAGATAGATGACGTGATCCACCATGTTCTTGATCGAATTATTGTGGGTTACGATCAGCATCGTCGTTCCGTACTTTTTATTGATGTTCTCCAGGAGCACGAGGATATCTCTCGATGTCTTGGAATCAAGAGCACCTGTAGGCTCATCACAGAGCAATACCTTAGGATTTTTAACAAGTGCTCTTGCGATCGCGCAGCGTTGCTGCTGCCCGCCTGATAACTGCGACGGGAACTTATACTGATGTTCCGTAAGTCCCAGCACTTCAATAAGTTCATCAAGATTAAGCGGATCTTTGGTCAGGTATTCACAGACCTGGATATTCTCTCTTACGGTAAGGTTAGGAACCAGATTATAGAACTGGAATATGAATCCGAGATTATCTCTCCTGTAATCCGAGAGTTTCTCGCCTTTCAAACCCTCAATGAGGATACCTGCAACGGAAACGCTGCCGGAATCGACATCATCAAGACCGCCAATGCAGTTAAGAAGAGTGGACTTGCCGGAACCTGAAGTTCCCTGGATAACACACATCTCACCCTTCTCTACCCCGATATTGACGCCTTTAAGAACCTGGACATAACTGCCGCCTTCGCCATAAGACTTTTTTAAATCTTTAGTTTCAATATACATAGTCAAACTCTCCGTTAATATGTCTGACTATATGTTAGTTCACGCTAACCGTAATATTACATCTATGTTTTTGACAATGATTTCAGATCGTAACGGGGTATCTATTGTCAAAAAGTTAGTTTACACTAATTTTTGTACACCAAAACTGATTCCGATTCTCAAAATCAAAAAAATCAGGCATTAAAGCTTCTTATTCTCTTTAAGATAAACAGCCTTACCGTGTTTGATCCCAAGCACATAATCGCAGCATTCCGAGATAAGTTCGGGATCGTGCGTGGAGACGATGACAGAAGCACCAGCGGAAGCTAATTCATTTAGCAGTTCACCCACCTTCTCCATATGTGAGTAATCCAGACCCGATGTAGGCTCATCGAAAAGAAGGATCTCTGCACCCGACGCAATGGCCGAAGCTATCGCAACACGCTGCTTCTGGCCGCCTGACAAGGCCATCGGGTGAGTATCTTTATATTCCAGAAGACCAAGACTCTCCAGGATCTCATCACAGTGCTTCTCATCTTCATCCTTCATAGAGAGCATGACTTCAGACTTAACGCTGTCCGTAAAGAGCTGATGGTTAACATCCTGCATGACCAGATAACAGATCTTCAGGCGCTGTCTGGCCTTATATATCTTTCCGTCTGATACTATTGCTCCCTTGCAGTCACCTTCTAGACCACAAAGGCACCTTAAGAATGTGGATTTGCCGGTTCCGTTAGGCCCGACAAGACCGATCACCTTACCTTTCGGGATCTTTAAAGACGGAATATTCAGGTTAAGAAGATCCCCGTCTGATTCTTTAAACTTCTTTTTGAAGAGCAGATACGGACGCCTTTTATAGCTGAAAAAGAAATCATTGAGTTCAATAGTGTTCTCAACATCGCAGAATGAAGATGTACTCTCACCGCGAACATCACGGATGAGCTCTTCTTCCAGAACGATCGGCCTTAACTTATAAGACTTCACTTCTTCTTCGTTTAAGCCCTTGAATTCTTCACCTGTCCACTCCTTTGCCATCATGCCGTTTTCCATATAGATAACGCGGTCAACAGCATCTTTCAGATACCATAATCTGTGCTCTGAGATGATGATGGTCTTGCCCTGGCGCTTCCATTCAAGGATAGTGCCTCTTAAGAGTTCTATTGAATCAAAGTCGAGATTTGACGAGGGTTCATCTAACAGGATTATATCCGGCAGGAGCGCAGCTACTGATGCGCAGGCAATCCTCTGCTTCTGTCCTCCTGACAGATCGAAAATGCTTCTGCCAAGAAGCTCATCCAGATCCATCTCAGCAACGACATCATTTAATCTGGCCTTGATTTCTTTCGGCTCAAGACCGATATTCTCCGGACCGAATGCTATCTCCCCGTCAGTATCTACTGAGAAGAACTGGCTTCTCGGATTCTGGAAGACAGTACCGACTGTGCCGGCAAGTTCATGAAGTTCAGTCTTTTTGACATCATGTCCGGCAACCCTTATATCACCTTCAAGTTCACCTGAATAGTAATGCGGGATAAGCCCGTTTATAAGCCTTATTATCGACGTCTTGCCGGAACCTGAAGCACCGCAGAGAAGGACCGTCTGGCCCTTTTCAATATTGAGGTTGATGTTATTAAGGGAACCGTCATTGGAGCCCTTGTATTGAAAATTTACGTTTTCGAGCTCTACGATACTCATAAGAAATACTTGAAGGCAACGAAGATGACTGTCGCAGCAGCAAGGAAAGTCATTATGAGATAATCAGCAATGCCAAGCTTCAGCTCTATTACGCTTGACCTTTTGACCTCTCCGCCAAGACCCCTTGTGATCGCTGCCGCGGACAGTTCTTCGCCTATGTTAACGCACGAGAAAAGGAGCGGTATCATTCTGAATTCAAACATTCTGAGGACATTGCCGCCACCTAACATGACGCCTCTCATCCTCATGGCATCGTTGATCGAAGAATATTCTTCCTTGATCGTCGGGAAAAATCTCATTACAACTGCCAAAGAAACTGCGATCCCGTCAGGAACATGCATCTTCTGCATGCAGGACATGAACTCACCGATCTTGGTAGTTCTTACCACATACCAGGCCGTGATAATTGCCGGCATGAACTGTACTACGATTCCGCAATATCCTATCAGCAGTGATGCGATAAGGCCTTCTGACTGCTCAGACAGGAAGTAAAAAGTCAGAACAAGAGCTGAAGCATACGCCAATAAGAATTTCAGAGCGGAAGAATACTTCTTCTCAAGGATCATGAGTATTATCGGTATCAGAGTAATGGACAGTCTGATAGCCCACAAGAACGGTGTTGTCGCACTCATCATGACGATGAGTGATACGACAAATACCATAAACAGCTTTGTTCTGGGATCGAGTCTCATGTTATACGATTCCGGCCTTCTCGAAATGCTTCTTTACAACAGCCTTGCCGATAACAGCTCCGATGCATCCGAAAACGAAGCAGAGAACAACAAGGATTCCGATCGTCTTTACATTGATCGCCGCAAAGAGATTATTTGCATATTCAGCAGAAAAACCGCCGTCGATAAGATCCTTACGGTAGCTTTCCGCTGTAACAAGGATCGGGAAATAGTTTGAGCAGATCCAGAGATTGAAAATACCAAAGCTTATAACAATCTTCTTAAAGCTCTTATACTGACCTGATTTGGCAATCAGATCTGCAATAACACCAGCGCCGATGATGAGCGGAGCTCCAAGATAACCCATGCCGCCAATGAACATGATGATCGCCAAAAGGATCGATAAAATGGTGATCATGCCGAACTTTTCAACCTTTGTGTAGAAGAGCATCATCGGGATGCCGCTTGCCAAAGGCAGAATGATTACATATGAAGCAACGATATAAGGATGAATATAACCGAGCATTCCAAATGCAAATTCAACAGCAAAAAGGATCGCTGCAAATATACCGACCGTTATAAAATCTTTTGCCTTAAGCTTCTTACTTTTGTTTTCCATATATACCTCCGATTATTATGAGATCTTCCAGCTGACTGCCTGTTTTCTGCCGGATACGAAGTTCCTATAAATGCCTTCCTGCTTGATCAAGTCTTCGTGCTTGCCCTTCTGGACGATCTGTCCCTTGTCCACAACGATGATCTGGTCTGCGTGTCTTACAGTCTTTAATCTGTGCGCGATCATTATGATCGTCTTCTCCCTTGTAAGGTTCTCTATAGCTTCCGTAAGCTCCTTCTCATTTTCAGGGTCAACGTTTGCCGTTGCCTCGTCCAGAATGATGATCGGTGAATCCTTCATGATCGCTCTTGCAATCGCGATCCTCTGTTTCTCACCGCCTGAGAGCGATGCGCCGCCTTCGCCTACCAGAGTGTCGTAACCGTCAGGAAGCGCCATTATAAAGTCATGGCACGAAGCTTTCTTCGCAGCTGCGATAACTTCTTCCATAGAAGCATCAGGCCTTCCGAATCTGATATTATTTGCAATCGTGTCTTCGAAAAGATAAACCCTTTGGAATACGAAACTGAAGTTCTCCATAAGGGAATCAAAGCTGTAATCTCTTACATCCCTTCCGCCAAGCGTAACCTTGCCTTCCTGGACATCCCAGAATCTGGCAATAAGTGATGTGATCGTAGTCTTACCGCCGCCGGAAGGGCCGACTATAGCAGTCGTTGTATTCTCTTTGATATCGAGAGTTACATTATCGATTATCTTTCTGTTCTCATAAGCAAAGCTTACATTCTCAAGACGGATGTCTCTGTTAGCTGGCTTGATATCCTCACCGTCAATGTCCATCTGCGGAAGATCCGTGATCTCATTTGCAAAATCAACACCCTTTCCGATGATCTTCAAAAGTGCTGTGTATACACCTGCCGCATCGAGTGATTCAAAGATCATGAACGAGCACATGAGCATTGTGATCGTATACACGAGATCCATGGAACCAGACATATAGAACCAGATCGAAGCAGCAGCGATAACAACACCTGTGAGCTTGCTGATAAGCATCTGGATTCCCACAGCAGGAATAGCTGCAAGCTCAGCAGTTATGTCTGCCTTGACCTTACGGTCGATAGCTTTGGATACACGTGAAGTGTTAAGCGCAACGATGTTGTAGTTGCGGATCTCTGCAATGCCCTGGATATATTCAAGAATTACTCCGACGATATCCCTGTCCGATTCGAGCTTCTCTCCTGCAACCTTTGCGACCTTATAATTTGTCACCTTGTTACAAAAGAAGAAAACAGTAATTCCTATAACGGCGATCAGACCAATCCTCCAGTCAAAGAAAAACATGCCGACACCGATTACCACAGTCGTAATGCTTCCCTGAAGAACCATCATTATCGCTCTTGTTGCGATATCTCCTACCTGCTCCATCGTATTTGTAGTAACAGATGTGATATGGCCAAGGCTCGTATCGTTGAAATATCCCATAGGGAGATATCTAAGGTGCTCTGCAATCTGGATCCTCTTTTGTGCGCAAGTGTCGTAACCGGCTTCCGTCTCGAGCATATGACCGAATCTGTTGATAGTCATCTTGCCTACGGTGCTTATGAGCATAAGACCGATAACAAGAAGGATCGTCTTCGTATCAATAGACTGGTTGATCACGGCGCCGAACGCTACAAATGCTGCCGGTATCTTCATGGCGGCCAGGATAGCGTCTAAGACACCGAGAAATACTGCTCTATATAATTTGTTTCTGTTCTTCTGATCGCAGAAACCAAAGAATTTCTTTATATTCTCATACATTGAGGGCCTCCTTTCCGCTCATGGCAACACTTTCAGACTCATCCTCATCCCTTGCCATGCTGTGGGCAGCCCACATATTGCTGTAGAGAGGACAAGACTCAAGGAGTTCCTCATGTGTTCCTGACGCTTCGAGATTACCCTGGTTGATAACGAAGATCTTATCCGCATCAACGATTGTGGAAAGTCTGTGCGCGATTACTATAAGTGTCTTGCCCTGAACGAGCTTTGCAACACTGGACTGAACGAGAGCTTCATTCTCAGGATCTGTATATGCCGTAGCCTCATCGAGAATAACTACCGGTGCATTCTTAAGCATCGCTCTTGCAATGCAGATCCTCTGACGTTCACCACCTGACAGATGTCCGCCGGCACCACCGACAACCGTATCGTATCCGTTTTCGAGGCCTAAGATGAACTCGTGACAACCGGACTTCATGGCGGCATCGATTACTTCCTCATCCGTAGCGCCCTTTTTGCCCAATCTGATGTTTTCCTTGATCGAGAGGTCGAAAAGATGATTATCCTGCGCTACATAAGCTATCTGACTCATGTAGTAATCCAGAGGAATATCCTTGATGTTAACGCCGCCGAATGTGATCACGCCTTCGTCAGGATCCCACAAGGAATCGATGAGCCTTGCGACTGTGCTCTTACCGGAACCTGAAGGTCCGACGATAGCACTTACTTCACCCTGCTTTATCTCCATGTTAATGCCGTGGAGGACCTCAGCATCCTTATACTTGAACTTAACGTTGCTGAGCGTGATATCGGATCCCACAGGTTCTTTTGCAAGTGTCTCAGGTCTCTTCATGTCATCCCTTTCGAGGATCTCAGTAACCTCACCGAAGATCGTCTTGATCTTTAAGAGATCATCTGTATAAGAGAATGCAACAATAAGAGGTGTGATAAGGCCTGCAGAGAGGATAACGCTCATTACAAAGTTCTCGGGAGTAAGGCTTCCGTTCTTAATGAGCAAAAGGCCTACAGGCAACACGCCTAAGAATGTCGCAGGCATGAATGCCATGAATCCCGTCTGCCACCAGATGCATCTTCTCATCCAGTCGATAAAGCAGTCAGCGCCTTCTCTTGCTGCCGTTACGAACTTATCGTAAGAAGTCTTGGATTTACCGAAGGCCTTTATTACTTCAATACCATTTATGTATTCAACAGCAGTATCGTTTAAAGCCTTTGTCTTCTGGACTGAGACTTCATATCCGTTGCCGCTCTTTACAAACATTCCTGCACAAAGGATACCGCCGATAACTACAGAAATAAGATTGGCAAGTCCCATTCTCCAGTCAAGTGAGATCAGATATACAAATATAACTATTGGAAGGAGAATGTTCGCCGAAAACTCAGGAATGATATGTGCAAGAGTTGTCTCCATGGAATCAACTCGCTCAACTATAATGTTCTTATATGTACCGCTGTTATCAGAGAGCACGGAGCCTAACGGGATCTTTGAAAGCTTCTCGCAAAGCTGTCTTCTTACAGTACCTAAAACATTGAATGTTCCCATATGCGACAAAGACGTTGATATGGAATGACATAAAAGTCTTAATACCCAGCAGGCAGCCATAAGCAGTATCTTACTGAAATAGTAATTCCAATCTTTATTGCCGTTTAAAAGCTGAACCACCATGTCAGACATAAACAGATAAGGTCCGAACGATAAGGCAACACCGATGACCGCGAGCACAACACTCCAGCCGAAATACTTTATTCTCCTGCCCGCAAATTCGAGCACCCAGGAGAACGTGCTTTTCTTCTTCACTTTTTACACCCCCGAAAATGAACATATGCAAAAGTTAGTCTATACTAACATTCAGAAAACATAATAGTTAGACGCACCTAACTTGTCAACATAAATTTTCTTGATTTATCGCAATCCCTTGTGATAATTGACGTTTTTACTATTTCCCACTTGCAAAATCGGAAATGATAAATATAATGTTAGCCGAGACTAATTAGGTTTGACTAACTTTTGTAAGTGCGATTTTACTTATTTTTATTTATTAGGAGAATGACATGATGCCTATTGTAGTAGCCGACTGCGGCGAGGAATTGATCGTAAGAAAGGTTGGCGGAAGTCCGGAAGTAAAACTTCACCTTGAGAACCTCGGTATCGTTCCGGGTGGGTTCGTAACCCTGATCAGCGTTAACAACGGAAGCGTAATCCTTAAGGTAAAGGAATCCAGGATCGCACTCAACAAGGATATGGCCATGAAGATCATGGTCTGATGACGTTTATTAATTAAACAGGAGGAATATATGAAGACACTAAAGGAAGTGAAGGTAGGACAGACCGTTAAGGTCGTAAAGCTCCACGGTGAAGGCGCCGTAAAGCGCAGGATTATGGACATGGGAATCACCAAAGGCGTTGAGATCTATGTACGCAAGGTAGCCCCCTTGGGTGACCCCGTCGAAGTAACCGTAAGAGGTTATGAATTATCTCTTCGTAAGAACGACGCTGAAATGGTAGAAGTTGAGTGAAATTGCATATTCTCACTAGGTCCTCGGAGCTAAAGCTCCTGCGGAATCGTTCGAACACGCAATTTCACTCAAACAGAATACTGAACCGAAAGTTAATGGAGGAACAATTAATCATATGGCAAACCAGGAAATCAAGATCGCATTAGCGGGTAACCCGAACAGCGGTAAGACAACACTCTTCAACGCTCTTACGGGTTCCAACCAGTTCGTAGGTAACTGGCCGGGCGTAACAGTCGAGAAAAAGGAAGGTAAGCTCAAAAAGCACGACGGCGTAACCGTTACGGACCTTCCGGGTATCTATTCCCTCTCCCCTTACACATTAGAGGAAGTCGTAGCACGTAATTATCTCATTGATGAGAATCCCGACGTAATCCTCAACATCGTAGACGGTACAAACTTGGAGCGTAACCTCTACCT
Source organism: Ruminococcaceae bacterium R-25 (assembly GCA_003149065.1). Lineage (NCBI taxonomy): Bacteria > Bacillati > Bacillota > Clostridia > Eubacteriales > Oscillospiraceae > Ruminococcaceae bacterium R-25. The sequence goes on from QGFZ01000001.1 coordinate 1,098,272, forward strand.
CACAACACAGCTTACAGAATTAGGTATCCCTGTCGTTATGGCAGTTAATATGATGGATATCGTAAATAAGAATGGCGACAAGATCGACCTTAACATGCTCTCCAATCAGATGGGCTGCAAGGTGGTCGCTATCTCCGCTCTCAAGGGCACGGGCATCATGGAGGCAGCCGAGGAAGCAATCAAGGCTGCTAATGGAACAAAGACAGTTCCTCCCCACTCTTTCTCAGGCCCCGTTGAGCACGCTCTGGCTCACATCGAAGAGGCTTGCCTCCACGATATGAATGCAGATAAACAGAGATGGTACGCAATCAAGGTTTTCGAGCGCGATGAGAAAGTAATCGAGAAGCTCGGAATCTCAAAGGAGACATTAGAGCACATCGAGAACGACATTAAGGCAGCTGAGGCTGAGCTCGACGACGATGCAGAGTCCATCATCACAAACGAGCGCTACGTTTATATCGCTTCCATTATCAAGAGCTGCTACAAGAAGCAGTCCAAGGGCAAGCTCTCCAAATCAGATAAGATCGATAAGATCGTAACAAACAGGATCTTGGGTCTCCCTATTTTCGCTCTCATCATGTGGCTCGTTTACTTCATCGCAATGACCACATTCGGTGCAAACCTTACAGACTGGACCAATGACAACCTCTTCGGTGACGGTTTCTTCCTCTTCGGCATCGGCCAGAAGCAGTACGACGAAGACGTTGATAACTGGGCCGGCGAGGCAGTATTCGTTGACGGCGTAAAGGCTGTTATCGACGAAGCTGCTGAAAATGACGTAACAGGTGCTGAGAACCTCCAGGCTGACTTCGAAGACGCTGATTTCGGCGCATTTGAAGAAGACTACGGCTTCTTCGCAGATGAGCTCATGGACAAGGGCTACGACATCGAAGCACCTCTCGTTGAATCAGGCGCATTAGATGAAGAAGGCGAATTTACTGCTCCCGGTATGGATGAGACAGAAGGCGCAGTATTCGTTCCCAGTATCCCTGATATGGTTTCAGGCCTCCTAGAAAAGGCAGGCGCTAACGAGTTCGTTACAGGACTTGTAGTTGACGGTATCGTAGGTGGTGTAGGCGCAGTATTGGGCTTCGTTCCCCAGATGCTCGTCCTCTTCTTCCTCCTCGCATTCCTAGAATCATGCGGATACATGGCAAGAGTCGCATTCGTACTCGACCGTATCTTCAGAAGATTCGGTCTTTCCGGTAAGTCATTCATCCCTATGCTCGTATCTTCAGGATGCGGTGTTCCGGGTATCATGGCATCACGTACAATCGAGAATCAGCGTGACCGCAGAATGACCATCATGACAACAACATTCATCCCCTGCGGCGCTAAGCTCCCTATCATCGCTTTGATCACGGCAGCTCTGTTCCGTCACACCGCATTCAGCGGCTCCTGGGTAGCACCTTCTGCTTACTTCATCGGTGTAGCTGCAGTAGTTATCTCAGGTATCCTCCTCAAGAAAACAAAGCCTTTCGCAGGCGATCCCGCTCCGTTCGTTATGGAGCTCCCTGCATACCACTGGCCGACACTCGGAAACCTCTTAAGATCCATGTGGGAGCGCGGCTGGTCCTTCATTAAAAAAGCAGGCACAGTTATTCTCATCTCCTCTATTGTTATCTGGCTCGGATCCGTTTTCGGAAATGCAGGTGACGGATTCGGATTCGATCCGGATATGGAACTCGAAGCTTCCGTACTCGGTATTGTAGGTAATGCAATCAAGTGGATCTTCGCTCCTTTGGGCTTTGCTAACATCAAGGCAACCATCGCAACGATCATGGGCCTTGTTGCCAAGGAAGAAGTTGTAGGTGTATTCGGTGTCCTCGACTTCGAAGGATTGAACCAGCTCTCCGGCTTCGCATTCCTCATCTTCAACCTCCTCTGCGCTCCTTGCTTCGCTGCAATCGGTGCTATCAAGAGAGAGATGAACTCTGCTAAGTGGACATGGTTCGCTATCGGCTATCAGTGCGTATTCGCTTACGCTATCGCACTCATCGTTTACCAGTTCGGCCTCCTTTTCACAGGCGCTGTAAACGTTATCGGATTGATCTTCGCTCTGCTCGTTCTTGCAGGACTTGTGTACCTCCTTGTAAGACCTGCCAAGAAAGCAAAGTAAAGGACTGTACTTATGATCGACTGGCTTGCAGCAAACTGGGTAAACATATTGGTAATAGCATTAGTTGCTGTTGCAGTATTCTTTGCGGCAAGAAGTCTGATCAAAGACAAGAAAGCCGGCAAGAGCTCATGCGGCTGCAACTGCTCGCACTGCGCAATGGCAGGCAAATGTCACAGTCAGAATAAAAAGTAAAAGAAATCGCATGCCATAAAATGACTTGGGGCTGTCTCATTACCGAGGCAGCCCCTTCTCATTATGTCACGTTGCTGTACATTCCTGCTGTCTTTGCTAAAATTCCAGAAAAAGTTCCGATATAGTCGGACTTTTTTCGGAATTTTGAAGACGGACGGATGATTTTCCAGAAATAGTTCCTATATAGTCGGACTTTTTTCTGGAATTTTAAGTAAACAATGAATAGTCTTATCAGCCGAATGCCGAATAATCGAAAGTCTTAGGATTTCCGTCAGCATCAATGTAGTAAATCAGTTTTTTCGCGTGATCAAATGAAACTAAGGTTCCTCCCCATAAGGGCGCGAAAAAGTCATCGTCAGCGTTATACTCATTGCCGTTCCTGTCGCTCTTATAATGGCACGCAACGCACATTGAATCCTTCTTGAAATTACCTTCTTTGCAGCGCTGCTCATCGGTCATCATGAAATAAGACAAACAGTTGCCGGAACTCATTACATAAGTGGGATCCACATGATAATTCTTTCCGTTTATTGTCACATAAGTCCATGCGTGACCTTCACCGGTAACTTCATCATTGCCGCCACATACAGTGGCATCCACGCCGGCCTGAAGAAGCAGGAATGAGAATGCAGTCGCGCATTCAGCACATATACCGTGCTTTGTCGTGAAGAACCTGTACGCGCAGATTCCCTGAACAGCTTCATCGCTCATCTTGTTATATGTATCGTAATCGTATGTATAATTGTTGGAAAAGTAGATATAGAGTGCAAGGACCTTTTCGACATCAGAATAATCGTTCCTTAAGACCTCGTTCAGGATATCAGTGACCAGCGTCTCAAATTCGGCTTGCTTTTGAGCAAGCTCTTCTTTTGGGATCTTATACTGGAATGTAGCCTTCCCGTCCTTAAATGCGCCTCCGTAATTCGATTCGGTATAGACTTCATAGACCGGCTGGAACTTGTTCGGGAACTGGCCGATCATCCAGTTGTAATCATCTTCAGTCTTTACTTCGAATTCGTCTTCACCATTCTGTACGGCCCTAATGTAGTTCTTGTAGGCATCATACATGTCTTCGCCCATGATATCGAGGAATATCGAAGACATGACAACAGGCTTATATTCATAGTGGCCCCTTGCTTCCGTGGTGGTGGTCGCTTCAGTACTCTCGGAAGTCTCTATGGAAGTCTCTGACTCTGTTGTGCCGTCAGTTGTTGGAGTAGTAACTGCTGAACAGCCTGACAGAACGCAGACTGTAAGAACAACCGTAACAGTTTTTATCAATGATCTTTTCATAGCACGTCTCTTTATTAGATTTTTAACGGCAGAATTATACAACAAGAAAAATAAAATAGTGTGGCAAATAAAGGTGTTTATCGATCCCAGTTCTTCAGAGCCGCTAATGTAAGCTCGCCGATGTTGTTTTCAGCAGCGTGATCATACTTTGTGAGCACGCCTTCAAACAGGATCAGTTCACCGTCAGGCATGCTTGACACGGCTTTTCTGGAAGCCGACAAAAGGCCGTTTTCAGGTTCCATGATGACAGTCGGGACTGTGCAGTCAGGAAGCAGATCATAGAGTCTTACAAAGAGCTCAGGATCTTTCGAAAAAGCCAGAGACTGGTAATCATTAAGATATGGCTGAACAATGATCATACCCTTTATCTCATCCTGTCTCTCGATGCCTGTATAAAGCGATATGATGCCTCCGAGATCCTGTCCCCACAGATAGATGTTATCCATGTCGATCTCAGGAATGTAACGCATCTCATCGATGACTGCGAACTGATCGAGGACCTCTTCGAAATATACATCAGCCATGGTCTTGTTGCCGCTTCCACCCGAGCGCCTGATTATTTCGCTCTCATGTGTATTCTTTAACTGCAAAGTGGCATATCCGTTCTGATTAAGAGCAGCGGTGATTTTGTTATATTCTCTAAAAGAGCTCTCGAATTCACCGCGGATCACTACCGTCTTATAAGGGCCGCTTCCTTCAGGAAGCATGAACTTAGCTTTTACAGCATTACCGTCACGGTAGAACGTGACTTCCTTCTCGTTTGAAGAGATCTGCTTTACCGCAGGCTTTTGGATCTCATAATCGAAAGGTGCAGCGCGCTTTACGGGCGCTTCAATGATTGCATCGCTTACGATCTCATCTATTATGCTCTGGTCATTCTCTGCGGCCTTGGGGTCAAGCACAGTAAAACCTGAGACAACGATCAATGCTGCAACGCTCAGCGCAATGACCTTATAGCTCTTCTTTGCAGGATGCTTGATGCTTACGATCCTGCGCATCATCGACTTGTAGCCGCTTCTCATGCCGGTAGTCATCGTAAATCTGTAGAACTCGGACTTTCTCTGCATCTGCATTACCAGATTCTCGGCATAAGTCTCTGCATATTCACCGCCGTAAACGCTTATGACTTCTTCATCGCAGGCAAGCTCGCAGTCTCTTCCCGAGAGAATGAATGCTGCCCAGATAACGGGGTTATACCAATTAAGCGCAAGGACCAGATGCCTTACGATAACCCACAGGAAATCGCGGTGCTTATAGTGGCAGGCTTCGTGGCATATCGCGTATTCACTTGTCTTGGAAGGATCCTGATCTACATAGATCTTGTTAAAAAGCAGGAACGGCACTCCCCTGTGAGATATGCCGTAAACATCAAGTCCGCTCTCCGGATCGGTTCCCAGATACTTTCTGTTCCTTCTGCAGAAGATAACGAATCCTGCGTTATAAGCCGTCAAAGCAACGACGATCGCTGCAGTTACAGTTATATAAATACCATTGAGAACTGCGCCGGTACTAACAGGCTTTCTGACTGCCTTATTCGCTGTAACTTCATTATTTACAGCCTGATTTTGTACAGCCTGTCCCTGTTCTTTGGCCTGCTCGAAAACGATATCTTCAGAGTCAGCTTTTTCGAGCTCAAAAACATCGTTTATATAAGCATTCTCATAGACAGCCTTTTCGACGGTAACAGGAATAAATGAACTAAGTTCGTCTGCTATGGGAACGCTGATCTTAAGGAACGGCGATACGATCATGTAAACGGGGATCAAAAGCCAGATTGCATACTGGTGCTTTTTGAGCATCCTGCCGCTTGCAAGACGCCTGATGAGCATTATGGCTGCCGCAACGAGCGTGACACCGATAATGTACCGGAGCATTTTATCCTTCCCTGATGATCCTTCGAAGTTCTGCCAACTGTTCATCCGTAAGCTGGTCGGAATCGATGAGATTCGAGATCATGAGACCGACATTACCCTTGTAGACCTTATCGAGGAAAGAATTTGTCTCCTCGAGTTCGGCTTCGGTCCTGTCGACCGCAGGATGGAATTTCTTTGCTTTGTCGCCCTGGACAAAAGTAACCGCGCCCTTTTCCGTCATGCGCTTAAGGAGCGTGATAATGGTGTTCTTACCCCAGCCGGTAACGGGACGGAGCTCTTTTGTAAGCTCGGTTATTGTCATGTCTCCGTTATTCCAGAGACAATCTGCAATCTTCCACTCTGAATCTGATAAACGCATATTTTATTCCTCCAACTAATACAAGAAAAATATAGCACTAAAGGTAGACAGCTATCAACCGCATTGCCGTCACGCAGCCTTAAGGCGTTTCCGCTCTTCCCTTCTGATTTTCCTGATCTTCCTTCTGCGTTTCGCTTCTTCCCTGTCCCTTATGAAGATAAAGTAGATCAGGCCGGCAAAGAACGCATAGAGCGCAAGCATAATCAGACTTGAGGCAGACGCCCTGTCGTAAGCGAAATTACCCATAAAGAACTGGTTCTGCAGATACATCATGAGCGTCAAATTTGTCCTGAAGATATCAAAGTTGTTGGTGACCAGAGACGGCACCTTATACATGCCGACACCATCGACTACGGTGATGACAGTTATGAAGAACAGGATCGGACGCATGCACGGAAGCGTTACGCGAAGGAAGGTCTGTGTTCTCGTAGCACCGTCGATCTCAGCCGCCTCCATTACTTCCACCGGCACACCGGTGATGCCCGCTATGACATAGATAAATGTGATCCCGAAGTGGCAATAGATACTCAGGATAATTATGAAAAAGCGGTCCGACAGGAAGAAATTGAAATCGTCCGGCTTAAATCCGAACCCGTTCATCATGACTGCCGAGATTACGAAGAACATTGTGCTTCCGACAGTTGATACCAAATGTGTTGTTAATACAAAGCTTACGTTCGTTCCGTCAACGAGTTTAGGGAAGAAGAATGCGGTCTTATAAAGAAGCCTGCCCTTTATCCTCAATCTTCTGTCAGTAATCACTGCAGCAAGCCAGAACGTAAATGCCAGCTCAGGGACCGCGTAAGCCACCCATATGATCAAGGTGTTCCTCAGTGCATCACTGAATGATCTCGTCTTTAAAACATCAATGAAGTTTTTATACCATGGTTCACCGAGCGAGATCAGTGTCTGCGGTTCGGTGCTTCCCATGCCTTTCATCTCGCAGAAGGCGTAGTAAACGGTATTTGCGAGCGGATAGAAATGGAAGAACATGAACGCAGCAACAAAGGGGATCATAAAGATATAACCCCATTTGTTATAGTGACGTTCAATGTTTCTATGCTTTCTTCCCATTACCTTTTTTCGCCCCTCGCGAAAACTATTCTCAAGTACAATTTCACGCTGTGATTTTTGTGCAGGTACACGAATGTATACCGATATGATATCATTCGGTAGACATAAGTCAACCTAAATGCTATATTGACGATAACAAATCCTGAACTGAGGTATGAGTTTACGAGCACGAATATCCTGACAAGATCGATGACCAAGAGAAGAGATACTGTCCTTAAGATAGTATTCTATTCCGTATCGCTGATCTTATCTTTCTTAAGCTTCTACCCTCTCATTCTCATGTTTAAGGAATCTTACGACTACACATTCGTAGAAAAGCAGGTCGCAATAGGAAAGCTCGTAAATGCGCATTACAAGCAAACATCAACGTACCTGGATAGATTCTGGAATAATTACAAATACCTTTTCATCGGAATGGGCAACTCACTTCTGGTAACGGGCCTTTCCACGATCTTCACCTGTTACTTCTCTGCCCTTACCGCATATGCACTCACAGCTTACGAATGGAAACTCCGCAAATTCTGCCACGTGGTCATAATGTTCGCAATGATGATCCCCTCGACAGTATCCACTTTCGGCTTCCTTCAGACCATCTACAGGATGAAATGGACCAACCAGCTCTTTGTTTACTACCTGCCTGCCATCGCTTCGCCCATGACGGTCTTCTTCATGTGCATGTACCTGCAGGCGTCACTATCCAAGGAAATGATCCAGTCTGCAAGGATCGACGGCGCCGGTGAATTCAGGATCTTCAACCAGATCATCCTGCCCCTCATGAAGCCCGCCACCGCGACCCAGGCCATCTTCGCCTTCGCTGCAAGCTGGAACGACGGCTGGATGCCCGCCATCACGATCGCCAAGATGGAGAAGAAAACTCTCCTTCTCATGTTCTCCCCCATCTACTATCTCGACGAGAATGACTTCCTGGTAGTACTTGGCACCGTAGTACCGCTCCTTATCCTTTACGCCGTTTTATCCAGGCATATCGTTGAAGGCGTAGCTTTGGGCGGACTGAAGGAGTAAGTCCTCGTCATTATTGTCGGCCTAAAATTGTTTTTTCGAGAATTAGTACGTAATTATCGATCGATCTTACGTACTAGGATTGCGTTTTCTATTATTAGTACGTCATTATTAGTCCACCAGACGGACTAAAACCTCTTTTTCAAAAATTAGTACGTCTTTTTTCTTGGTTAAGCCAGTATTCTTACATCAAACTGACGGACTAATTATTTGTTTTCGAAAATTAGTACGTAATTTCAAAAGAAGCTTACGGACCAAAAACGCTTATTTATAAATTAGTACGTAATTTCAAAAGAATCTTACGGACTAAAAATGCTTATTTATAAATTAGTACGTCATTCCCTTTTCCATGCTAATATAAAAAAAGTGTAACACTTCAGACTGATGATGAAGGTCCATACAGAATGACTGTAGAGATTCCTTGCAATTACTGAGCTTCGGCAAATAACCACTGCAAATTAAAGAGGCTGTCTCACATAAGGCAGCCTCTGTTACTTTAACCTTTTGAAGCTTCAATGAACTTCTTGAAGATCGGATGAGCCCTGTCAGGTCTGGACTTGAACTCAGGGTGATACTGAACGCCCAGATAGAACTTGTGACCGGGTATTTCCATCTCTTCAACGAGTGAATCGTCAGGCGCCGTACCTGCGAAGCGTGCGCCGCTCTCTACGAATCTTTCCCTATAGTCATTGTTGACTTCGTATCTGTGTCTGTGACGTTCCTGGATTTCGTCTACGCCGTAGCATTCACGGAGAAGGCTTCCTTCTGCGATCTTGCAAGGATAAGCGCCGAGACGGAGCGTGCCGCCCTTGTCGATGTCATCGCTCTGGCCGGGCATGAAGTCGATGACCTTGTTTGCGCACTGTTCGTCAAACTCGCCCGAGTTCGCATCAGCGATACCCAGAACATTTCTGGCATACTCGATTACTGCGATCTGCATACCGAGGCAGATGCCGAAGTAAGGAACGTTGTTTTCACGTGCATATTTAGCAGCGAGGATCATGCCGTTAATACCGCGGTTGCCGAAGCCGCCAGGAACGATGATTCCGTCAAGGCCTGAAAGCATATCGCTTACTGTCTGCTCGTTGATAAGCTCTGAGTCGATCCAGTCGATATTTACCTTAACGTCATTAGCGTAACCTGCGCTCTTGAGAGCCTCTGCGACTGAGAGATATGCGTCGTGAAGGTGAACATACTTGCCGACAAGACCGATCTTGACTTCCTTCTCGATGTTATGGATCTTATCGACCATCTCTTTCCAATGTGTAAGGTCAGCTTCACCTGCATCGAGGCCTAATTCTCTGCATACGATCTCGGAGAAATGAGCTTTCTCGAGCATAAGGGGTGCCTCATAAAGAACAGGAAGTGTGATGTTCTCAATCACACAGTCTTCCTTAACGTTGCAGAAGTGAGCGATCTTCTTCATGATCTCATCTTCGAGCGGTTCGTCACATCTGAGGATCAACACGCCGGGATTAACACCCATTCCCTGCAGTTCTTTTACGGAGTGCTGTGTGGGCTTTGACTTATGTTCGTCAGAACCTCTTAAGAACGGAACGAGGGTTACGTGGATAAAGAGGCTGTTCTCTCTTCCTACTTCAAGAGATATCTGTCTTACTGCTTCTATGAAAGGCTGTGACTCGATGTCACCGACCGTACCTCCGATCTCTGTGATAACGACGTCAGCATTTGTTTTCTTGCCTACTCTGTATACGAATTCCTTTATCTCGTTTGTAATGTGCGGAATAACTTGAACGGTCGAGCCTAAGTACTCGCCTCTTCTTTCTCTGTTGAGGACGTTCCAATAAACTCGACCGGATGTGAGGTTAGAATATTTGTTGAGGTCTTCATCGATGAATCTCTCATAGTGACCTAAATCGAGATCCGTCTCTGCGCCGTCTTCCGTAACGTAAACTTCGCCGTGTTGGTAAGGGCTCATCGTGCCGGGGTCGACGTTGATGTAAGGATCAAGCTTTTGCGCCGCAACCTTAAATCCCCTTGCCTTCAACAGTCTGCCCAATGATGCAGCCGTGATTCCTTTTCCTAATCCCGAAACAACTCCTCCGGTTACGAATATAAACTTAGTCATAAATCATCATCTCTTTTCTGAAAATCTTATAAATAATTTCTCTAAACAAAATTCTAAGTAATCCCCAGAGTCCGAGGACTCCGGGGGTTACTTAGTTGGGTGGAATATGAGGATCTGTTATTTTACGCTGAAGAGCAAGTCACCGTAAGAAGGAAGCGGCCAGCATTCCTTGGATACGTATGTCTCTGCTTCGTCTGCTGCCTTACGGATGTCGTTCATCGCAGGGATGACTGTATCCTTGATGAAGGCACTCTCTGCTATGATGTCAGCTTCTCCGTTAGCACCTTCGATTGCTTTTTCGAGAGCATTAGCGCCGGCATAAACCTTATCAGCGAGGTCTGAGAGTTTAACGATGATGTCACCCTCATAGCTGCATGCTGCTGAAGGAGCAACTGCCTTCTTTGCGGAAACGCTTCCGGCGAGCTTGTTCTCGTAGCACTCGATTGCAGGAAGGATCATGCGTCTGCTCATCTCGAGCATTGTGTTAGCTTCGATCAAGACTGACTTGCTGTAGTTTTCGAGCATGATGTCAACTCTGGACTTGAGCTCTGCCTCTGTGAAGACCTTGTGTGATGTGAGCATCTTTACGTTCTTCTCGTCGAGAAGATGAGGCATACAGTCAGGTGTTGTCTTATAGTTGGAAAGACCTCTTACCTCTGTTGCTTCCTTGACCCATGCATCGTCGTAACCGTTGCCGTTGAAGAGGATTCTCTTGTGATCCTTGATCGTCTTCTTGATCATGTCGTGAAGTGCTGTCTCGAAATCTTCTGCGCCTTCAAGTCTGTCTGCATAGATCTTCAAGGACTCTGCAACAGCTGAGTTGAGCATCATGTTAGCGCAAGCGATGCTGTTGGAAGAACCAAGGCTTCTGAACTCGAACTTGTTGCCTGTGAAAGCGAAAGGTGAAGTTCTGTTACGGTCTGTTGTATCACGAGCAAATCTGGGTAATACGTCAACACCGAGCTTCATGATCTTCTTCTCAGCGCCCTCATAAGGTGTGTCATTCTCGATTGCATCGAGGATAGCTGTGAGCTCATCACCGAGGAAGATAGAGATGATTGCCGGCGGAGCCTCGTTAGCACCAAGTCTGTGGTCATTGCCTGCTGTAGCAACTGAGAGACGGAGGAGATCCTGATAATCGTCGACTGCCTTGATTACTGCGCAGAGGAAGAGCAGGAACTGAGCGTTCTCATAAGGTGTTGCACCTGGGCTTAAGAGGTTGATGCCTGTATCTGTAGCCATTGACCAGTTGTTGTGCTTACCTGATCCGTTAACGCCTGCGAAAGGCTTTTCATGGAGCAAGCAGACCAAACCGTGACGGGCTGCAACCTTCTGCATGATCTCCATCATGAGCTGGTTCTGGTCAGTAGCGATATTTGTTGAAGAATAGATAGGAGCGAGCTCGTGCTGAGCGGGAGCAACTTCGTTATGCTCTGTCTTAGCGAGGATACCGAGCTTCCAGAGTTCCTGGTTAAGATCGTTCATGAACTCCTGAACCTTGGGCTTGATAACGCCGAAGTAATGGTCGTCCATCTCCTGTCCCTTAGGAGCCTTGGCACCGAAGAGTGTTCTTCCTGTGTACTTGATGTCAGGACGCTTGTCATACATTTCCTTTGTGATGAGGAAGTATTCCTGCTCAGGACCTACTGATGTATGAACATACTTAGCATCTTCGTTTCCGAAAAGCTTCAAGATACGGAGAGCCTGCTTATTAAGAGCTTCCATAGAACGGAGCAAAGGTGTCTTCTTGTCGAGTGCTTCGCCTGTGTAAGAGCAGAAAGCTGTAGGGATGCAAAGTGTCTTATCCTTGATGAATGCATAAGATGTAGGATCCCATGCTGTATATCCTCTTGCCTCGAAAGTAGCTCTGATGCCGCCTGTCGGGAATGAAGAAGCGTCAGGCTCGCCCTGGATAAGGTTCTTGCCGGAGAATGCCATGATGACGCCGCCGTCAGGAGAAGGCTCGATGAATGAATCGTGCTTCTCAGCTGTTACGCCTGTAAGAGGCTGGAACCAATGTGTGAAGTGTGTAGCACCCTTTGAAAGTGCCCAGTCACGCATTGCTGCAGCTACTTGCTCTGCTACATCTGTATCAAGCTTAGCGCCTTCATCGATTGTCTTCTTGAGTGAATTGTAGACCTTGTCGGATAAAACCGCTCTCATCACTCTGTCGTCGAATACGTTCTCACCGAACATTTCCGGAACTGTTTTTGTTGACATATGTATATCCTCCTAAAATTTATTAACTGTTTTACCGGCTTCATACGAGCGGGGAATAACCCATCAGGTATTTATCCATTTCCGCTGCGCAGTGCCTTCCTTCTGCTATTGCCCACACTACGAGCGACTGTCCTCTATGCATGTCTCCTGCCGTGAACACCTTCGGTATCGAAGTTTTATACTGTTCAGGTTCTGTCTTTACTGTTCCTCTCTGCGTAAGCTCGACATTGCTTTCTTTCGCAATATAGTCTTCAGCTCCGACAAAGCCTGCGGCGATGATCAGGAGATCGCACTTAATTGTCTGTTCACTGCCCTCGATCTCAACCAGCTTTCTGTCTTCGAACTTGACCTTGACTGTCTTGATCTCTTTGAGCTTTCCCTTTGAAGCAATGAGTTCTTTTACGGTAGTCTCATATATTCTCGGGTCGTGACCGAATACCTTGATCGCTTCCTGTTGACCGTAGTCAGTCTTTTCGACCTTCGGCCACTCAGGCCACGGGTTACTCGGTAATCTCTCGACAGGGGGCCTTGACATCATTTCCAATTGGGTGATGCTCTTGCATCCTTGTCTTATGCATGTACCGACGCAATCGTTTCCGGTATCACCGCCTCCGACAACTACTACGTTCTTGTCCTTGGCACTTATCGTCCACTTTCCGGCTTTTCCTGCGAGGAGGTCCTTTGTAGCGGACTTAAGGAAATCAACTGCCAGGTGCATATCCTTACAATCTTCGGAACCCTTTGCAGTGATCGTTCTTGCTTTCTTTGAACCGCAGCAGAGAGCGACCGCATCGAATTCTTCTGTTATCTTTTCGAAAGAAGCTCCGTTGCCTACATCAATACCAGTCTTGAAGACAACGCCTTCTTCTTCCATGAGCTTTCTTCTTCGCTCGATAACGCTCTTGTCAAGTTTCATGTTCGGAATGCCGTACATCAGTAAGCCTCCGATCTGGTCTTCTCTCTCGAAAACCGTTACCTCATGACCTCTGTGGTTTAACTGGTCTGCGACTGCAAGTCCTGCAGGGCCTGCGCCGATTACTGCGACCTTCTTACCGGATCTGGTCTTCGGGATCCTGGGTTTCATGTATCCCAGCTCATATCCCTTTTCTATGAGGAAGAGCTCGTTATCGTGAATAGTAACTGCTCCTGAATTTATTCCGTTGATGCATGCCTTTTCACAAAGTGCGGGACAAACCCTTCCTGTGAATTCAGGGAAGTTCGAAGTCTTCAAAAGTCTTCCCAATGCTGCTTCGTAATGTCCTTTGTATATCTCGTCGTTCCACTCGGGGATAACGTTATGTAAGGGACATCCCGTTACCATGCCCTTAAGGCAGATGGCCGACTGGCACATAGGTACGCCGCAATCCATGCATCTTGCTGCCTGGCAGCGTCTTTCTTCTTCATTTAAATGGTTGTGGAATTCTTCAAAGCCTGTGATTCTCTTCTCTTCTGTTACCCAAGAATCTTCGTGCCTGTCGTATTCCAAAAATCCTGTAGCTTTACCCATAAGATCCTCCTGATATCAAGCACCGACTTTAGTGAATTCTTTGAATGCTTCGTAGACTGCCTGTTCACGTGCAATACCTTGTTCTTCGTACTTGGCGATCAAGGTCAGCATGTGACGGTAATCTGTCGGGATGATCTTCTTAAAGCTTCCAACATACTTGTCGAAATCTTGAAGTATTGCCTTCGCTTTTGAAGATCCTGTTGCCTGCTCATAATCTTGAAGGATCGTTTTGAGCTCATTCTTATCTGCGTCTTCTGTGATCTCGCTCATCTCTACCAAAGCTTTGTTGATCTTTGTATAGAGTGTGTGATGTTCATCCAATACGTACGCCATACCGCCGCTCATACCTGCTGCGAAGTTCTTTCCTACTTCGCCGAGGATTACGGCCTTACCGCCTGTCATGTATTCCAGGCCGTGGTCACCGGTACCTTCGCATACGCCCGTAGCGCCTGAGTTTCTGATCATGAATCTCTCACCAGCTACGCCGCAGACGTATGCTGTACCATTTGTTGCACCGTAAAGTGCGACGTTTCCGATGATGACATTCTTTGAAGGATCAAATCCGGAATTCTCATTAGGCTTGATGATGAGCTTGCCGCCGGATAATCCTTTTCCGAATCCGTCATTCGCATCACCTGTGAGCTTTAATGTCAGGCCCTTCGGAATGAATGCACCGAAGCTCTGGCCGCCGCCGCCCGTAAGTTCTACGATGACGCTGTCATCTGCCAACTCTGTTCCATATTCGGCTGTGATCTCCGAACCTAAGATAGTTCCTACTGCTCTGTCGGTACTCGATACCTTAACGTCAGTAATCTTGATGGATCCTTTCTTAAGGCCTTTCGCGAGTTCAGGGAGGAATACTCTCTCGTCGATCGTCTTTTCGAGCTCGAAGTCGAATACATGGTCAGGCTCGAAATGGCGTACTTCGGAATCCGCATAAGACGGATCTATAATCTGCGCGAGAGAGACCATCTCGGCTCTCTTTGTTATCTGCTTGTCCTTAACCTTGAGGAGATCGGATCTTCCGACCATCTCGTCGACTGTTCTGAAACCAAGCTCTGCCATGATCTCTCTTAACTCTTCTGCGATGAAGAGCATGAAGTTCATAACGTGCTCGGGCTTACCCTTAAATCTCTTTCTTAATTCCTCGTTCTGGCATGCGATACCAAACGGGCATGTATCCTTGTTGCAGACTCTCATCATCATGCATCCCATGGATACCAGAGGTGCTGTAGCAAAACCGAATTCCTCAGCGCCTAAGAGTGCTGCGATAGCAACATCTCTGCCACTCATGAGCTTACCGTCCGTCTCGACTGCAACTCTTCCTCTAAGGCCGCTCTCGATCAACGCATGGTGTGTCTCAGCAAGACCTAATTCCCAAGGAAGACCTGCGTTGTGGATGGAGCTTGCAGGAGCTGCACCTGTACCGCCGTCGTAACCTGAGATCAGGATTACCTGTGCGCCTGCCTTAGCAACGCCGCATGCGATAGTACCAACGCCTGCTTCGGATACGAGCTTTACGGAAATCCTTGCTTTTCTGTTTGCATTCTTCAAATCGTAGATGAGCTGTGCCAAGTCTTCGATCGAATAGATATCGTGATGAGGCGGAGGTGAGATAAGAGCAACACCGGGTGTTGAATATCTTCTCTCAGCGATCCAGGGATAGACTTTCTTTCCGGGGAGATGTCCGCCTTCACCGGGCTTAGCACCCTGAGCCATCTTGATCTGGATCTCTTCAGCGCTGTTTAAGTATTCGCTTGTAACACCGAATCTGCCTGATGCGACCTGCTTGATCTTGGAGTTCTTCTCTGTGCCGAATCTCTCGGGTGACTCACCGCCCTCACCTGTATTGGACTTGCCGCCCAGGCGGTTCATTGCGATTGCCATGCACTCGTGTGCTTCCTTTGAGATAGAACCGTAAGACATAGCGCCGGTCTTAAATCTCTTAACGATCTCTGAAGCAGGTTCAACTTCCTCGAGCGGGATAGAATTGCCTGTCTTCTTGAATGCGAGGAGACCTCTTAATGTATGGGGCTTCTCATTATCTACGATTGCCGTATATTCCTTGAAGAGTTCGTAAGAACCTTCTCTTACTGCCTTCTGGAGGGCAACGATCGTCTTGGGGTTATACAGATGATCTTCCTTGTCATCACCGCTTCTCAAGTTATGGAAGCCTGTGCTGTCCAAAGTCTCATCGTTTTCGAGTCCCATGGGATCGAAAGCCTTGTCGTGTCTGAAAAGGATTCCTTCTGAGATCTCTTCCAAACCGATACCGCCTACGCGGCTTACGATACCTGTGAAGTACTTATCTACTACTTCTTTGCAGATACCGACTGCTTCGAAGATCTTTGCGGACTGGTAAGACTGCAGTGTGGAAATACCCATCTTTGCGGATGTCTTAACGATACCGTGAAGGATTGCGTAGTTATAGTCATCGATTGCAGTATGGTAATCCTTATCGAGGATTCCCTTGTCGATCATCTCAGCGATGCACTCATGTGCAAGGTAAGGATTAATCGCACGTGCACCGAAGCCAAGGAGCGTTGCCATCTGGTGTACATCTCTGGGCTCGCCGCTCTCGATGATGAGGGAAACTGCCGTTCTCTTTCTTGTCTGGACCAGATGCTGCTCTACTGCGGATACTGCGAGGAGCGAAGGGATTGCAACGTGGTTCTCATCGATGCCTCTATCAGAGAGAACGATGATGTTGGCGCCCTTTGCACATGTTCTGTCTACAGTGATAAGGAGCTGGTCCAAAGCCTTCTCGAGCGATGTGTTCTTATAGTAAAGAATAGATACAGTAGCTGTCTTAAAGCCCGGCTGGTTCAAAGACTTGATCTTAACCAAGTCAACGCCAGTAAGGATCGGGTTATTTACTTCAAGCACTCTGCAGTTGCCGCTCTTTTCTTCCAGGAGGTTACCGTCTGAGCCGATATAAACCGTTGTATCTGTAACGATCTCTTCTCTGATAGAGTCGATCGGCGGGTTTGTAACCTGTGCGAAGAGCTGCTTGAAGAATGAGAACAGAAGCTGGTGCTTTTCTGAGAGAACTGCGAGAGGGATATCCGTACCCATTGAAGCTGTTGCCTCAACCTTGTTCGTAGCCATCGGCAGGATCTCATTCTTAACGTCTTCGAAAGTATAACCGAATACTTTATAGAGCTTATTTCTCATCTCCTGTGTATGAACCGGGATCTTCTTATTGGGGATCTTGAGTTCAGAAAGATGCAGGAGATTTAATGCGAGCCACTCACCATAAGGGTGCTTTTCAGAATAGTACTTCTTGCACTCTTCGTCAGATACGAGCTTACCCTTTTCCGTATCGATCAAGAGGATACGGCCGGGCTGCAGTCTGGACTTCTTTACGATGTGCTCAGGCTCGATATCCAGTACGCCTACCTCTGATGAGAGGATAAGTCTGTTATCGTCTGTGATGTAATATCTGGAAGGTCTTAAGCCGTTACGGTCGAGTGTAGCGCCTGCGATAACACCGTCTGTGAAAAGGATAGCTGCAGGACCGTCCCAGGGTTCCATCATGGTTGCATAGTAATGATAGAAATCTTTCTTTTCCTGCTCCATGTAAGAATCGTTCTTCCAGGGCTCAGGGATCATCATCATGACTGCCAGAGGAAGCGGGATTCCGTTCATCATGAAGAACTCTAACGTGTTGTCGAGCATCGCAGAGTCAGAACCCGTCTTATGGATGATCGGGAAGATCTTATCTACATCGTTCTCGATCGAAGGGCTGTACAATGTCTCTTCACGGGCGAGCATTCTGTCGAAGTTACCTCTGATCGTGTTGATCTCACCGTTGTGAGCGATCATTCTGTAAGGATGTGCTCTCTCCCATGAAGGTGTTGTATTTGTTGAGAATCTTGAGTGGACCATTGCGATAGCTGTCTCATAGTCCTTGCTCTGGAGATCCTCATAGAACTTACGGAGCTGTCCTACGAGGAACATGCCCTTATATACGATAGTTCTTGAAGATAAAGAAGTGATATATGTATCGTCCGTGCTCTGCTCGAACTCTCTTCTTGCAACATAGAGCATACGGTCGAAAGCAAGACCCTTTTCGCAGTCAGCAGGTCTTTCAACGAAACACTGCATGATGACGGGCATTGCATCTCTTGCGACCTTGCCAAGGATATCAGGATTTGTGGGAACTTCTCTCCAGCCCATGACCTTAAGGCCGTTCTTTTCTGTGATCACCTTAAACATGCGCATTGCGAGAGTGCGCTTTTTTGTATCCTGGGGAAGGAAGAACATGCCGATACCGTAGTCGCCCTCGTCCTTTACTTCGATGCCTGCTTCTTTTGCAGCGGGCTTAAAGAACTTGTGAGAGATCTGGACTAAGATTCCGACACCGTCGCCTACCTCACCGGTAGCGTCCTTACCTGCTCTGTGCTCTAACTTTTCAACAATGGATAATGCATCGTCTAAAGTGCGGTATTCTTTTTTGCCATCGATGTTTACGACTAAACCGATACCGCATGCATCATGCTCTTCCTGCATTGCCTGATAGCATTCTTTTACATACTTTTCTTCGTAAGGTCTCATATTCTCCTCCCAATCACCTGAGTCCATTTCATCCACCACCGGAGCTCAAGTTTGAAATCATACTCAAAAGATATTGATATTTGTTTTCAATGCGTTTAAACTATCGTTGTATGATTTCAAGGCATATTCTATCGTTATGACCGCAAGAAATAAAATACATATCATTTTCGTATAACAATACCTTTTGAGTATGATAGAAAAGCGGAGGTAAAAACAATGGATCTACGTCAAATACGTTATTTCTTAACAGTCGCAGAAGAACGTAATATTACGCGCGCAGCAGAGCGTCTGCACTTATCCCAGCCCCCGCTCTCGAGAGCCTTAATGGATCTTGAAGAAGAATTGGGATGCACACTTATCGTAAGAGGCAAGCGTCATGTTACCTTAACACCCGAAGGCCTCGCGTTAAAGCGCCGTGGCGAACAGATACTTGCTCTTGCAGATATCGCGAAAACAGAGATAACCGATGTAAAGAAAGGCTTAAGCGGCACGCTTTACTTAGGACACGTTGACAGTAACGGTCCTTCTCTAGCAGCAGAATGGATATCTTCTTTTAAGAAAGAATATCCTAACGTTACTTATAACCTCTGGTGCGGCACCGTGGACGATCTCACATACAGAATGAAGTCCGGCCTTTTGGAGCTTGCTATAACGATGACTCCGCTCAATACAGAGCAGCTTGACGGCATCACGGTTTACAGCGATTCATGGGCAGCGATAATCCCGGGTTCGCACCCTCTTGCTAAAGCTAAGAAGCAGACAGTATCACTTAAAGATTTAGTTGATACGGACCTCATCATATCCTCACGTCATTCAAGAGAAGAAGAGATCCGTTCATGGTTCGAACCCACAGGAAAGGAACCGAGATTCATAGTTAAGACAGCGCACTCATCGAACGCTTCAAAGCTCGTTGACCAGAATATCGGAATAGCGATCTTCCCTGCCTCCGTTGCAAAGAATATCTCAGCCGATTCAAACGTTGTAGTTAAGAAGATCGTTCCTGAAGTTGACGTTGACTATATCCTGTCATGGGATAAGGAAAAGATCCCGAGCGCTTTAGCATCGAAGTTTATCGATCACGTAAGGAATCTCTATTCTTGATCAGATTTGTGTAATTTCGCAATCACATATTTATATTCGTCTGCATAAAAGCAGTCGAAGTATTTATGGAAATCGTAGGATATTTCAGACTTTTTCTCCGACTTGGGATTAAAAGCCTGATACGATGCTTTGACGTTTTGCGGAAACTCTGTTTTCTGGGAATACGGGAACCAGGCTACTTCACAAGACTTCTGTTCTTCATAGTCTTTCCAGTAAGATTTCAGATAATCTTCAAAAGCTTTTTCGTCATTAAAGCATTTACTCTCAGGATCACTAAGCCAGACGCTAACAGTCTTTTCGTTCTCATTGGCACTTACAGAACAGCTGCCGATAAGTTCGCTTTTAAACGCGTTCTTAAATGAATAAGAATGGAAAGAAATTAATTTGTCTGACCACCCTGCACTTACGTAATCCTGTAAAAGATAGAAGTATTCATTACCTTTTCTATAGCAGTCGTATACTTCCACATGCGACTCGCCATCCCCATACATTATAAAATCAGCACTGTCATCGTTTTTGCTTTCAGGATCGTGCTTAAGCCTTGCTATGTCCTTATGGTCTTCTGTTATCTCATAGACCAGAGTACTCGAAAAAGCTCCGGACCCCTGGCACCAGCTGATAAGGATCTCCAGCCTGCCGTTATGGTTAAGATCAGTTATTGCAAAATATGCATCTGAAAGAACGCTGTCGTTATTGTATTCTCCCAAGAGAGAATCGTATTTTGCCGTTATTATTTCGAGCTGTGAATCGAAATCAGGAGTTACGTTTTCCAGATTTTTAAAGATAACATCATACTGGGTTTCAGAAGTCTCCTGAGCTTCTGATTCTGCCTTATTTGAAGGCCCGGTAACTTCATTACATGAAGCCAGTAAAGAAACACATAATACTGATGCAAAAACCTTGCAAATCTTTTTCATACCTAATTATCCGCCATTTCCCCAAAATCTATTAACGGTTGTATTATAACAATCCGTTCAAGCGTCTAATAACGGTAAATGAGGTATTTTAGGGTTATAGCTGGAATTTTCTTCCCAGAGACTTATCAGTCTTTATCCTCTCGTAAAGTGCAGGATAAGGACATGTGCAGCCCTTGGCTAATTCTTCCTCGGTCTCGTTCTTTTCGATCCTGTTTCCAATGGAAAACTTTAAAGGCTTTTTTGAATCGAAAAGCTTGATCGTAAGGACTCTGCGGAAAGCCGAAAAACCCGTGAGATAAGGCTGCGTCATGGTTACATACTCTATTTCTTTATAAGAATGGAAAACACCGTTGATCTCATAACCGGAATTACTGAACTTCAAGGTCTTCAGCTTTTTTTGCTTAGGGCCGCGCTCGATCAGGTAACCAATAAACTTGACAACAACGATTACAAACAAGATTACTGCAGCGGTCAAGGGCAAAGAATAAATCCCAATGTCATGCTTTAAGATAAACATTACAACAAGCAAGAAAATCGCAGACCAAACAGGAATTGCAACCAGAAAGAAACCAAGGACAGCGGCTTTTGCATCAACACCGTCTTTTCTGGTTTTCTCGTACGCGTCTCCTTCAAAAGCTTCGTAAGTATGCTCACCGGAGAGTTCTTCCTTAGCAACCGTAATAGCATCACAGACAGTAATAAACTCTTTTACCTTGATTCCCGGAAGAGCAATAAAATGCGTGGTGTCAGGGTTATTTACGTCATCAGCGAAAGCTAACTCATAGCGGCGGTCCTTTTTCTTCTTCGTATCAATATAGGGGCCGACAAATTGTTCTACCTGATAGACATAGTTCTCGCCGCCGGCAGTTATATCGACACTCTTGCTCATGACAGTTACATTGATGTCATTTGTCTGGACAGCTTTAATTATTATTTCCACAACGGCAATGGCCAAAAATATCAGCCAATATTTCGTAGTGAACGGAATCGGGTCAGAAACATGTGAATAATACACATAAAGGAACAAGGCTCCGTAGATGCCTGCCAGAGCGATGCCGGATCTTACTGAATAGTACAAAACAGTCTTTAACTTTGTATGTTTTTTATCAAACACTTTGTCTTTAAAAGCTGAAGCCATCAGTACCCTCCCCTTTAGCCTATTAACGTTTCAATAAGTTCGCCGGCACTTTTGATCCTTTTGTATTCAATACCGCACTCGATATCTTTACCTTCGTGGTCAAACCATATGGCGTTGATTCCGGCATCATGAGCGCCTATTACATCCGTTTCAAATATGTCGCCTAAAAACACTATATCACTTCTTTGATTTCCGGGATTATCCTGCAAAACAGTTTCAATTGCCTGGTCAAAGAAACCTCTGTCAGGTTTTATCCTTCCGTAATCGCAGCTCGACCATACTTTTTTGAAATACTTGCCGATACCAAGTCTTTCCAACACCTTGGTCAATGCAGCAGCAGTAAAACCGCTGTTTGACAGGATATACATCGGAATGCCCTTTTCCTGCAGAGTCTCTAAAACATCTGCCATTCCCGGCATGACTTCCATGTCATTACAGAGCATAAGAAAATCCGCTTCTTCATCTGAAGACATCGGGACAACTTCACCGCCGAACTTTTTAGCATATTCAGGAAGTTCGTCTGCTACAAATCTGTATTCCAAGCCCTTCTTATGTAGATCTAAAAGTATTAGAAACTGCTCATCTCCGACTTTCTTGATCTCTTCAAAATCGCAATTGTCCTTATAGTATTTTTCCCACAGCACTTTAAGACCACGGTTAAAATCCATGGAATGGGTCTTTATGACAGTTTCAAAATAATCGAAGATTAAGATCAAAGAAAATATCCTTTCAGCAATTCATTAAGTATCGAATTTTACTTTGGAAGCAGAATTAAGAGTGACATCGATAATAAAATAGTAGTTTTCTCTAAGTTCGCCTGCGACTTTCATCAGTTCATCGTAAGTCATGTCGCGTTTAAATTCGATCTGGAAATCGCTCGTAATCTCAATGCATCCGACGATCTCTGCACCGATCTCTTCGCATATCTTCTGAACCTTTGCCTTTGCATCAGGAGTTCCCATCTGACAGCTTATCAGGAGCTGGTTCTTTACATATGTACGGCCTGATTTCTCATCCGTGACAATATCATCAGGTCCGGGTTCCTTGTAGTAGTTTTCTCCTATATCGCCAAAGCCGGAATCATCAGTCTCAGAAGGCTCTAAGTCGCTGCCGTCCAAGATGTGCCTCCTGGCTTCGCTGTTATAGCACTTGATCTTTACCTGCTCCACTCCTGATGAAGAATCGTATTCAACTCTGAAAGTGCACTCATTTCCCGTACTGAATTCAGCATAAGCCGGTCTCCAGAGTTTCTCATCATCAAGGGGTTCTGAAGATTTAGCTGCGCCAAAACATTTGGTGAGTTCTTTTTCGAGCATTGAATAGTAATTGCGCATCTCTTCCTGCGACATATCAAAAGGATTTAGATCTGTTTCTTTCTTGGAATTGGAGCAGATGTATTCCAGCGTATGAACTGCCCCGTGTTCGCTATTTGCAGTGAACCTGAACTTGTTGAAAGAAAGTTCTCCCTTTCTTACCTGCATGAAGTAATCGTAAAGGAAGAAGTATTCACCCTCCGGATATTCTTCATAAGAAATGTAATATCCCATATGACTGTCGCCTATTGCCGTCTGGAAGAAATCTTCGGTCATAACAGCAACCTTATAAACTCTCTGGCCTGAGACACTATGCATCAGCTCGCACAGATCAGCCACCGTACTGTCACCATAATCAGGCGCTTCTGTGCTTTTCGCAGTACCGTAAGTCCTGTCATCCGTTGTTTCTGAAATTGTTGCCGTCGGATCTGTTGTAGCAGCTGTTGTGGTTTCCGAAGTGACGGAACCGCTTGTTTCAGTTTCTTCTGTCTTAGTACATGCCGTATAAGACAGAACCATCAGTAACGACAGAATCGTTGCCAATACTTTCTTCATATTCCTACCCCCATTTTTCATAACGAACTAAATCTGCGCTAAGAACTGACTCAGTCCTGCCCTACTAATTCGGTATCATCATCCATAATTATCTTGCTGAATTCAATACCTTCAATGCATGTACTCTTAAGAACATCTTCCATACACGCAAACTCTTCCAATAGAGTATAATCTTTACCATCTTTTTTTCTCTGGTTCTTTTTGTATAATCCAAAGATTGCCTCTCTTCCATCAGGAAGGAGCGTATTATGTTCCTCGTACATTGATCCAGTATTAAACCGGTATTCATTACCCCTAAATATAAAGTCTAATCCTAACCAATGGCCATCAGATGGGCCCCATTCTCCAATGTATTGTGATGTAAATTCTTTAAGTGAGTTATATTCATTAATTCTCATTTTAGATGAAACTCCTTTTTGATCTTTTTTATTAATACTAACTCCTGCGGTTTAGGAGGCTCTCCTGGCAGATTTTTGCCGTGCTTTAGATGGATATGCCGGTGTGGCTTCACGCCATTATGTTCATGTGTAAGATCAATACTTACTTCCTGTTTGTGATTCTTATCATAGTAAGCAAGATGCTTTAACACTCCATCCTTAACAACTGCATACACACGACCTGGGGTATGTGAAAACTCTGGTGCCTTAACATTATTTGTATCTTGTACAATTATTTTAACATTAGAATTGCTATTAAGAGTACCCAAAGGCTTATAGTGTCGGCCTCCCGAAACAAAATCAAAATTCCCTTTGTCAACACTTATAAATGCACCACGTGATCCCATTTAAGCCACCTCCCTTATAGTAAAAACCCTTGAAATGCCTTCAAATTCAATTTGCGTATACTTGCAAGTAAATGTATCGGTATACTTATAATTTATGAAAGTTCCAGTCATTCCATCAATCATTTTTCCTACAACAATAATTAGTGGCGGATTAATTCTTTTACGCATCTCATAAAAACCTTCTAGGAAAACATCCTTATGCTCGTCGCATCCAAGTGTCGAAACAATAACTGGTGATTCATATTCAACGCTACTAAAACAGAGATCATAAGTATCCGGCAAAGCCCATCCCATAGTAGGAATGACGTTACAATTGTAGTTCTGCCAAGTAACTCCAAGCCAACGAGACATATAAATATTGTAGCGAATATCATTCTCATTCATATTTGGATAAATAGAAAAATCAGGAGTGCCGACAGCAGCAAAACCTTGGAACAAACCAATCTTCTTTAGCGGCTCATTCCACAAACGTATAAGTTCCTTATCAAAAGCATGCATTAGAACAAGCTTATTCTTGTCAGATGTTCTTGGCGATGCACTCTTTATACCAATTGCTTTTAGGTTGTTTAAATCAACTCTCGACAAATCGGTCTTTTTCACGATCGGAATCTTGAAGCTGTCGTATTCGCATGGACCGATAATAGGTCTAATAACTTTAAACTTTTCATACTCTGATAAGCCCTTTATCATATAGGGATCCTTTCTGATATCCTGTTGATATCACGCTCATTCAACAAGGATTGAGACTTTAGATATTTCCTTGAGGGAGACTCTCCGGGACCCGAATAAAGGTTTTCCGAAGACAATTCTCTAAACAACATTTTTGTTGCTCCTTGAATTTGTCCTCGAATATCGCTAAAATAATATTGCAGATTTCGAATAGTTATATTCGAGAACAAAGCACTGCGATGATTGCAAAAACAGTCTAGCAGTGTTTTTCTTTTTTATTATTATACTTCACGACACACTCCCCCTTTCTTCAACATTATTAGCTCGCTCAAACATTTTCTGTAAGGCTTCTTCATAATTTTTTATTCGACCACCAAACTCTAACCAATTTGTATACCGCCTAAAGCAATAAGTTGCACACTTTTCAGTAACAAAAAATTCTGTTGCAAGTTCATTAGCATCTTGACAATCATACAAATAAATAATCGGCGATGGTGCCAATGCATACGCGGCAAAATAATTTGCCATCTTTCTAGCCAATTCGCTTTCTTCTTTATGGCCTAAAAGGATATGACCCAATTCATGCATTAACGTAAATCTTATCCTTCCGTGGTTTTTAGTGTCATCGTAACAAATAACAAATGTCTTTAATTCAGGGTCATAACAACTTGTAGCATCAAGTTCTTTACGTCTTAACTTTAATTGCTCATAAACTGGTAAGTCAGAATATTTGCGCAAAACATAACCCAACTTTTTAATTATGTTAATTGGATCAATAGGATATGTATCAATGCCAAGATCTATGAAGAGTTTAACAACTACCCTCTCCATCTTTTCATAAACCTTCTTAGGGAGCTTAATATCTACAAATTCAATGTCAGCTATACAGTTCATCATTTCTTTGTTAATAACCTTACTAACTCCATCTTCTGATCAACTGACATTTCAGAAGTGCTGCGAGCTACTAATCGATAGATACTGGCAAAATCTTCAGACTCTTCTTTCCCACTGATCAGATAATCTGATGTAGTATTGAGGGCTGTTGCAATATTTGCAATAATCTCACTCTTAGGTTCCCTTTCATTATTAATATAGCGTGACATAGCAGAAACAGTAACACCAACCATTCCCGCAAGCTCAGCCTGAGTATAATCAGATTCATCTAATAGCTTTTTAATCCTGTCACCGATTTTGTTCATTGGTTGCCTCCACTTTTGATGTTGCATTAGTCACAACATAACAATAATGTTATGTTGCCATTTTGTCAACCCGCCGTGCCGCATCGGCAATAGAACTATATCGAGGTCACTAACTGATTAAATACTTCTCACTCTTTCAGATTGCCTTTTGGAAGTATCTTAGAAGACCATGCATTCATTTCTTCGACTACCGATACCGGCTTTACCGTCATCTCGACCCAGGCAGGTATCAGGCTGCTCTTGACCGCATTCCTGACGGATCTCACATTAGACCACGCTGTGCAGTAAAAAGGCACCTTGCCGCGGTTTAATATCTCTATTTCAAGTTTTGAAGTAAGTGCTGATGCTATTCCTTTTCGCCTGTATTCAGGCAATACATCAACGCCGATCTGCCACATCTTATCTGCATCAGCAGAACAACCCGAAAGCCCTATCAGTTTTCCATAATCATATGCACCTACAGCAAGCACGTCTAAATGCTTCCTGTCGCTGCACAGAGCGTTCGTCCACTCAGGGACATATAAATCTTCAAACTCACCTTTCTCGAGCGTCCTGAGCTCAAATTCACAGGGGAGTTCTTTTAAGGTGTTAAGATCAGGCAGATAGTATTCAGCCATGAAGCACGTGGTAAGGCCCAAGGGTTCCAACCTCTCATTGAGCCAGCGCATATTGGGTGTCTCAAAGCAGTGGTAAAACTCAAATTTTGAAATGTATTCTCTTGCTGTCTCAAAAGTATCATCCGTTGCCGCCGCAACAACATTATTCCCGTAAGAAATGAAATTACATCCGATCGGGAGCTTATAGTACTTCTTAGCATTTTCGCCGAGTTTTAAAGGAACGATCCTGTTATCGCCTGCCAAGAAATCTTCGACTTTGCATCCAATATCTTCTGCAGACTGCTGCATCGCGATCTGCAATATTTCTTTATTAGTCATGTTACTTGCTTCTTCTCATCTTTGCAGGCATCCAAAAATGCCACTTCGGAGCTTTGGGGAGATACTTATTCTTGATAAAGAATGCGATGACTCTGCCGTGAATAATTAAGCTGCAAAGCATCAATCCCAGGATGACCAGCAATACGATCAATAACGGTGACATAAAAGATCTCCCTTCCCACTAGTAGTGAATTACCAGATTTATTAGCTTTTTTAGCCGATGCCTACATTATAACAAAAGCTTTTAAAGGCTTTTCCTAAAACATATAATGCGGTTTGTTTCTTCAAATCCGAGAACCATATGGAATTTCAAACGGTCTGAATTATCGAGATCACAGTCGCTGGCAAATTCAGTGCAGCCTTTATCTCTCAACCACTTCTTACAGTCAGCCCTTACTTTTCCTTGATCCAGTCTTCGCCGTTCCAGCCGTAAGCACTGCCAATCGGGGCTTCCAAGAAGGCTAATATAGTAGGATACAGATTGCAGATGGTGTTGATTCCAACTATCTGAAGGTTGTCAGAATCGTTTACATATTCGTCTGCTTCGTCTCCGTGATAAAAGCACCAGCCGCAATCGGGCTTACCATCTAAAGGCTTTTGACGGCGCATGTATCCGACACCTTTTTCGAGCGCTGCTTTCGTTACGCAGCATCCGAAATTGCCGGGATATACATCAACCCATTCGCGCTCTTCAGGCTCATACCATTTGTAATAGCACCAGTCTCCGTTCTCATCGAAAAGATACTTTAATACGTTTTTCTGAATAGCAAAAAACTGGTCAAGACCGGATGTGTCTCTGAAATTTCCTGCTGAGAAATACATGGCTCCGCAAATATAAGATAAAGCATATCCCTTGAACGAATGATAGAAAACCTGAGCCTTTCTTACAAAGCGGTCGACTATGCCGTCGAACTCTTCCTCGTCAATTATGCCGCATGCACGGGCAGTTCTGCAGATGCTTATATATTCCGAGATGTCCCAGGCATAAAAGCCCTTTTCCTGAAGCATCGGATAGAACGGCTTTGCGAGGTTGATCATGTACTCAAAACCTTTACGACCATTGGGATTAAGTTCGTTAATGTCAAAGAGCGGAGCTTCTTTCCAGAAGGTCATGAACTGCTCGTATTCGACGCTTGATCTGAACTGTTCTTTCTGATATTCAATAAGGCTCTGTCTGGAATCTATATTGAACATTTTGGAAAGGAACTCCTTAACGATGACAGCTTCCTTTTCATTGCAGATATACTCCCCGTCCTCATTCATTCTTTCAGGAATTCCGGGCACTTTCCTCGTAGATGCAGGAGACGCCAGAAGCCTTGTAAACTGGCTTCTTGTGGGGCTAACGGCATCGTCTCTTTCCCTGACTGCTTCTGCTAAGTATTTTTCTATTTCATCTGCATACTTTTTCAACATAGTCTTACTCCTGCTTCTTCTGATTTTTCCTTAAGGCTTTTTCTGAAATAACGATTAGTGCGATAACAAAAACGTTAACCGCAGGAATGATGATGAGTCCGTATTTAACCAGCTTGTTATCGTTATAAATGAGGGCAAATTTTGAAGTGCCCTTAGTTGTAGATCCAAGGACTTTGCCTGTCTCAGGATTGACAAAGATATTAAGTCTGACCTCTTCTTTTTCTTCGATCAGCTCTTTTAATTCATGCTCGTCATCGGTTCCGAAAACTTCTTCTGCAACAACCCAGAAAGTATCTATGTCATCATCAGCGGGCTGCATCTTGACCGCGCTCTGATATATTTGGGAACTTCCATAGCCTCTTCTGTACAGCGTGTGTTCAAAGCTGCCATATTCAACGGGATAGGCTTTTTCGCGCTCATAGACTTTAATGTTCGTGCCGAACTGGCTTATCACCGTAAAAAAGATAAAAGCAATGCAAATGACATCTACCAGGGCCAAACTGATAATCCCGTTTTTCATGTTACCCCTCATTCCAAAAAGTAATCATATGGTTCATTATAACAAATCAAAACTCATGGCCTCTTGGTTCTTAGTGTAGCTGTTCTTCCTTGGCTTGATGGTGACTTTTTTCGAGCTTAACCGGATCTCGCCATAATCATAGAGATCATTGGTCTCAGGAAGGTCGCGCTCAAACATTATGCTTCCGTCCAGATCGAAAACCTTCAGCAGAGGGAAATACTTTCCGTTATCAAGATACCTCAAATAGATAACTGCTTTGTTTTTCGAAGCCTGCTTTTCCTTATAGACCATGGTCATCTTTTCACCCTGTTCCACTGCCTCTGCAATGCAATGGCGGATTTCATCTTCATCGAATTCAGGAGTTGCAAAGCTTAGCAGGACCTGTTCGACTAATCCTATGACCTTTTCTATACACTCTCGGGTTTCCAAGCTATCGTAAAACGCCTGGCTTACTCCTACGTCGTAATAGCGGTACCACGGGAAGTACGGATCTCTGCCTCTCTGGGACAGACTGAACGTTCCCTCTTCTCTACAAGTTGTCAGATTGATATAAAGATGATGGAAGTCACCCATCGAGAATCCGTTTTCCTGAAGTTTCATTACGATACGTCTGGCAACAGCGCATAATTCCAGATTATAAAAACCTTCAGGCAAAGAATTGCCCGGAATATTTTCAATGGTGCTTCTATAGATTCTGATGTCTTTTATCGGCTGCATAATAATCCTCAATCACCAAACGACTTGATATATCCTTCGATGTCCAGTCTGGTATTCTCGTCGCCTTTTACTACAACGTATTCGTAAGATTCAAATCTCAACGACACATAGTCTATATAGTATATCGTTGGAGCTGTCCCGCATCCTTTAACATAAACATTATTGTTGCTGCGCGTGAGCACGTTGATATATCTGTATGTGTTGTCTTCATTCTTATAGACATATGTTTTGCGGCCGCCGTCAATATTGGAAAATACCGCCATATAGTCATCGTCAATGGCTACGTCTACTGCCCATTCATCAGTATCGATAATGCGTCCTCCGAATTCGAGTTCAGAGCCGTCATCGTAAACCACCTTAACTTTATCCGGAATCTTATTAAATCCCACAGAGCAGACGGGGTAAAGTATCGTATCGGTCTCAACAGAAGTGTCTCTGGTGGCAACAACTGAAATAACTACAGTGTCAGATTCATATCCGACATTGGTAACGTGGATACCATAGCCGCCGGATGACTTCCAGCCGTCACAGATCAGGATATACTTCTCATCAGCTTCATCACGGATATACCATCCCCTGCAAAGATCAGGACCATATTCATCAGGCTTAAAAATTGCATATTCAAAGCCTTCAATGGTACAGATCTCACTGACAGTTGTCGTTTCCTGAAGTGTAGTTTGAGACATCTCCGTTGTTTTCTCAGTATCAAGCGAACAACCGCTAATCAGCATAACTCCAGCGAGAAAAGCTGCACCTGAATACTTAATCCTTCGTTCCATTTTCATGTTATTATCCCCCACATCGCATGAAACAAAACTGAACAAAACTTATCTCTCTAAAATGAACCTCACTACTTCAACATTTCCATCCATCTCGACAGACTTAACCGCAAAGCCGCATTTCTCTGTATAAAACTTGATATTCTCGGTCTTATCTGTCGGAGTGACCAGAGTGAACCTGTTCCAATCATTATAATATGATTTCGCAAATCCCATAGCGGCTGTTCCGATTCCTTTGCCCTGGAACTCAGGGATCACGCAAAGACAACCGACTTCATATGTTCCCTTTTCGGTCTCTTTGCAAGAGATGCAGCCAACGGGCCTGTTATCGCACAAGATCAGGAATTTAGGAAAATCATCAATCGACTGCTCCATCTGCTCTATCGTTCTTCCATACGCAGGACATTCGCCATAGCGGATATAATCGCTGTAAAACGAATCGTTGTAGATATCAACGAGCACTTTGGCATCTGACTTTTCAGCTTTTCTGTATTCGATATTCATAGTTCAGTTACCTGCTTTTCTGCAGGACTCATACCAGTCCCAGATCGCAAAGAAAGCTTTACTCCTGTCCTTATATTCCGGATAGAAATACCTGACCAGCCTGTCGTAAGAAAGAGCCGCAGAATAGATCTGATCTGCGATCCTGTTAAACGTCTGATCATCTGTCTTATAAGGAGCTTTTCCAAGATCCTTAACGTATTCCAGATCTTCTGAATATCCATACCTGTGATGATTGGTTCCATACTTCTGATCCCTCATTATCATCTGCATGACCAAAGTCTCATTTAAGTTCATATTTGCCAGATGAGCAGATATCAAGTGATCTTTGCGGTACAGTTTTCCCAATGCCTGAAGCTCAATAAACCAGAAGCGGTTAATGTTAACGTAAGGCCAGTCTTTGTTATCTTCAATAGAAGCAGGCGCATCTCCCAAATTCAGAGAAACATCATCAGAATACTCAAAATCAAAGATGAGATCGTAACGCATGCCGTTATAGAAGATTATCCTGTAGACTTGATTCTCAGGAACGAGCATCCATCCGAGAGCGGTTTTCTCATTTATGCCAAAGCGGTCGATCCTTTTCGTGTAATCTTCAGGTGTAACGGAACCGTCTTTTGGCAGACGGACTTTTACAGCCAGATCCACATCGCTGAACAGATCGTGAAAGCTCGCTTCAAAAGCTTTTCGTCCTGCTTCTTCCATAGTCTCACGGGTAATAAGGTTCTTTTTCACTAAGCAGCTGACAACCTCAGGATGCTTAAAAACATCCTGCAGAAACTGCAGAAATAAGCTTTCCATTTTCTCTTTTGTCAGACTGATCAACATGCTAAAACCTTTCGATGCTTATCAATAGACCTCGAAATCGATCTCCGGCCAATCATCATCTTTATCTTCTTTTCCGTCCAGATAGTAAGATCTGACGCGCTTCGGAACGGCATGGACCTTAAGATCCGTACGGCGCGTTGTATCAAGGTATCTTTCAAGGCCCGGGTCCTTGTCAAAATCATTCGATGCATCTGCTTTCTCCCGGATCTTTTCAGAGCCAACGGTTGCAACTCCTCGAACCGCATACATCAGGATTATCCCGGCAAGAAGAATGACCTCTATAATAGCCAGAATGATAAACAGAGTCATAAAGAACGGTCCGGTATTCATGGACATTGTGATCAGGAAGATAATAGCAGGAATTATCGAAGCAACAGCTATCGGTATGGCCATCAGTTTGCTTCTTGTAAACCTCGCAATGCTGTAGAAAACATCGAGGGCTTCTGTAGTCGGCGCCTGGCCGCTCGCTTCACCTGTCTGGCCGTTTACCGCAAACTGATACTGCCTGCCGTCAAACTCAACGGTCATGAACCATACAGGAAGAAGACAGTACTTAATATTAAGCTCGCTCATCCATGTGAAAGTCTTTTCGCGGTCCGGAACATACTTATCGAATTTTTTAGCAACCTTCTCGTGTAGTTCAACTGAAAACCTGTCGAACCTCTTGATGAACCTGTCCATAATCTCAATCGGGCCCTGGTCGTACTTTTCGGCACAGAAACCCTGCAGATATCTGTTATGGAAAGGTACCATCTCGCTGTAATCAAAAGGTTCAATAGCTTCCATCAGCTTATTTGCAATTCTCATGGAAGCGTCGAAAGGAACGCCTTTGACGAAATATGAAGCTTTCGAAGTGACATGGTTCACCTGTGCAGAGCTGCCGCCCAAATTGGTGCCGGTACCGATCATGTCGGAGTGGACACCGCAGTCTACGATCCAGAAAGGCACATAGAAAGCCATCATCTTGGTGACACGGCTCTTTGACTTAAAGCCTGCTTGCGTCATTTTCCTGGTCTTGATCCACTGCTTCATATTCTTTTCGGCAGTGGGCCTGTCGATCTTGAACGGAATGATGTAATCAGGCTTAAATTCACGTGTCATCATCCTCGTGACGAGTGCCGGCGAACCGCAGAAAGGACACGTTGTAGACATCATGTGCTCATCAGCGATCATGGTAGCGCCGCAGCTGTCGCACACTATCTCATGACGCTTCTTGTCGTCATCAGATATCTCGCTGTCGCTTGAGTAATCGTGCTCTATGCTGTAGCCTAAAGAGCCAATCTTTTCGAGCGTGGAAGCGTTGTAGATATTACCGCAGTTGCGGCATACCATACCCCTGACTTCCGGACGGAAGACGATATTCGATCCACACGAAGGACACTTTGCAGATTCGGCCGAGAGAGGTCTCTCGCCCACGCTCTGGTTCCTGCCGAAAGGATCCGGACTGTCTGAATTAAACGGTCTTGCACTCCACATACTTATCACCCTTATTCCTGTAGCAATGCATTCCTAAAACTTTTCTATATTTTAATACATTATCGTCCTGTGACCATAAGTCTCTTTGAGCCATGTACCGCTCGCATTATCCTGTGCCGGGAAAACGATCGTATCAGGATCGCCGTCCGAGATGTATCTCTTGCCGTTGTTGAGCTGTTTGAAATTATCTTCGATATCCCAATAAACGCCGCCGTTGTCGTATCCCCTGATCCTTCTTATCGCAGTCTTGTCGTAATCTCTTACAAAAGGCGAATAGGATCTGGTCCATGCACATAAAAGCGTCGCTTTGGTAGTGTAACTGAAGCCCTCATATGTTCCTTTGAAGATCTTTTCGTACTCGGGCTTTGATGCTGCGCCTTCAGGAGAGCCATAAGGCAAAGCGATGATATTAACGAATCTTCCCGGAATGATCTCGTCTAAGAGCTTATACATCTTGCCGACCTCTTTTTCGATCTCATCCGCACTCATTCCGCCTAACTTAACGTGGTTATATGTGTGGTTTCCAATGTCATAGCCATTATCGACGAGCCACTTGATGACCTTCCTGTCGTCTTCTTCATTGTTGCAGAAAAGCTTATAGTTCAGGAAGAATGTAGCAGTAACATTGTAATCCGGGTACTCGGCCTTGATCTTTTCAAGCACATCAATTGCACAACCGGCTTCAAACTTCGGTGTGCCGTCATCGTTCCAGCCTTCTATAACGACGTCATTGATACCGTCATCAAAAGTAAGGATCAAGGGACTGTATCCGAATGCGACATCGATATTGCCGTCGACAAAATCAGTAAGCCTCATCATGCGGTAGCCCTGCTCGTAAAAGCTCCTCAAATCCTTTTCGAAAGCTTCGGAAGTTCTGTTGTATCCGTCCTTATCGACATTGCCGCCCGTATACTTAGTTTCGCTGTTTTTCATATTGTAGATCCTGTGATACATAAGGATCGGCACTGAATTGAGCTCGTTAACTCCCGCGTTCTTATACTCATCGAGCGCGTGTGTAGGTTTTGTGGGTTTTGTGGTTTCCTCTGTCGTTGTTTCTGATGTTTCGGTCGTCTCAGTTGATACCGTTACAGCCGGATCTACAGACGTTTCTGTAGCATCCCCGTCCTTCTTACAACCCGAGAGCATTGATCCTGCTATGGCAGCGATAAGTATAAGTGCTGTAAATTTTCTAAAGTTCATAAATCCCTGTCTTCAATCCCTAATAAAAATCCGCCCGTTAATTTACGGACGGACATATTATACCACCTTATGGAACTGCTCAGATTTCAAGTAATTCAGCTTCATCGAAATCTTTGAGTTCATCTAAAAGTCTTTTCTTCCTGATCTCCAATTCTGCCAGTTCGTCCTGGAACTTTGAAATCTGCACATACATCGAAGCGCACTTTTCATCGAACCTTTTGTTGTATCTATCTCTCATCTTTCTTGCAAATGCGCCTCCGAAAATATGGATCAGTAAAAAGACATGACCTGCAATGATCGCCGGGAGATATGCCGAATAAGCATACAACGCAATTTGCAAATGCGTACTCAGGATAAAGAATAATATAAAAGAGGCTAAGAGAAACGGCCAGAAATAATACATGGATTCTACTTTTCCAGCCGAAATCTCAACACGCATCTTGTTAATTTCGATATTACGGTCTTTTATTCCTTTTGCGATCTTGTTTAATTCAGCTACTTTAGAAGTCAAAGCATTATCAATAGCACTATTGTCTATTGTAGTTTCAACATGCAGAGTTTCAACGGGAGTCTCCATGGGAGTCTTAACAAACGGAGTTTCAACGGGGATCTCAACCGGAACCTCTCCCAGCAGTTCTTTTTTCTGTGCCTTAAGCTCAATGACCCTCTTCTCTAACTTCCTGAGATCAGCTACCCTGCTGTTCTCTATCTGCTCCAGATAATCGTTCTTCTTTCTGGCCTTATATCTGGCAAATATGCCGCCGAAGATATGAAGCGCAAGGAATATCAGTAAAATTATGAGCAGTTCAGTATTCTGGATCGCATGATATTCTTCTTGCCTGGAAGCTCTCAAAAAGGCAGCGATACCGGCAACAATGATTCCGCCCAACCCTTCAACAAGAGACAAAACCAGGAACGGCCAGAAATATCTGAAGGGACTTACTCTGGAACGATCGATAGTTGCATATTCCCTTTGAATACTATCTTCTAAGTTCAAGACCTCATTATCGATAGCCTTGACTTCAGTTGTTCTAGAAGTATCTGCCAAAGTAGTCATATGCCCCTCCCGAAAGTTTTATCTCTGTTGGGGACATAATAGCAGTTTAGGAATTGCTTTTCAATAGTTTTTTATCGTTTTTCAATATATTTTTGCGATATAGCGATAAATTTGGCGTTTTTGCAGAATCCTATCAAGCGGCTGACATTATAAATGTATCGAAATCATCGAAAATCATGCTTATTTCGATACAGCGTACGCTAAGCATGTATCGAAAACTCAAAGAAATGCCCTCGTTTCGAGACAATTTAGGGAAATTGTATCGAAAACACCAGGAAATGCCTTATTGTCGAGACACTCATTTCTGCTCATGTATCGAAAACCTTATAAAAAGCTTCGTTTTCGAGACACTGCAAGCCTGGCTATCCGAATCTTCTGCTCATGCCTGATTTTCTATATCTTCAGCGTCCTCAAACACGAGCATATTCTTGCCGTGCTGCTTGCCGTAATACATGCGCTCATCAGCTTTCTTGATAAGGGCTTCAGGCTCTTTATAGTTATCCTTGTACTCTTCAAGACCTATCGTCATCGTAACGAAGATCTGCTTGCCGAAGAATGATGTGGGATTGGATTCGATGGTTTTCCTGAGTCTTTCGACCTTTCCCTTGGCAGAAGCCATATTGCAGTCCCTTAAGAGGATTACGAATTCCTCGCCGCCCCATCTGCAGATATCACAGCCTGGGAGCTCATCTTTGATCATCATCGTTGCATGCTTGAGGACTTCGTCACCTGCTTCATGTCCGTATGAATCGTTTACACGCTTAAAGTCATCCAGGTCGCCAAATGCGATGCAGAAATGACTGATCTTGTCGCCGGACATAAGAGACTTAACGAGAGGCAGGAATCCTCTTCTGTTGAGAAGATTTGTAAGCGCATCTTCATGTGCATCTGCCGAGAGCTGCTTATTCTTCAGTTCAAGATTAGTAACTGTATTTTCGCTTGTGTAGATATAAAGAGCGTTGTAAAAGACAGTCGCAAATATCATCGCGAAAGCCGAGAATACAACAAGGATCAATGTTATTGAAGTCGGAAGTTGATAAACGGGTTCATTGAAAAAGAAACTGAAGTAAAGAACCGCAAATGTCGCGAAGTTCAAAACGAGCATCAGGATAACTCCCCATCTCTGTTTACCCTTAAAGAGGCTGCAGCCGAAATAGATGATTATCGGAACGATCGAAAACAGGAAACAGTACGTTCCGCAGCGAAGGCCGACAAAATAAGTGGACACGACAGAATAAGCAGTTACTTCCAGGATTACGCTGACATAAACCGGAAGGATATGTCCGGTCCTGCACAAGATAAAACAGAATGCATAAATGATAACGCTTAGGAAATTAAACTGAACGAGCTGCTCGACTCCGGCGATCCAGAAGATAGCAAGAAGGACCGCATGGACAAAACCCATCGCTCCGACAGTAAACGAGTATGCATTACTGCCGAAGAAATGCAGTACTTTATCGACCATTACCATTTTACGGTTGTCATTCTGCTTTTTGTTTGATGCGGCTTCCATAAAGTTAAGGTCCTTTAAAATGAATCTTCTTGCCTCTGATGATTATATTTTCACATTTAAAGATTAAAAAACCTATGGATAATATATGAATATTCTGAGAAATATGAGCACCAAATAAGGCAGAGAAATCACAATTCAAGATTCATATGTCCGGTACCGACCGTCGCTTATATCGTTTTGAAGTTCTTGAAAGATGATGTGATGCCGCTGTTATTTCACTTTAAAATCCCTGAAAATAGCTGTTCCGCCTGCTTTTGCTGTCGAAAAACATGACAGCGCAAATCTCGCTCCGGTGAAGTGATCGAGCCTGAAACTCAACTGATGGGGTGATCCAAGCTGAAGATAACCTTCCCCTGTCTTGGCAAAGCATGTTGCCGTATCGTTCGTGAAATCACATATAACTTTTACGGTGAGTTCAGATCCGTTAATCAGTTCTTTAGCTTCGACTGTGCCTTCATCTTCTGTTAAGTCCCAGATGCCGCCCTTGCTGATATTGCTGAGCATTACGGCATAATACCTGTCACCATCTTTAGCAATTCCGTTGAACGCATAATCGCCCTGGAACGCCGAAAGGCCTGCAAGATCGCCGTCATTAAGATCTTTTGCATCGATTGTAACTTCAGCCTCACGAACAGGTCCTTCGATCTTTTGAGTCAGGGTGTTTTTCGCATGGAAAAGATTTTGGCAGACTTTGTCAGTCGTGATGTGGAAACCGTCTTCAAACTTAATAAGGCTCATGTCAGGTTCATGATTAAACTGCCAGAAATCCTCATGACCCTCTTTAAAATCATCGCTACCTGAAAGGCCTGTAAGTTCGCATTCTTCGACCACTGTATCGTCATCGAAAACAGGTTTTCCGTCCTGCCACTCAAAAGGAACGATTACAGGAAGCCTTCCTATCGCTCCGCTGTCCTGGAACATAATGAGGTGATTGCCCAAAGGACCTTTTACAATGCCTCCCTGCGCGATTCCCGAATCCCTTATTCCGAGATCGTTATCATAGATATCTCCGCCTTTAAACTCACAGTCAAGGCTGTCTGCAGTATACATCGCCTCCACCCTTCTCCAGCGGTCACGCAGAGAATGGATCATGAAAAGATAATACTTTCCGCCAATTTTATAGATGTGCGAACCCTCCAGACCCAGCATCGGATTTCCCGCATCATCAACGATCACACGGTCAAGTCCGCCCTCCTTTGGACCAGTCAGATCTTCATTCAATTCGGTCAGGTGGATATCGGTATTGCCGTAAACAACATAAGCTTTTCCGTCGTCAAAAAGGAGCGAGAGGTCATGGTAAAAGCCCTTGATCTCATTGCGTTTCCACGGGCCCTTCAGATCAGTCGAACGGAAAAGATAAGTCTTGTTCATATCGTTGGAGGAAAAAGCGACATAGAATGTACCTTCGTGGTATCTTAATGTCGGCGCCCACATTCCCTTGCCATAGATATATCCATCGCCTTCAAGCCTCTGGGCAGGAGTGCTCTCGAGCTTTTCAAACACATATGAATAATGCTCCCATGTCTTAATATCTTTGCTTCTTAATATCTCGGCACCCGGAAAGAAATGCATGGTCGTAGTGATCAGATAATAATATCCGTCAAAAAAGATCACATCCGGATCA
The DNA here is from genome assembly GCA_003149065.1 of Ruminococcaceae bacterium R-25. Lineage (NCBI taxonomy): Bacteria > Bacillati > Bacillota > Clostridia > Eubacteriales > Oscillospiraceae > Ruminococcaceae bacterium R-25. The sequence goes on from QGFZ01000001.1 coordinate 1,136,814, forward strand.
GGTATATCCATGTTGAAATGAAAAGCTTTTCGCAAAGGTCTTATCTCCGTTTCACCGTTTTCCTTTTAACCGTTTGAATAATTGTATCATTATAAGGTGTTCAACAATCAGTCTCTGTTTTTTCGATTTCAGTGATACAAAAAGTTGAACTGAAGGCTGATTTTAACTTTTAGTCACCGTTTTTTCGATTTGCGTGATACAAAAAGTGAAACAGTCTTGTTTCATCATCCCAACAACGTTCTCAAGATGTTAATTCACCGCTGTCGACGTTTTGTAGACGATTTTTCATTTTTCGTCATCAAAACGAGCAAAAGAGCTTAAATTTGCACATTTTGTAGACGATTTTCGAAAATTCGTCTACAAAATATCAACACGGCCAAGTCACCACAACAGAAAAGGCTGCCTCACGCACGAAGCAATGAGACAGCCCTGAAAATAAGTCAACCAAACGTGTTTTACACTACCTTTACCTCAGCCTTATTCTGCGAAGAACCCTTGTCCATGAGGATACCTACGATGTATACCGCAAGGAGTATTCCGCCTGCGATCGTGAGAACATACATGCCCACGTTGTTCAGCTTTTCGAGCACAGGGAAATAAGAGACTACCATGCCAAAAGTATTCATAATGATGTGGAAGATCATCCCGGGGATGATGGAACCTGTCTTAACTCTTACAACGCAGATAATAAGGCCTACAACACCTGCCCAGATTGCCCATACAAGGCCGCCGTGGCAGAGGCCGAAGACAACGGAAGAGATTATCGCTGCAACTACTGCGGGCATCGCCTTACCGAGTCTGCTGAAAAGATAACCTCTAAATACTACTTCTTCCAAGATCGGTATCAGGATCGCATTTACGATGATCGCGAGCCAGAAGGGATACGATGTGAGTGAGCTCATGCCGCTTGAAAGGTCGCCGATGAGTTCCTTCGGGATCGGGAGAATGTTGAGCATGAAGTTCAAAAAGAACATTCCGCCAAGTGCACCAACTACTGTTAAGCCGAGCTGCTTTCCTGTAACCATTTTCATGTCGGTTTCTTTTGCGAGGCTTGTCTTCTTTACCTTTTCGATAATGAAAAATACCAAAAGTGTCAGGAGCGCGCCGATAAGCATGCTGATGCCCCTGTAGCCGTCTTTGACTGTCTGGAAAGCCGCCATTGCTTCCTCCGAACTCATGCCCATTGCCCTAAGTTCTGCACCTTTCATGTAGCCCCATACAAAGCCTGCGATTAGGTCGACAATATTCATGCAGGAAAAATAAACTGCGAAGTAGCCTAATGCCTTTCCTATCTGCTTAAACAAGTTCTTCATATCAATATTCCTTTCTTCGTTGAACTCAAGGGCGATTCTAGCATCCAAAAAGGCCCTGATATGAAGACTGGAGTGAATGGTATGTTTCCTGTCGCAAACGGTATTGCGAATCACTAAATGTTTATTTAGAATTCAATACAGCAATATAAAAGGAGCTATAAAAAGTGCGTATTGCCATTTGCGATGACGAAGAATTATACAGGGTGGAACTTAAGACCATCCTAGATAAGCTTTTGATCAATGTCGATTACAACATCGACACTTTTGACGACGGCAACAGGCTCATCGAAAGCTTTAAGGCGCAGCCCTACGACATCCTTTTTCTTGATATCGAGATGCCCGCAGTAGATGGCATCACGCTCGCAAAGAGCCTTCGCGCGATATCGGAAAAGGTCTTTATCGTATTCCTTACAAGTCATGTCGAATATGCGATCGAAGGCTACGAAGTCAACGCATTAAGGTATTTAACCAAGCCTGTCGACATCGAAAAGCTCAAGGAAGTCATCAGATACGTCCAGGAAAAACAGGGTGCTTGCCGCCAGCTGATCATTAAGGAAGACGGCGAAGAGCTCCTTATCAACATAAACGATGTTATCTATCTAGAATCCATGAACCAGAACGTCAGGATCGTTACCACACAGGGCGAGCATGTCATCAGATATAACATCGGAGACTTCGAAGAACAGCTCAAGAACGACGGTTTCTTCAGAAGCCACAGAGGTTATCTGATATCACTTGCAAAGGTTAAAAAGCTCTCGAAAAACGACGTCATCATGGAAGGCGATGTAATACTTCCCGTGAGCCGAAGCAATGTAAAGGCTCTTAAAGATGCCTTATACACTTATGTAGAAGGACTGGCTTTCTGATATGTCTGAAACCTTGGAATTCATCCTCAGTTTAGGGTTGGCATTTTTGAGCAATGCCCAGACGATTCTTTCCATGCTGCTGGTAATACTCGTTGCAGCATGTTTTCTCGGGCGCTATATAGAGCTTTCCAAAAAGCTTGTATTATCGTCACTCGGTCCTCTGGTACTGACCTTGCTGGCAAATGTGTTTATCAATCTGTTCTTCAGCGAACTGCCTGAAGGAGCAATCATGCTCGACATCAATACCGTATTGGTGGTGGGACTGTTTATCTACGCATTCTTCTTTTACTTTTTCGCTTATAAAGAAAAGAAGTTTTTGAGAGCCATTGAATCTACAGTCTGCCTGTATCTTGTAACCACTTATACATCCACACTCTCACAGATGACCGCCATCTACTTCTATGGCGGGACAGATGAAGTTATGGAGGATCTATTCATAGATCATTTAGGCGTCGGCGGCACCTGGACATTCATAACTATAATGAACTTTGTGGTCACGCTGGCACTTTTCCTGGTGGTATATTTCGGTTTCTACAGACCCAGGAAATTCTATGTCATTAGTATTCCTTTCAGGATCTTTTTTTCAGTGTGGGCAGCTCTTTTTGTAATTATCCCTTTTATTCCCGCACAAATGTCTTCAGACGTAATAACGCTGGAAGAGAGATACCATTACCTCAGCATCTTTTATGTAGTAGGAACAGTCATCTTAGGACTTGCAGTGCCTGTCATCATGATCATTTCCTCAGTCGAAAGATCCCTGCGCGAAAAGAACCAGGCACAGGAAGCATACCTTGCTGCTGAGCTCGAATACATCGGTCAGTACAAAAAGCAGCAGGTCGAGACAAAGGCTTTCAGGCATGACATTAAGAACAACCTCGCTCTTACCCAGATGATGCTCGAAAAAGGCCAGACAGACGAAGCAAAAGCGCATATCGCAGACATGCTCGGAAACGTCAGCGCTCTTTCTCCCAAATACGTAACCGGCGACGAGATGCTCGACCTCATCGTTTTCATGAAGGCCGACAAGATGGAAGAAAAGAACATCAAATTCACGCTCGACGGCGTTGTCGACGGCGGTCTCAACATTAAGGCTATGGACATGTGCAGCATCTTCGCAAACACTCTGGATAACGCTATCGAAGCAGCATCTGCCTGCGAAGATCCGTTTATCAATTTCAGCATCAAAAGGACTGACAAGTTCTTTATCCTCAAGATCACAAATTCAGCCAAAAGCAAAGTTGACATCGGCAAGCTCATGTCTTCATCAGGCTACACATCCAAAGAGGATAAGGACCATCACGGCTTCGGTCTCATGAACATAAGACGCGCAGTCGAAAATGTCAGCGGTCTTATCAAAGCAGAATCAAACGACAGCTCATTTACCCTGTCGATTATGATGCCCAGAAATAATCTTTCCAAGTAAGCCTCTCTCATCCGTTAACTATTCATTTGATTTTTGTCTTCTTTCGGAGTAAAATGCCTATCCTTGCTTATATTTGTTGGGAAAACATAGGATAATTTTATTATGGAACAGGTAAAGGATACATCTTTTAGAAAGAAGTTAATCTCTCTGATACTGCCGATGACACTGCAGAACTTCGTGTTCGCATTGGTACCGGTATCAGATGCTGTCATGCTGCTCTTCCTGTCACAGGATTCAATGGCAGCAGTATCTTTGGCTACACAGGTCGTACTCGTATTGACCCTGTTTACCATGACCATAACAGCCGGCGGATCCATGTTCGCAGCACAGTACTGGGGCAAAGGCGACAACGAGTCTATCGAAAAAGTATTCGGCTACATGTTCGCTTTATCACTGCCCGTCATCATCGTCTTCTTCTCTTGCGGCATGTTCATGCCTGAAGGCGTAATGCGTGTATTTACGAACGAGCCCGGACTCATCGAAAACGGAATCCCCTACATCAGGATCGCGTCATTTTCGTATGTATTCATGACACTCGCATCTGTTTTCGAGACACTCCTTAAGAATGTCGGATACGTTAAGGAATGTACGATCGCGAGCGTCGTTATCGTATTCATGAACATCATCCTTAATGCGATATTGATCTTCGGACTTCTGGGCGCTCCCAAGATGGGTTCTGCAGGCGCTGCTCTTGCAACGACGATCTCAAACGGCGCAGGATTCCTCCTGTGCATAATCTTCATTCTCGTGAAGACGAAGTTCAGGCTTAAGTTCAAGAACATCTTCCATGCGGATCTGGACTTAAGACAAAGATTCTCGAAATATACTCTTCCCTACCTTTTGAATTCCCTTCTCTGGGGATTCGGCTTTACCATGATCACCGTAATCATGGGACACTTAGGATCTGATGCTGCAGCCGCTAACGGCATCGCAGCCATCGTAAAAGACCTTGTATCGTGCCTTTGCTACGCAATCGCAGGCGGAAGCGTCATCATCATCGGCAACGAGCTTGGCGCGGGCAGGCTTGATAAGGCTAAGGAATACGGCGATAAGCTTCTTAAGATCACTGTTATTTCAGGTATCGTCCTGGGCCTTATTGCAGCCGCATCCGCACCTCTCGTACTGTATTTTGTAAACCTTACAGAGACAGCCGAGCATTATCTTTTAATAATGCTCCTGATGTGCAGTTATTACATCTTAGGCAGATCTATTAATTCCACTACGATCAGCGGAATCTTCTCAGCAGGCGGCGACACGAAGTTCGGTTTCATCTGCGACACCGTTACTATGTGGGCATTCATCGTGCCATTGGGATTCATCTCAGCATTCGTCCTTAACTGGCCCGTCATGGTCGTCTACTTCATCCTAAACCTTGACGAGATCGTTAAGCTGCCTGTAGTAATCGCCCACTACAAAAAATACAAATGGGTGAAGAACATCATCAACGAAGAAGTGTAATTGACTCACTATCGCATCAGCTGATTTTTAAGGCCGATAATTATAGAAAAACCGTCTTTTCTGTAATTATTGGCCTTATTTTTTGCCTCATGCGATAGTAATCCGGGGTTATGAATACAATAAATAAGCTGTCCCGTATGAGACAGCCCTTATTTTATCTTGCGTAATCCGTGTTCTCGAAAGATTCGTAGAGCGCAATGATATCTTTCTTCAGAGAGATGAAGATGCGGCCGAGGTGCGGATCGAAGTGATGTCCTAATTCCTGTCTGATGAGCTCGAAAGCTTCGTCGTAAGACATCGGTTCCTTGTAGTAGCGGCGGCTTGCCAGCGCATCGAAAACATCTGCAAGTGCCATTATCCTTGCTTCGAACGGGATGCTCTCTCCCCTTAACTGGTCAGGATAGCCAGTGCCGTTATATTTCTCATGGTGATAGTGGGCAACGTTGGTAGCGACTCTTACGAATTCCTTATCCTCAACGTCTTCAAGGACCTTGCTCATGATCTTCGCGCCGTACTGGGCGTGGATCTTCATCTTCTCATATTCTTCTTCAGTAAGACCGGAAGGCTTTCTTAAGATGGCATCGTCAACGGCGATCTTGCCCAGGTCATGGAGAGGCGCAGCGTTGATAACGGAATCCCAGTAGTTTTCGCTCATGTTGTAGTCGTCTAATTTTCTGAGATGCTCAACGAACAAAGCGACGCAGGCAGATGTTCTGTTGATGTGACCGCCTGTGGAGTTATCACGGGATTCGATCATGGCCGCCATACCGAGGATGGTGGACATCTGCATCGATTTGGCTCTCTTAGCCTGACGCTCGGCCTCTCGCTTTAAGGTTTCGCCCTTGAAGCTCATGGACTCGATCATGTTGTGCTGCTCTGTATCGTCTGTGATCTCAACAAGATAGCCTGATACGTGGTTGCGGAAACCAAAATGGATCAAGCTCAGTTCGCACTCCAGATATCTCCTCTCGCTGGGGTTTCTGTCGTTTATTACGATGGCCTTTTTAAATTTGCCCTGTGTATTCTTGTTCTCATCGGCTTCCTCAGCACATTTAGCGACCCACTTAAGGAGATCCTTTAATGCGTAGTCTTTTGCGTTGATCTTTGAGTCGATACGGGCATTGGCTATTTCAGGGAAGAACTTTGCGGACACGGAGTTGCTTCCTACGAAATTGAACTGCTTGTCGAAAACAACGTAGCCGAATGTGCTGAGCTCGTCTATCTTTTCCTGAACGCTTAAATTAACGTTGTAGATCGTGGATCTCGCAACCACATAATCGAGCATCAGTGTGCAGATAAGATAGAAGAACGGGATAAGTTCAATCTTGAGATTGAAAAATCTTGTTCCCAGGTATACCAGCATAACGCAAAAGAGTGAGCCGGCATAAGTAGCCATGAGCCTGAAAGAAGCGCTGCGCTTGCCGAGATATGTGAGGATCGTAAAGAAGGCGGCCAGGCCGACTTCTACAGCCAAAAGGATGTATCTGATGTAATAGATCTGGCCGTGTTCCTTGATCAAAGGAGAATACGAGCCGGCATTGAACTGCAGAGCAGAATAGAAATACGGAAATCTGTCAGTGAGCATTATTGAGATAAATACGAGGATATTTATCACAAGGATCACAACAGAAAACCATGTAGGGACCTTTGAGTCCGAATAGTCGATCAGGATATAAACGATGAGGAGCGGCAGAAAGATTCCGCCAACATAAGCTAAAGTATTGGAAAGTAAAGCTTCTTCGAGGTTTCTCGAACATGAGAGCATGAAGTATCCGGTGTTGCTGATCATGATGCAGACGGACATCAAAATCTCAAGTGTATTTGCACCCCTTCTCGAAAAGAGTACGAGCGCAAAAGTAGACAATATGCTGAGTAGCATTACTACTCCCAGTACGATCGAATATATACCCATGTTCACCCTTGTTCACAAAATTTAAGCACTTTACCGAATATATTTTACCGCACATTCGACATAAAGTGTTATTATTTTTGTTAATTAGTTATATATATTTACCAAATTCTTATACAAAGTGAGGTCGAATGACTGAAAAATGCTGAAGGATGACGTGCTTAATATTATTTACTGGGAAGAAGATTTTATCTCCGGTGAGGCCATAAGCCGTAAGCTCGGTGTCTCAAGAGCAGCGGTCAATTCGGCCGTAAAAGCACTCAGGGATGAAGGCTACGAGATAACCTCATCGACCAACAAGGGTTACCTTCTTACCAAGAGCCCTGATATCCTCACCAAAGGCTCAGTTTCGGTCTTTCTTCCTGATGCCGTAATACCCGATGTTCATGTTTTCGATTCCGTAGACTCCACCAACAATGTCCTGAAGGACATGGCAAGGAACGGCGCTCCGTCCGGAACGGTCGTTATCGCCGACCACCAGACAGGCGGAAAAGGCAGGCGCGGCAGGAGCTTTTCCTCCCCCAAGGGCGTCGGAGTGTATCTCTCCTACCTCTTCAAGCCTGAATCAGGTTTTGATAAGATATCCAACCTTACCAGCTGGACCGCCATCGCCGTCTCTGACGCGATCTACAACGCCTACGGAATCTACTCACAGGTCAAATGGGTAAACGATCTTCTCATGAACAGGAAGAAGATCTGCGGCATTCTGACAGAGGTTACGGTTGAGGCTGAAAGCGGGCTTATAGACAACTGCATCATCGGCATCGGCATCAACGTCAACGAGACTTCCTTCCCTGCCGAATTATCTGAGATAGCCACATCGATCTCGCTTGAAAACGGAGGAAAGACTTTCGACCGTTCAAAGCTTGCCGCCGAGCTCATCAGATCTATGGGAGATCTCGTGTACAGATGGCCTGACGATGAGTACTATCTTAACCGTTACCGCAAGAGCAATGTCACTGTAGGAAGCAAGATCGTGGCTTATCCACAGCTCGCCGAGAACAGCGAGGGACGCTCAGGCACGGCAATTGATATCAACGAAGACTTCTCCCTCAAGGTTAAGTTCGACGACGGTTCCATTGCGGACTTAAGGAGCGGAGAAGTAAGTGTCAGAGGCCTTTACGGCTACACCTGATCAGACGCAGATATAATCCTTTATCCTGTTATATTTTGAGTCGCCTATTCCGGTGACGTTCTTGATATCCTCTATCGTCTTAAACGGATTCTTGGCTCTGTAATCAACGATCGCCTGAGCAGTAACCTCACCGATACCCGGCAGGGTCTTCAGTTCATCTACTGTAGCTGTATTGATATTGACTATGCTTATGCCGGTGCTTCCGGTATCTGAACCGCTGCCCTGTTGATTACCCCAGACATATACTCCTTCCTGCCTTATTATGTCACCGCCGTTAAAGCCCTTCTCGATCTCTGACTTAGACGGGATATAGATCGACATGTTGCCTGTTATCTGGTAAACGAAGTTGATATTATTCACGGAAGCGTCCTCAGTAAGGCCTCCCGCATCTTCAATGATGTCATTTAACATTACACCTTTAGGAGCTTCGTAGATGCCCGGTTTATTTACTTCTCCGCATATATAGACGCTTATAAGCATAACGGTTTCTTTTGCTTTGGCAGGCTTATCGGATGTATCGGAAGGTTCAGTAACATCATCTGTTTCAGAAGCCATAGTGATGCCGGCGCTTTCCGTCACTTGCGCGCTCCTGCCGTTCTTAAATGAGCTTATGGTAAAATCCCCGCTGCCTTTCAGGACAAACTTATAGAAGGCACTCAGGATTATTACCAGAACGAATGCCAATGGTGTTATCAGTTTCTTGATCTTGGTCTTTATGCTTTTCTTGTTCATACGAAAAGCATACACCCGAGTTTTGTCGGTTTTTTGCGACAAAATACGACAAAAACCGACAAGGAAAATCCCTGCCGGTTTCAAACATTATTTTAAAATAATTACTAAAACAGTTTAGTCTTCGCCTTCTCTGCGCTTGGTCTCCCAGAACTTCTCGATGTTATAATTCTGGCGCTCTTCCCTGCCCATTACATGAACGACAACATCCTTATAATCCAGGAGGATCCACTTGTCGCCTGAGCGTCCTTCGATGTGGTCAGGAACGATATCGAAGTCTTTCTTAAGAACATACTCGACTTCGTCTGCCAAAGACTTTATCTGTGTGGTGGAATTACCGCTCGCGAGCACGAAATAATCTGCCAAAACTGTCTTTCCTGTCAGGTCTATCGTCTCAATATCAATTCCCTTCTTTGAATCGAGAATGTCAACGATCTTAGCGGCTAATTCTTTTGTGTCCATTATTTATCTCCTTGGTTTGATTATTAATTTGATTTTATCACAATAGTATTTGTTTGGTTTTGCAATTATTGATAGCGGGCAACATCTCACGAGCGGTTTCCGCACAAGCGAAGCACGGAGGACTAAAGCGAGTGAGATGTTACATGTTAAGGTCTTTCATCATCTGTTTTGTCAGCGGATGGATGTCCCTGCCCTGCGAGACGAACTTATCTCTTACAGCGGCTGCTGTCATGCGCATGGCGCAGTCCAAGTCTTTTTCGGCAGCTTCCCTGATGGGTGTCAGATCCGTATAGTTTCTGGAAGGCTCGATCTTGTCTGCCAGATAAACGATCTTTTCCAGGATGCTCATGTCACCCCTGCCGGTCGTGTGATAGCAGATGGCATCAAGGATCTCTTTATCTTCTATGCCGAATTCTTCTTTAGCGAATGTCGCACCTGCCGGCGAATGAAGGAGCTTCTTCTCGGTGAACAGGTCGCCTGAATACTTCTTTGCGAGTTCTAACTGCTTTTCTATTGGCAGTTCTTTCGCGCAGTCGTGAAGAGCGCCTGCGATCAGGGCTTTATCCTTATCGCACCCGAAAACGTCTGCCAGGTGTGCGGACAGATAACCGACATTAAGCGTGTGAAGGAGTCTTTTCGCGCCCAGATACTTATACATCCATACGGCACTCTCGAAAAACTGTTTCCTTGCTTCCTCCGAAACACCTGAAAGCTTTGTATTCTCAGTGTAGAGGGCATGCCTTTTAATGAACTCTCTGGCGGGCGCAGGAACCTTAGAAAAGTCACCTGTCGTTGTGATCTCAGATGAAGAACAGTCAACGCCGTCTAATCTGAAGATCTCGACTTTGCCGCCTAAGTTCTTCTTTATTGAATCAGCAGCCTTATCGACATCCGTGCTGTCACCCGGCCTTACGGCTGCAAGGAGTGTCGCATACTTTAAGATCTCACCGGGCTTATACCAGGTCTCAAATGTTCCGAGGGTATCAGAGCCCATGATCCAATAGAATTCATGGCTCTCTTCAGCCTTCTTTTTCTTGATACCGTTTGAAGTGAGGAACCCCTTTATATAAGCGTCAGAAGTAAGTTTTTCAAGAACAACGGCAGTATAGCTTACGCCTTCGATATCGTACTCGATATCGCTCACAAAGCACTCCTTGATGCCAAGACCTTCAATGGTCTCTTGCATCATGCAGAGGCGGTACGGGGGCGGAAGCTTATTTGCATAGAGCTTAAAATTATTTCTGACAGAAGGAATAACGATCACAAGGTCAATGAATCCGCTCTTCAGCGCGGAATTTACCATTGCTATGTGACCGTTATGTACGGGGTCGAATGAACCTCCGTAGATACCTATTCTCATCTATTAACCAAGTGTCCTTCCTATGTCGTGACGGAAGTGCATATCCTTGAAAGAGATCTTGGCAACGCCTTCGTATGCGCCGTCGATAGCTTCATCAAGGGTATCTGCCTCATCGTATACGCAGAGGACGCGTCCGCCTGATGTAACGAGCTTGCCGTCCTTGAGCGCGGTGCCTGCCTGGAAAACGATCTTGCCGCATGTATCGATGCCTGTGATCTCGTAACCCTTTGCATAGCTCTGCGGATATCCGCCGGATGCCATGACAACAACGCAGGAGCACTTATTCTTCCACTTGAACTCGACCTGGTCGAGCTTGCCGTCGATTACTGCATCAACGATGTCGAGGAGGCTGTTTTCGAGAAGCGGCAGAACTGCCTGAGCCTCAGGATCTCCGAAACGTGCATTATATTCAACAACCTTAGGTCCTTCGGGTGTAAGCATAAGTCCGAAGTAGATAACACCCTTAAAAGGTCTTCCCTCTTTCTTGAGTGCTTCGACTGTAGGTGTGATGATCTCATTCTGGATTCTGGCCTTAAGCTCATCTGTCATGTCAGCACCGGGTGTAACAGCGCCCATGCCGCCTGTGTTAAGGCCTTCGTCGTGGTCGTATGCTCTCTTGTGGTCTCTGGAAGATACCATAGGAACACATGTGTTGCCGTCAGAGAAAGCGAGGACTGTGAGCTCAGGACCTGTCATGCACTCTTCGATAACGATCGTGGAACCAGCAGAACCGAACTTCTGGTCTTCCATCATGTCCTTAACTGCCTGCTTAGCCTCATCAAGGTTCTGGGCAATGATAACGCCCTTACCCAATGCAAGGCCGTCGCACTTGATAACGATAGGCATAGGCTGTGTCTCAAGATAATCAAGAGCCTTCTGCTCGTCGTCGAAGATCTCATACTTTGCAGTAGGGATCTGATATTTCTTCATGAGTTTTTTTGAAAAAGCCTTGGAGCCTTCGATGATAGCTGCATTTGCCTTAGGACCGAAGCTTCTGATGCCTGCTTCTTCGAGCTTATCGACCATGCCCATTGCGAGCGGATCGTCGGGTGCTACGAAAACGAGATCGAACTGTTCTTTTTTCGCAAACTCGACCATACCGTCGATATCTGTTGCCTTAATATTTACGCATGTAGCGATAGATGCGATACCGCCGTTACCGGGAGCGCAGTAAAGCTCCGTTATCCTGGGATCCTGCTTGAGCTTCCAGCAGATAACATGTTCTCTTCCGCCGCCGCCTACTACGAGTACCTTCATTTAACTATTCCTCCGAAAAATTGATCAACTTATTTAAGATAGTGCATCCAGGACTTAGCGCCTGTCTCACTTATGAGCTCAGCGATATCCTTGTGCTTTACGCCGTTAACGAGGATTGCTTCCTCTGAAAGGTATACACAGCTGTAACCCTTAACGACAACGGCAGAAGCGTCATCGACCCTGATAACGATATCTGCGATGATCTCGTCATAAGGCATAACCTCAACGCTCTCGGATGTCCATGCTCTTGATTCAGACGGGTTGCCCATTGCAGCCTCAAGAACGTCGCCGCATACAGCAGAAGCCGTAGGCATCGTGCCTGCGCCCTGACCGTAGAACATAGCGCGGCCCAGGCTGTTTCCGTCAACCATTATCGCATTGAATACGCCGTTTACGTTGAACAGGAGATTTGTCTTGTCAACCAAAGCGGGCGCAACGTAAGCGATAGGCTTTTCATCAGCTTCGAAATAAGCAATGAGCTTAATGTCGCAGCCGATAGACCTTGCAAATGCCATGTCGTCTGTTGTGATGGCGGAAATGCCTTCTGCCCTGATATTTTCAGGTGCAATATAAGCGCCGTCATTTGCGATCGTTGAGAGGATCGAGAGCTTTCTCTGAGCGTCGATTCCATCGATATCCGCAGAAGGATTAGCTTCGGCAAAACCGTTTTCCTGCGCCTGCTTTAAAGCCGTAACGAAATCCAAGCCCTCATCCTTCATCTGTGAGAGGATATAATTTGTCGTACCGTTAACGATGCCTGCGATCTTTGTGATCTTGTTTGCTGCAAGGCACTTATAAAGAGGTCTTATGATCGGGATACCGCCGCCTACTGCAGCCTCAAAGAGATAGCAGCAATTATTTTCCGCTGCGATCTTCAAGAGCTCGGGACCCTTTGTCGAAACGAGTTCCTTGTTGGATGTTACTACGCTGATGCCTTTTGACAGAGCGCGCTTTGTATATTCATAAGCGATCCTTGCGCCGCCTATGGTCTCAACTGCAATCTTGATATCGCTTGAGAAAACTTCATCAGCGTCATGAGTTACGAGACCTGCAAATCTGCTGTCCGGGAAATCCCTGATATCAAGGATGTACTTTACGTTGATCTCTTTTCCGATACGCTTTGCGATGACATCCTTATTGATGTCCAGAGTCTCAGCGACGCCCGAACCGACCGTGCCGAAGCCCATAATTGCAATGTTAATAGCCATTTCTTTCAGTGTTCCTTTCGTTATTCCCTGCTCAGTACCATGCACTTGCGCACACCGGCGAGCTTAGAGATATCATTGATGATGTCGTCAACAGTTCCGTACATCGACACGGTCTCAATAGAGATCGAAATGTCAGCCAGACCGTTGATCGGGATATTCTGATTGATAGTCAGAATATTTGCGCGTGATTCCGCGATAGTTCGGATGATCTCCGACAATATACCCTGGAAGTTCTCAACAGACAGAAGGAGTGTAACCTTCTTTCCGCTTGCTGCCTCATAGAACGGCAATACGGAATCCTTGTACTTGTAGTAAGCACTTCTGGAAAGACCGGTCTTCCTAACCGCTTCGTTGACCGAAGTGGACTCACCGGTATTAAGGCGCTGCTTAACTTCCATTACCTTAATGAAAACTTCAGGTAAAACTCTTTTATCTACGAGGAAATATTCGGGATTATCCTGGTGCATAAGGTCAAGGCCTTTCTATGAGTTTTCGCGCCCAAGTATACTTCCACAGACGGACATTTGTACGCGCCTGACAATATTAACACGATTAAATGGTGTTTTCAATAAATATAAGAAGAAGGCGTGCTGATTTATTGCGTTTGCAGATTATCGTTCAACTTCAGCCGCGATTTTCGTCAGAAAAGCAAAGTTTACAGGCCTATTTCCGCCTTCAGCTTCTCAGCCATTGCCCTGGAAGCCTTGCCCCTGTGGCTGATGCTGTTCTTCTGATCCTTGGTCATCTGGGCTGTGGTCATGCCGAACTCAGGCACATAGAAGATAGGATCGTAGCCGAAACCGCCGTCGCCCATGGGCTTTTCGTGCAAGATACCGCAGACCTCGCCTCTTACAGTGAACTCGGAACCGTCAGGTCTTACAACTGCGATGCTGCAGACGAACTTTGCAGTTCTCTGATCTTCAGGTACGTCCTTAAGCATCTCGAAGATCTTTGCAAACTTCTCGGGATATGTGGAATCCTCGCCGCAGAATCTTGCAGAATAAATGCCCGGAGCGCCGTCTAACGCATCGATGCAGAGGCCTGAATCATCGGCCATTACGTATGCGGAAGGAGCCAGAGCATGCACTGCGCGTGCCTTTATCAATGCATTTTCTTCAAATGTCTTGCCGTCTTCTACGATGTCGGGATTAAAACCCTCTTCCTTCATTGTCGTAACGACAAAGGGTGTGTCAGATAATATATCAGCTATCTCTTTTGCCTTGTCCTTGTTGGATGTTGCAAGAATGAGTTTGAATTCCGTCATATAAGCCTCCATGCCTTGGGATACATATTTTTAGCGGTCTGTCCGTTGATCTTGGCAAAGCCCAGCGGATAGTTTCCGATGCCGACCAGAATGGTTCCGGATGATTTAAGGCCGTCTTCAGGAGTAACGGATATCGTCTCGCCCCTTAAGTACTTAACGAGCCTGTCATCGTCTCTTGAAAGCCCCAGATATGAGTCATCACGGATCTCAGAACGGGAGAGCGCGAGAGCTATGCTGTTTGAGGGCTCGAAAACTTTCTTTCCCGACTTCAAAGGCTTGATATCGCCTACATAAAGCCCGGTCTTTACGACCTTTAAGCCCTTGAAAAGCTTCTCGTCAAAAGTCATCTGGAAAACGCCAGTTCCGTGGCTTATGAATTCACCCTTAAGGATATCTTCCCTGCCCTTATCGGATAAGACTTCATCGAGCATTCCCATAGCCGCTTCGACATTCTTATCTTTTGTGCGGACTTCACTGTTGATCAAGTAATCAGCAGCTGACTTCAGATCCTTTTCCTCACCCTTAACGATATGAACGCAGAAGTGGCCGTCACCTTCAGATAAGTGGGGCCAGATCCTCATGGAGCCCGGCAGTATTGAATCTTCACCGTTGTGGGTGATGCCCATGATCTCAGGATGAGCCTTAACATGATATTCAGGGTGGCGCTCGATAAAGCGCTTTATCTGGTTCTCGTCTTCGTCAACGCAGAAAGTACATGTGGAATAAACGATCGAACCGCCGTCTTTAAGGCACTTGTGGGCAGCTTCAAGGATCGATTCCTGCAAAGGAACGCAGACCTTGGGTCCGTAATTCATGTAGCTCTTAACGGCACCCGGGTCTCTTCTGAACATGCCCTCGCCTGAGCAGGGCGCATCGATAAGGATCTTGTCGAAAAACTGAGGGAGCCTTGATGCAATATTTTCGGGCGTTTCATTGAGAATGACACAGCCTTTGATGCCGGAACGCTCAATGTTTCTAAGCAAAGCTTTTGACCTGTCAAAACTTATCTCGTTGGCGACGAGGATACCCCCGCCCTTCATGTCTTCGCCCAATCTGCAGGCCTTGCCGCCCGGAGCTGCACAAAGGTCAAGAACGATCTCGCCGGGCCTCGCTGCCATTACCTGTGCGGGCAACATCGCAGAAGGCTCCTGCGGATAGTAAACACCGGCGTGATAGAGTGCTTCCTTGCCGCCGGTCTCGTTATTTATGTAATAGCCGCCTGAGCACCATGAAACGGGGTTTTCGCCCTCTCCAAGGTCCTTTAAAAGCTGCTTTTCTTCATCTTCAGAATTGATCTTCGTACGGGAGAACCTTATTCCCTTCAAAGGCTCTTTTTCGAAGCTCTCGTAAAAACCTTCCTGCGGTACATACTTGTAACGCGAGAAGAAGTCATTCATCTCATTTACAAATTCTTCGGGAAACTTCATCTAAGCCTCACAGATTAAGGAAATCCGCACACTTGTAGGCAAGGCGCTTCATGACATCGACGTCAAAAGGCGACTCGATTCCGGATTTACTTATGAGATTTAAGAATGTGTCGCTGCCGCCTAACTGGCAGAGCGTATTGTACTTTTCCAAAGCTACCTTAAGATCGGTCCTGGACTCGTCCCAGAGCTCCAATGCGCAGATCTGTGAGAGGCAGTAATCGATATAGTAGAAAGGCGTTGTGAAGATGTGGTCCTTCTTCATCCAGGCGCCGCCCATCGCGTGGAAAGGCGTGTCGTTTACATCGTATTCGGTGTAAGGCTGGTAGGTTTGCTCGAGCATTCTCCAGATCTCGTGACGCTCATTGGGAGTCATGTTCGGGTTGTCGTAGATGATGTGCTGGAACTCGTCGACCATGCATCCGTAAGGCAGGAACAAAAGGCCGTCAGTCATGTGGAGTTCGCAGTACTGTTCAGCCTGATTTCCGTAGAAGATGTTCATGAACGGATAAGACATGTATTCCATCGATGTCGAATGGATCTCGCATGTCTCAAGTGTCGGCGAAAGGCACTCTACAAAAGGCGAGGATTCAGCGCCCTGCAATGCCGCATAAGCGTGGCCGCCCTCGTGGATAACTGTCGCAACATCATCGAAAGTACCATTGCCGTTCATGAAGATAAACGGGATGCAGTAATCTTCAAGATACATGCAGTAGCCGCCCGTAGACTTAACGGGACGTGATAAAAGGTCCGTATATCCGTGGCTTGAAAGGATGTCGAAAAAGCTCGGGTTAGCGCCGAACATCTTTCTGAAGAACTTGCCGGCAGCCTCTTCGTAAGTATCTTTGCTTACGACGGGAGTGGGATTGCCTTCCTTAAAAAGACACGGAAGGTCGTGGAACATGAGCTTGTCCACGCCGAGCCTTTCTTTCTGGAGCTTTCTTATCTGAGTCGTGAGCGGTACGATATATCTCTTGATATTTTCCCTGAAAGAAGCAACGTCTTCCCTCGTGTAATCGTAACGCTCCATACGCTTATAGCCGAGCTCGGTAAAGTTCTCATAGCCGAGCTTTCTTGCAGCCTCAGTTCTTACCTTTACGAGGTCATCGTAGATAACATCGTAGGTTTCTTTACGGGACATATAGTACTTGTCGAGCGCGATATGAGCCTCTCTTCTTATCTTCCTGTCAGTTGACTGGAGATAAGGCTGGATAAGGCTTAAATTCAAGGTCTTCTTGCCCAAAAGGATCTCAGCTTCGGACTGCTTCTGGGAGTACTCGTTTTCGAGCCTTGATTCCTCAGTGAGGTCATCAATTACTTCGCTTGAGATGATCTCCCTCTGGTTTTTAGCCTTGCGGAAGATCATGGGACCGTACTTGACCTTCAAACTGTCAGCGCAGGGAGCCGTCAGAAGGCCTGATAATACGGCGGATGAGAGCTCCTGGACTCTGGCGGAAGCCTCGTCGAAGAACTCTATTTCTTTATTGTAGAATTCGTTTGATGTATCGAGATCGTGGAGGATCTGGCAGAGCGCATACATGGTATCGAAATAGCTTATCGCTATCTCATATTCGCCAATCGCTTCATCAGCCGCTTCTATTGTCTTGGCGGTCATGAGCCTTAATCTAACGGCTTTTACTGTCTCGGTGAACTTGTCGAGGTCGGGCCTCTGGTATTTCAGTTCCTTAAAATCAGGTACAGAGCTGTTAGTCGTATTCTCCATCGTTCTGCCTTTCTAATTACATCTTCTCAACGACGCCGATTCCGAGCATGTCGAGTCCGGACTTGATCGTGTCAGCAACAGCCTCGCAAAGCTTAAGTCTTGCATCGCGGAGCTCAGCAGATTCGCAGTTCAAGATCCTGGAATTGTTGTAGAAACGGTTGAAGTTTCTTGCGATAAGAGCGATCTGGCGTGAGATCATGAAAGGCTCATAGCTCTCAGCTGCCTTAACAACAGCATCCTTGAAATCTGCAAGGCTTCTGATAACTGCATATTCGTCTTCGGCAGTAAGCTCCGAAACAGAATCGGAAGAAGCTGAGATGCCCTGATCTGCTGCTTTTCTCAAGATAGACTTGATCCTTGCATAAGTGTAGATAAGGTAAGGCGCTGTATCGCCCTCAAAATCAAGCATGTCATCCCAGTCAAAGAGGATATCCTTCTCTCTTCCTGCCTTGAGATATGTGTAAGAAACAGCGCCAAGTCCGACGACTTCGGAAACCTGGGCGATCTGCTCATCTGTCATGTCACCGCCACGAAGCTCGCTGTTCTTTCTGATGATCTCAGCGGTCTTTTCAGTAGCCTTATCGAGGAAATCGTCAAGCTTTATGATGTTTCCGGCACGTGTTGAGAAAGCCTCAACGATCTCGTTGCCGTTCTCATCCTTCTTGGGCTTGAACTTCAAAAGTCCGAAACCTACGTGTACGCAGTCATCGGCGCACTTATAGCCTGCCTTCTTGAGAACCGCGAAAACCTGCTTGAAGTGAAGCTGCTGGGGAAGTCCTACTACATAGATATTCTTGTAGAAATTGAATTTTTCGTGTCTGTAGAGGATTGCAGCGAGGTCTCTTGAAGCATAGATGGTGGTACCGTCGCTCTTGACAACGAGGCACGGCGGGAGTCCTTCATCGTCGAGCTTAACGACTCTTGCGCCTTCACTCTCTTCCAAAAGGCCCTTGCTCTCGAGCATATTAACAACAGAGTCAATCCTTGAAGAATAGAAAGACTCGCCGTTATAGTTATCAAACTTGATGCCCATTCTCTTATATGTCTTCTCGAAAACCTCAAGGCTCAAGTCCCTGAAACGCTTCCAGAGAGCTACTTCCTCTTCCTTGCCCTCTTCGAGCTTTCTGAAGTTGTCTCTTGCTGTGTCTTCAAGTTCCTTTTCGCGCTCAGGAGATACCTTGCACTCGTCATGGAACTTTACATAGATCCTTGTGAGCTCATCGATGGGGTTTTCTTCCATGGCCTTCTCGTCGCCCCAGAGCCTGTAAGCGGTGATGAGCTTACCGAACTGTGTACCGTAATCGCCCAAGTGATTGAATCTGATTACGTTATAACCGAGTCTGGAATAGATATTTGAGAGCGAATTGCCCAGGATCGTCGTAAAAGCGTGGCCTACATGGAAAGGCTTAGCGATATTAGGAGATGAGAACTCGATGATGACGTTCTTGCCCTCACCTATGTTCTTATTGCCGTACTGGTCGCCTGCTTCGATGATCTCATTGATAACGCTCTTAGCGAGAACGCCTCTGTCGATCCTGAAATTGATATAAGGGCCTGCAGTATCAACTGTAACTGCGCCGTCAAAGCCATTTACGAGCTCGGGAGAGTCCTTGAGCTCATTTGCGATCATGGGCGGAGCCTTGTGAAGGGTCTTTGCCAGAACGAAGCAAGGGAAAGCATAATCTCCGAGCTCGAGCTTCGGCGGAATCTCGATAAGTCCTTCAATCTGAGCCTTATCAAGGCCTGTGCAAGCGCTTAAATTTGTAGCTATTAAATCTTTGTAATCCATATCTGTTACTCCTTAATTACAAGTTGTTATATTAACATATTTTGGCCAATACTGACGAGGCTATCCGGTCTATTTATTGCACGATTTGATAATTTTTTTATGCCTTTTCTTAGGATATAATGCTTTTGTTATAGAAACCTTAAATTGAGCGAGAGGCATTCTTGAATGTATTTTATATATAAAATGGCGATCGGCCTTGTTGCCGCATTTGCCATTACAATGATCCTTCTCCGGTTCCTTCCCGGCGAAAAGATCTTATTAGGACACGACCGCGGACGTAAATTCGCCCAGGGCGCAGCAGCTAACATTGGCAAACCCACCGGTGTCGGCTTCTATTTCATGCTGGTGTTCCTTGTTATTTCGGCAATCCTCTGCTTTTTCTATAACCCAGTAACCTCCGACAAAGGCTTTTTCGAGAGCGGAAACGAAGTAACGGGCCTTGGCCTGGGACTTATCGCAACCCTCGCTGCCATGGTCACAGGCTGGCTTGATGACAGATCTAAAGATGCCTGGAACGAATATTTAAAGGGTGCATTGGACTTCATCGTATCCCTTATCGGAGCATTCATTTGTGTCCATTTCTTCGGAACAAGAGTCTATATCGCAATGACGGGCACATTTTTTGACCTGCATCCCATCGTTTTCTATATTCTCGCGGTAATCCTTTTCGTAGTATCTATCAATGCAACAAATGCCACAGACGGAATCGACGGCCTCTCGGGAACTCTCTCGATCCTCGCAGTCTTCACGACATTCCTCATGGGATTCATGTGCCTTTCACTGCCCGACAGGAACTCGATCCTTTTACTGGTCGTCTTCATCCCTTCCGTTATGGCTTATCTTCTCTATAACTTCAATCCCTCAAAGATGCTCATGGGAGACGCCGGTTCAAGAGGCTTAGGCTTCTTTATCGCATTCTTCCTGATCTACTGCAGGGTTCCGCTTTTATATTTCATCGTTGGTCTCCCCTTCCTTTGCGACGGCGGTATCTCTATCGTAAAGATCACGGTCGGAAGACTTACAAAAAAGAAGATCATTCTTTTCAAGAACATCACGACACCTCTGCACGACGAACTCAGAAAGAACAGAAAGTTCAGTGTCAAGCGCGTCTGGTTCGTCCTCGTTATCGCAGCCGGAATGATCGACTTCCTCTACGTCTTTACTGCAACTCTATTGAGAGTATTGGGAGTTGTAGGGTAAGTTACACTTAATAGCAAGTTCCTACTGAAATATCGGATTCTTATGTTTTCAGTCAAGAAAACCAATGATTTCTTGACTGAAATTTAAAATTTTGCATCTTTCAGTCAAGTTTTTGCGAAAACTTTGACTGAAATCCGCTTTTTTGAAGATTTCAGTCAAAAATATGCCTTTAATCTTGACTGAAATGCCTCTTTTTTTAGATTTCAGTAGCCATTGTATAAAACGATTCCGCTTACATCTCCCTCACATACTTGGTAACTCTGTCATTCAAATACCTGATCGCGTCGTCAAGCGAACGGTCTCCTGCATAGTAAGGTGCGAGTTCTTCATCCATGAACTGCACAATCGAGTAATCCTCGTAATAGTAAATTGAAATTGAAGCGAGGCTCTTTTTAAAGCTCTCAGCCATTTCATCCGTTGCATACTTATAGCCGAACGCCTTGTCTACATCGGGTGCGGGAATAAAGACACCGCTCTTAATATTTGTTTCGTACCATCCGTAAGATTCGTTGTTGTGCTTTGCAAGAGATTCGATATTCCTGTCCATTATTTCCCTGTTTGTTACTATCTGCATGAAATTACATTCAGCAGAATCGAAAGCTCTGCCGGAGAAAAGGAAATTAATAAACTTCTTGCAGCCGTCCTTTACATCGGTATTTGCAGATACCGATATCGTCTCAAGAGCCTTAAATCTGGGGCCTGCCGCATCTACGGAAGGCGTTCCGATTATCGTATAACGGCTTTTTGTCCTGAAACAGGAACGGACAAAACCAAGATAATCGCCTATCTTTGTGTAATAGCATTCACCTCTGTACCTGGTCCAGCTGTTTATGACATCTTCAGGAGTATCTTCCAGATTATTGTACTTGATGTTGGCTTTTGCATATTGTGCCGTGGCGCGGAACTGATCTGTACCAAACTCGATTCTGTCGCCCTCAATGGCACGTTTCGTATCAACGCAGGACAGGATAAATGAACGCTTGTTATAGACCTTGGATTCGGGATAATCGTAAGGCGAAAAACCATTCAACTTATCCTGGACCATCTTATCGAAATCATCGAAAGTTATTCCTACGGCACCGTCCTTTACCAGTTCTTCATTTGTAACCAGGCCCTCTATTTCCAGCGTTACCGGAAGAAAGTAAAGCTTTCCACCCAGCCTTCCTGCCTCTATGATGTTGCCATACTGTTTATCCATAACCTCAGGATCTAAAAAATCAGTAAGGTCCATGAATATCTCATCACGCATTGCATGATTTTTCTGGATACTGAGAACTAAGTCAGGTGTCTCATCGCCTTTAAGCTCCTGGATCATCTTAAATATCTGCTGCTCATTAAGTTCCTGATCCCTGCTTTCCTGAGGGTAATAAAAATCCAGAGCCGTAGTGGCATATCCGCTCTTTGACTTGTCCCATATTCTTATGAGATATTCGTCATCTGTATTATTGAATTCATATATGGCTCTTGAAAGATATTCCGTAATACCTGAAAAAGTCGGCAAAGCCAATTCAATTATCTTTTTGCCGGCATTGGGATTCTTTTCGGCCTTTCTCAATATCCTGAAATATTCAGCACTCTTGACATCATCACAGGCATAAACAACAGTTTCCTGGTCCCAAATGAGTGCGCTGTTTTCGTCGCAGTTCAAAACACCGGAAGAAAACATCTTTTTCTCAGAATTCGGCTGATAGAAATACGGTGTGTACCAGTTAGTATCGATAACCGTCTCCGGAGTCATGGTGTTAACATCGATCTTCACGATATTTCCGAGAGAATCGATCCTGCACATATCACCTGATGCAGTCATATTGTATTCCCAGAAGTTGACAGTGCTGCCGTCTGTTGACTCTACGTGATTCTTACTTTTGAGTCTGCCTGAATGAATATCGAACTCCATCCTGATGATATCGGATTTTTCGTAGCCATATGCATATATGGAACCTTGGGTCTCATTGACAGAATATCCTTCCAGCAAAACTCTTAGCTGTGTTGTTGACAGATCAAGATCAGCCAGGAATTCATTACCTTTGTACAATAAGAGCTGATAAGACATAATACCGCCGTTAAAAACGTACATCTCAAGGATCTCATATTCGCCTACAGTATGAATATTTGAGAGCGAACTGTTGTCAGCCAATGCTTCTACGGCTCTTCCGGTAAACAGATCTTTTACATCTGTGACTTCTCCGGATGCCGCATCAATGTCAATAAACTTATAATCGTTCTTTCCGGAAAAAGAGTGATACCAAACCGCAGCGTTGAGCTTTTTTCCTTCAGGATCCGAAGTTAAGGAATAAATATTCATGATGTTGTAATCTTCAGTACATTTGACGTTCCTGCGGCTTAACAGCTTACCGTTAAAATCATAAGTATCAAGGACGGTTCTCGATGACGATCCCCTGTCAGGCGTCATACAGTACATGTAAAAGATGTAATCTTTGCTCATGCATATACCGCCGAGGCCCTCTTCTTCATTTTCCCTGATGTCCCTATCGATCTTTATCCTGACCGACTCGTACCATGGATCATCAGCTTTTACGACGTTGCTTACCTCTTTGGTCTTTGAACAACCCGAAAACATCGGCAGCAGCATAACGGCCGTCATAACACCTGCTATGAGTTTTACCTTTTTCATTCCCCTCATTTTCATAAAATCCCCTGTATATTTTTTAGTTTAAGACTACATCTCTCTTACGTATTTTGTCGCTCTGTCATTAATATACTTAATGGCATCGTCGAGCGAACGGTCACCTGCAAAGTATGGCGCGAGTTCTTCGAAAACGAACTGGTCGATCGTGTAATCCTCGTAGCTGTATGTTGAAATAGATGACAGGCATTTAATGAAGCTTTCACGCATCTCATCTGTCGCAGCCTTATCGCCCGTTGCCTTATCAAGGCCCGCTGCCGGTATGATCACGCCGTTTTTAACCTGGTTAGTGTAATACTCAAAAGTCTCGTTATTGAATCTCGTGAGAGTATCAATGTTTTTATCCATTATCGTCTTATTGGTGACGATATACTTGAATTCGCAGTTATCGGATTCGAATGCTTTTCCCGCGAAAATATAATTAATGAACTTCCTGCAACCGTCTTTTACATCAGTGCTTGCAGTTACCGATATCGTCTCCCTCGTAAAAAATCTAGGACCGACCGCATCAACACTAGGCGTTCCAATTATGCTGAACTGCTTTTTCGAAGATTTGCAGGCATGAACGAAATCAAGATAGTCATCCATAGTTACGTAATAGCAGTCGCCCCTGTACCTGGTCCAGTCACTTATGTATTCAAGCGGCATGCTCTCGAAATCATCGTACTTGATATTCTTTTTCGCATATTCAACGGCCTTACGGAACTGCTCTGTTCCAAAGTCGATCTTATCTCCTGCTATTGCGCTCTGTGTATCAATGCACGAGAGGATAAAAGACCTCTTGTTATAGACTGAAGATTCAGGATAATCGTAGGGCGAGAAGCCGTACATTTTATCCTCGATCAGCTTTTCAAATTCTTCGAAAGTGATTCCTACCGCACCGTCTTTTAACAATTCCGTTTTCGTAACGAGGCCTTCGATCTCAAGAGTTACCGGCAGGAAATAGAGTTTTCCGTTATTTCTTCCCGCCTCAATAATATTGGTGTACTGATCATTCAAAACCTCAGGATCAAGGAAGTCTGAAAGGTCCATGAATACTTCATCGCGCATCGCATAGTCTTTCTGGACGCCTATCGCTATGTCCGGCGCCTCATCGCCCTTAAGATCCTGGATCATCTTAAACTCTTTCTGCTCAGTTTCATCAACGGAATGTCCTATTGCCCTTCCGATGGTAAGTCCGGTCTTATACTTATCCCAAACCCTGATCAAGTATTCGTTGTCAGTTTTGTTGAATTCGAAAATAGCTTCTGCCAGATATTTTGAAATACCTGATTCAAGCGGCAATGCAAGTTCTATTACCTTTTTGCCTGCGTGAGGATTCTTATCGGCCTTTTTCAGGATCCTCGCATATTCATATTCAATGGTTTCAAAACCGCTGTACATCGTTCTTTCCCTGTCCATTATGACCGTTCTGTTTTCAGTAACGCTTACGATCTGGCAATTTTCATAAACCTCGTTCTTATTAAGAGCCATGAAACACGGCGTATACCAGTTAGCATCGATCACAGTCTGCGGAGACATAGTGTTAATGTCGAGCCTCTCAATATTTCCGAGCGTATCAAGCTTACAGAGTTCACCATTAAGCGTCATAGTAAATTCTGCTAAATTGATCTTATCGGAATCTGAGGACCCGTAAGGCTGCTTATTCTTGAGCCTGCATGTATTAAGGTCGAATTCCATCGTGATTGCGCTGCCCTCAGAAAAGCCTGCAGCGAAAAGCGAATCAGTCTGGGGATTTATCGAAAAACCATCCATCAAGTAAATGAGGTTTACTGTCGAGATATCCAATTCTCCTACAAACTCAGAATCCTTGTACAACAGCAATTGATATTCGATCCTGCCGGGACCGTTTGAGGAATCGCAAACCGCTACAGCATAATCACCCGCACCGATAATATTTAAAAGACCGGAATCAGCTTTTTTAACCTTTTTGACCCGCTCAGAATATAACTCTTTTACGTTAGATATGATTCCCGTTTCGGCATCGATATCTGCAAAAGCAGGACCATACTTATTCCCGTAAGACATGTAGATGATCGTCTTTATGGTTTTTCCATCAGGATCGGCACTGGCATAATAAAGATCTCTGATGACAAAGTCATCTAAAGAAGGACAAGAAAGTTTCATACGCTTAACGAGATTACCGTCATCGTCATAAGTATCGAGAATGGTCCTGTAGGTCCAGCCGGCATCTCTCAAACAATAGATATAGAACAACTTGTCATTGCTCGCACACAATTTGGTATTGTTTACCTTATCGGTCTCTCTCAAATCTTTTTCGAGAAGGAATTTGGTAGTCTCATACCATGGATCACTAGCCTTTACGACTATATTCCCGCCCTTGCCTGATACCTTGCATGAAGTAAGCACCGGCATCAGCATAACAACAGCCATTACTAATGCTAAGAGATTGTTCCTTTTCATACATAAATCCCCCCACACAAAACTATTATCCCGAAGTGTTGTTTCCCCAACTAAGTCCCCAAAACGGCATCAAATATATTTGAAGCCAATTTCATACTAAGATACAGATACATCTAATTGGCATCAAAAGTATTAACTTTTTTTAGAGGGACCGATTTAGAACGGCTCCGCGTTCCTTACCACTCGGTTCCCGGCAAAGGCAACGCACAAAACCTTAGCCGCACCGGCTTTATATAACACTTTCGCAGCTTCATGAAGCGTCGCACCGGTCGTTGCAACGTCATCAATAACAATAACCCGAAGGCCTGTCACATCCCAGTCTTTGCTTACTGAAAATGCACCCTTTACATTCCTGGCTCTTTTGCCGGTATCAGTAATCTGTGACTGCCTCTTCGTATCTTTCACCCTGATAAGAAGCCCATCTGCTACAGGAATACTATTTAACTTTGCAACAGGATAGGCGATCTCGTAAGCCTGGTTAAAGCCTCTTTCCTCTAGTCTTGCCTCCGACAGCGGTATCGGAACGATCAGGTCACCCAATATTCCTTCATTTCTCACACATGATCCCAATATGATTCCCAGCATTCTTGCGAGCTCTATCTTTTTGCCGAACTTAATGCCGGGTATCGCCTTTTCCAAAATTCCTTTGTAAGGAAAAGGCATGAACAGAGGAAGACCGGGGCACGGATCGTTTTCTACAGGATTCGAAAGACATAAGAACCAGCGCAAGTCCTCATCGCTGATATTAATGGCAGACAGGCATTTTCCGCAGATGTGAAGTTCTGATTCTTTGCCGAAGACTGCCTTATAGACTCGCCCGTAGTTATCAAAGCGTTCTTCTGTATCTGCTGCACTCCCGCAGATCAGGCATCTGAAAGGAAGGATAAGATCTAACGCTCCCTCAAATGCTTCTCTTATTGTGTTTGAAATATCAGTTATTTGGTTACTAAGCCTTCGCATTATTTATTTCTGCGGAAGTCCACGGTCTTAAGAAGGTCTTTGAGGCACGTCTGCCTGGTATCACCCTTAGGAGCCTTCAAAAACTTCTGAAGCGTTCCTTCAAGTTCAACGATGGTAACGTTCATCTTGCCTCTCGTTACCGCCGTATAGAGCAGGCTTCGCTTGTAAAGGAGCATATTCATCTTGCCCAAAGCGATAATGACCCTGTCAAATTCACAGCCCTGTGACTTATGTACCGTAACTGCATAAGCAAGGTCGATATTCTCTAAGAGCTTGCCTTTATACTCCGCCGATTTGCCTTCATCGAAAGTGATAGTGACACTTCCCTTCAAAGGATCAATATCACTTACGACGCCCAATTCACCATTGAATATTCCCTGCAGGACCTCGCCTGTCACAGGATCTATCCACTCGGTCTGATAGTCATTTTTATTCTGCATGACCTTGTCGCCGACATGAAGCGTCAGGCTCTGGCCGCGCTTTATAACCTTGAGTTCATCTTTAACTTCCAATGCCTGGATAAGCCTATTAAGCTGCACTGTACCCAATGCGACATTCTCATTTTTGGTCGGAGTAAGACATATAAGATCTTCGTCCTTATGCTCCATAACAAGACGGGCAATAGTCTCCTGTGCTTCCTCTTCGGTCTTGCAGCTGATTATCTCAAAATCGCCGCCGGCGCTTTCAGGTGAGGTGCCTTCAAGAATTCGTTCAGCATTGGCAGCGATGGAACCGTCGTCAGCCTGCCTGTGCAGAGCATCGAGCCTTATCTTCGGAACGGAATCGCAGGACAAAAGGTCTCTTAAGATATCACCTGAACCTACTGACGGAAGCTGGTCAGGGTCTCCGACGAGGATAATGGAAGTGCCTTTATCAACAGCATCTAAAAGGTGCCTGAACAGCATCGTATCCACCATCGACATCTCGTCTATAACGATAACGCGGCACACTATAGGATTGTCTTTTCCGTGCACGAAAAGCATGCTGTTATACTGCCCTGCTTTATCATCAGGAAGGAGTTCCTCATCGTCTGTATTGATAGTCCTTCTGACACCTAAAAGCCTGTGAATGGTGGAAGCTTCAGTGCCGCTCGCCTCCGACAGTTTTTTAGCCGCTCTTCCTGTAGGAGCTGCAAACACGCAGCTGATCTTGTTCCTTCTGAAGTATTCACCCAGGACACCCATGATGGTAGTCTTGCCTGTGCCGGGGCCGCCCGTGATAACGCTTATCGGACTGTACATACAAAGATACAGGGCATCGAGCTGTGACTTGTCGGGAATGATCCCGAGATCAGATGCGACCTCTTTGATTATCCTGTCGCTCTCATCTCTTGAAGGAGGATTGGTCTTCGTCTTGAGCATCTCGTTGATGCGTCTCTCGATCGCAAGTTCCGAAGCGAAATAACTCATGGTCGCAAAGCGTGCATCTGTGTCTTCCACATCGCACACCGCGCACTTGCCGTTATCGTACTTATATACGGCTATCTTCTTGTCTTCTATTGCAAGCGAAGCCGCATCTCTGAACACAGCAGAAAACTGTTCGGATGTTATCTTGGATTCTCGGAGATTAACATATTCCAAAGCCCGCTTTCTGACATCCTGAGGCAGAAGAGCCGTGGATTTTGTGTCCTCATGAAGATACATGCATGCCTGATAAAGAGCCGCAGCGATCCTTTCTTTGGCAGTGATCTCCATTCCTTCTCCGAGCGCGATGCGGTCAAGAATCTCAAAGCCAGCTATACCATGTCCCATAAGGGCAAACGGTTTTTTCCTTATCTCTTCGCAGTCAAGCCTGTCGGTATTCTTCAAAAGCTTTATCTGAGCCTGAGAAAAGCCCATGAGCTTAGCTTTCAGACCCTGTTCAAAGAACTCATATTCTTCGGTTATCTTGTCACATATCGCAAGTGCTCTGGAGGAAGATAATCCCGTAACCGAAGACGAAGCGAGTTCAGGCGTTTCTGTAAGAACTTTCAATACTTCTTTGCCAAACTTCTCAGCCAACGCTTCAGCCGTGTTCTTGCCCAGACCTGAAATGTTGTCTGCAAGAAATGAAGCGATAAGAAGTGTGTCACCTGCTTCTTCGTCGACCTTTATCTTCTTTAAAGTGACCTGAGGCCTGTTGTTCCACTCGGTGACTTTTCCGGAGATTATGTAAGATCCGCCTTCGACGATATCGACCTTTGACTTGCCTGCTGCGGTAAACCTTCCGTCGCAGAGGAAAGACACGAAATCATTGGCTTTTCTGGGACAGAAAACCTTGATGCACGTAACCTTTGCATCTTCAATCTCACTGCCGATGTCCGCAACAGTGAGGGTGAGTTTCTTATCGTCCTTAGAGTCCTTTTTCATGTCCTTTTCTTCTTTTCTTGCGAAAACTTTTTCAAATGCTAACAATAATCCAAAGACAAAACAATAAGCCCGGCCAAAGTTGAGACTTTGACCGGGCATTTGAGACTGATGTTGTCCTAATATCAGATTCCTGCGAGCTTTTTGATCTCTTCAGCCTTATCTGTCTTTTCCCAGGGAAGCTCGATATCTGTTCTTCCGAAGTGACCATAGCTTGCTGTCTTAGCGTAGATCGGTCTTCTGAGATCAAGATCTCTGATGATGGCAGCCGGTCTTAAATCGAAGACCTTATTTACGATCTCAGTGATCTGCTCATCGCTGATCTTACCTGTATCGAAAGTATCGACCATTACGGATACCGGCTTTGCAACGCCGATAGCGTAAGCAACCTGAACTTCGCACTCGGATGCAAGACCTGATGCTACGATGTTCTTAGCGATATAACGCATCATGTAGCATGCTGAACGGTCAACCTTCGTCGGGTCCTTGCCGGAGAAGCATCCGCCGCCGTGGCGTGCGAAACCGCCGTATGTATCAACGATGATCTTTCTTCCTGTAAGACCGGAGTCACCCTGAGGTCCGCCTACTACGAATCTGCCTGTAGGATTGATGTAGATCTTGGTATTCTCATCCATGAGGTCAGCAGGAATGACTGCCTTGATGACATTTTCCTTGATGTAATCTTCAAGGAATTCCAAAGTTACATCAGCGCTGTGCTGAGTGGAGATTACTACTGCGTCGATTCTCTTAACCTTGTCGTTCTCATACTCTACCGTAACCTGTGACTTACCGTCAGGTCTTAAGAAATCAGCGCCGTTCTTACGAACTTCCGTAAGACGGATCGTGAGCTTATGTGCAAGAGCTATAGGCATAGGCATAAGCTCAGGTGTGTCGTCGTTTGCATAACCGAACATCATACCCTGGTCGCCTGCACCTGTGTCTAACTCCTTTTCGCCGCCGTGACGTGCCTCATAAGACTCGTTAACGCCCATTGCGATATCGGGAGACTGCTCATCGATCGATGTAAGGACAGCGCATGAATGGCTGTCAAAGCCCATCTCGCTTGAGTTATAGCCGATCTCCTTTACAGTGTTTCTTACGATAGAAGGGATATCAACATAAGCTGATGTTGATATCTCGCCCATAACGAGTACCATACCTGTTGTCGTGCATGTCTCGCATGCAACGCGCGCTGTCGGATCCTGCTCCAGGATAGCGTCAAGTACGCTGTCAGAGATCTGGTCGCAGATCTTGTCGGGATGTCCCTCAGTAACTGATTCAGAAGTGAACAGCCAGTTTCCTTTTTTATTTCTCATTTTCTTTCCTTTCTACCATTGCCTTATGCAATGAAAAAACCTCCTCCCGAAAGGAGAAGGCCAACGCTTAGTGTATCGATCCTCATCTTTCAGGTTTCCCTGCCGGAATTGGCACCGCTGCTTTCCGCGGTTGCCGGGCTCATAACGGGCCGGTCCCTAGAGCCACTCTTGATAAGCAAGAATTTAATTGTAATGACAAGATTGTACTTTTACCTTCACGCTTTGTCAATCTTGAATTGTTTTGAGCATTCATTCCCGAAAAAAGTTTCCAAAAAACTCTTCAGAACGGCAATTTGTTAATAATATTAATTTTATACTTACGCTCCCAAACGGCCTTTTTACGTGTTTTTTCTTGTCGGTTTTTGTCGGGTTTTGTCGCTTTTATCAAAGGCTATATGGCCCTACAATCCGAAGTATCAAAGGCACTTGGTAAGGAGGTTTGGTCATGGCATTTACTATCAAGATCTACGAAAAGAACGAATACTTATTCACGCTCTTAAGAAAGAGACTTTCGAGCTTTTTCCCTGATGCCTACATCATCGATCCTTACTATGAGACCGGGGATCAGGACTATAGGTTCAGCGAATACGAAAAGGTCTTATACGATCCCAGAGACATCAAAAAAGAAGACATTGTTTCTCTATCACCCCCCTTACGACTGACGGATGACGGCGGCATTATAGACTGCGCCTCGTTTTTACCCTTCATAAGGCAGAGCATTGAATCACCCTCACTTCTAAGACCTGCCACGGGCACGGTCACCGCCGTCCTTCCGTTCGTCTATTCTGATGTAAGAGACAGATTTATAAGTAATCTCGGAACCGATCTTACAGGCGCTGACTTTAACATCAGGCTTGATTTCACTAGCAGGTTAAGATCGCTTTGCAGAAGATCAGCAGGTTCTAACATGACTTCGCTTTTAGATGCCTGCAGGTCCAGAAAATTCACACCTGAAGATATCCTCAAATACTGCAACATGGATGACTCGGGATTCTTAACACCCGGTGCTACGTCAAATAACGATGACGTTTACGATCTGGGCATTACGAGATCCATTACTCTGATGAACCTCGCATCTGACCTCGCCCACTCGAAAACAAGATTTGTAAATGTGGTCGCGGTAATTGAAGGCTTCAGGACCAAAGACCTTCCGGACCTGTTAAGCAGCACGGACAATGTCATTTTACTGATGCCCGCAAAAGATGCCGGCGAAGACATCGGAGCAAAAGACCTGATAGAACTTCTGACGAGGACTCTGGGAAGCGAAAGGGTCAGCGTTACATATGCTGAAGACCTTAAGGATGCAGGTGTTCTCGATGACAGCTTAGCTCCCAGGAGACAGGTCGTATGAAGGATCAAGCAACAGATATCGTTGATATCAAAGAGCAGATCACGTATTGCGTTCTGAACGCCATCTCAAGCGAGTCCGATCCGTCGGATGAAAAACTCAGGCAGATAATATCCGACGTGATATCAGAGAATACGTCTTACAGGATGAACCTTGAGCAAAAGCGCGAGATGGCAAAGATGGTTTTTAACTCCTTAAGAAGACTCGACGTGATAGAGCCTTTGATGGAAGATCCTACCGTCACGGAGATAATGGTAAACGGACCTTATAAGATCTTCTTTGAAAGAGACGGAAAGCTGTATAAATCAAATCTTTCTTTCCGCGATGAAGAATCCTTAAAGACTTGCATCTCATGTTTTTTCGCTAACCAGAACAGGCCTTTAAACGAAGCTAATCCTATTGCCGACTTAAGGCTTCCTGACGGCTCCAGAGCCAATGCAGTCCTTCCTCCGATATCAAGGGAAACGACAGTAACCATAAGAAAGTTTACCGGTATCACGCATGACATCGTATCGCTCATAAGACAGGACTTTATAACGGAAGAAGCAGCGAGGTTTCTTGCAGAATGCGTAAGGAATAAAAGGACGATATTTATATGCGGCGGAACAGGCTCGGGAAAGACTACGTTTTTAAATTCGCTTTCCAATTTCATACCTAAGGATGAGCGAATAGTAACGATAGAAGATTCAGCCGAATTAAAGCTTCAGGGAATCG
Source organism: Ruminococcaceae bacterium R-25 (assembly GCA_003149065.1). Taxonomy (NCBI): domain Bacteria; kingdom Bacillati; phylum Bacillota; class Clostridia; order Eubacteriales; family Oscillospiraceae; species Ruminococcaceae bacterium R-25. Next base: position 1,169,088 of record QGFZ01000001.1, read on the forward strand.
ATAATCTGGTGCAGATGGAAGCAAGGCTCCCCGGTCCTGACGGCACAGGCGAAGTCAACATAGGAATGATGATCAGAGCATCTTTAAGAATGCGCCCTGACAGGATCATTGTCGGTGAAGTCAGAGGAAAAGAAAGCGCGGACCTCCTCAACTGCTTAACGAGCGGGCACCCTGGCTCAATGAGCACCGGCCACAGCAACTCATGCTTTGAAATGATGGAGCGTCTTACGGCCATGATAATGTCGGGTTCGTCCCTGCCCTACGATGCAATACTTTCGCAGGTTTCGATGGGGATAAACATAATCCTTCACATCATGAGAAGCCGCGAAGGAAAAAGATATATAGATGAGATCTGCGAGGTGCTGCCGCCCGAAGATCACGAATATAGACTTAAGACTTTATTTAAAAACAAAGGAGGTGAAAGACTTGAACGTATCGCAAGTACTGAAGACATCAAAAATGCGATGGCCTACCGCGCGTAAAGGCAGTCTCTCCTTTTCCATATTTCTCGCAAAAACGATCTGGGTCTACCCCATTTTCGTTGCCGTGGTCTACTTTGCATCAGGCCTTTTCATCGCTTCTGAAACAGTAAGACTGGTGCTTGCCATAATCCTTAGTATCTTCCCGTGGAAAGAAGCCATGAAGAAGATCTATTCAAATAACTACAGGCATATGAGGACGCAGCTTTTAGTCCTTTTGCAGGTGCTTACAACGAGCGTGTCGAGCGGTTATTCCATAGAAAAATCACTTCTCCTGATAAGGCCTGTTATCGAGAAGACATTCGGCAAGAGGTCTATGCTCCTAAAGCCTCTTATTAACCTTGAGAACAATCTCAAGCTCCATGTAAGTTTGGAAGATGCACTTAATACATTTGCAGAACAGATAGCATTTCCTGAGACAGTTCCGGTATTCCATGCTCTAGCCATATCAGGAGAAGTGGGAAATAACAGCCTTTCAATTCTAAGAAGTTCTTGTCAGATGCTGTCTGAACTTAATGCGGTACAAGGGGAAATCGCCGCATCCAATGCAGGCAAAAACGCAGAAGCGGCAATACTCTGCGCAATGCCTTTCGGCGTTACTTTTGCGCTCAATTACATGAGCCGCGAATATCTTGATATGGCCAGGAATACAAGGACAGGATCGGTGCTTCTGGCATTAGCCTTCGGCATATGCACGATAGCCTGTGCAATGCTCTTAAAATTCATGTCGCATGAACACGGCAGGAAAGCATATAGATCAGAACTTGCGACTAACGTCACAAATGGCAATAAAACAAAAGGAACACCACTGACGGGACTTGTCAAAAAGATCTTCCCTGCAAGCTTTATAACTGCAAGGCATGAGCTTTTTAACGAGCTTTCGGTAAACCCTGATTATACATATGAGCAATATCTTAAAAAGCAGCTTTTGACAGGAACGGTTTTCTTTATCCTGGCAGCTGCAATACTAATTAACCTAGGCAAGAATCCTCTCTTTGCGTTCTTTTTTACAGCCGCAATTTTATTAATGGGCGGATATGAGATCAGGACTGATGTCGAACGCAAGAGAGAGGATCTAATGAGCGATATTCCGCTGTTCCTATGCCTTATATCAACGCTTTTAGAATCAGGCATGCAGCTGCCCAAAGCAATATCGATATGCTCGAAAGCATTTGATGAGAATAAGAGTCTGTCTCTTGAAATAAAGAACTTAAGAGCAATGGTATTAAGCGGCATCCCGGCTTCCGATGCAGTAGAGAGATTCTCTTTGAGGATACAGATACCGGAAGCCCAAGCAGCGCTCCTCCTTATCGCAAGATACGGAAGGCTCGGAACTGCTGAAGTATTGAATATGTTAAACCTGCAGTCACAGGCTTGCTGGAATCTGTGCAGGAACGCTTCAAGGAAAAGACAGGAAAGAGAAGCCCTGGGAATGATAATCCCCATGACTCTTGATTTTATAAGCGTCCTTATGGTCGCTATGACACCCGCAATTATCTCACTCGGCATATAAAAGGAGGATTTGACAATGAGAAAAATCACGAAACGGCAGAATAAGAAAGGTATGGGAACCGTCGAGATCGTAATCATCATCGCGGTCCTCGTAGCATTGGCATTGCTGTTTAGAGCGGGCCTTACGGAATACGGACAGAAGATAATGGCATTCTGTTTTGACGATTCGAAAATAGCCTCTGCTTTCTAATGTCACCACTCCCCAATAAGTTTTTGAGTTAAACATAAAAGGAACTATTACCATGCAGATAAAAAAGGGACCCTACGGATATTACGCCATAGAGAAGTTTGACAGTCCGGACAGATTATGCAGTTATGCCGAAGAGGTAATTGCCGGAAATAAGACAGACTTCTATCTCCGCCCTGTTACCGAGATTTTCGGTTCGGGAGCGATGTGCTGCTTTGAATTTTCAGGATATATGCAGATAACAGATCCGGAGTTTTCCGTATTTTCTCCGAACAAAAAGACTGCTTCAAAGAAAAAAGATGCAAAGAACTTAAGTTTAAGACGCAAGTCCTGCGGGGACCTTTTTTACGCTGTTGCCAAACTTCTGGATAATCTCATATCGCCTTCATGCCTGGTCTTGGATCCCAACATGATGTTCACGGATCCTGACGGCATTACGGTCAAGATGTGCTGCATTCCGATTAAGAGCGATCCTAATGATCTCTGCATCTCATCTCTTGGTGCATCTAGACTCGAAGACCTTCTAAACTGCGACTTCTTTAAAAGCGTTATCACTGACGATGAGAGAAATGCATTAGTATACAGCGTGAAAGAAAACAAGGAAGATTTATTCCTAAAAGTCGCACGCATAATCAAAGGCATAGATGAAGAACCAAATCCGGCTTTGCCTGAACAAAACACAGAGAGCAAAGTACAAATAACAGGAGCTGTTAAGAATCTTTCCAGGTCTGACAGAGATCTGATAATTGCAGGGCTTTCTGCATTCCTTTCACTTGCATCGATACTAAACAGGATGCTCCTTCCCTGCTTCCTGTTCTACTTCCTTGCATTAATAATCTTTGCGACAACTCTTCTTAATATGAGAAAGAGCAAAGAGAGCATCAAGAAAGAAGAATCTGAAGAAGTATCCAAACAAAGAAGTTCCATTCTTTTTTCTGATTTACCGCAAACTCAAGACAGCGAAGAAAATCATTTCATACCGCTGACATCAGGAAAGCTGATACTTATATCCGACAGGAATGACGTAAAGAAAAACTACTCTGTTTACTTAAGCGAGACCAATATCGGTTCAGACTGCTTTTTGTCTGACATAGTTATCGACGATCCGTTGATAGCGCCGCTTCATGCAGTGATCAGGCAAAAGGACGGAGCATTCTATTTAGAGCCTTCAAAAGGCTCTGGAAGAACATATATAGAAGACTCTCCTATCGAAAACGGAAGAGCTTATGAGATCAAATCAGGACAAAAGATAACATTCGGAGAAATTGAATTCAGGTTCAGCAGTTAATACATGAATAAGATTGGGACAATAGATATATCTCGACTAAACTCACCACCTGAAAAAGCTGAGTTTGAAACAGCGAAATATTTCGCGGAGTTAGGTAAAGATATCGTATTTATTGATCCAAGCGATATACCAAATCAGCATACGCCTGACATAAAAATGGATGGTGCTGAATGGGAAATCAAATGTCCGACAGGAGATAGCAAAAGAACTATAGAAAACAATATGCGTAAGGCAGTAAAACAATCGCACAATATCATATTTGATCTTAGACATACTAAGCTGTCCGAAAGCAAAAGTATTGCTAAACTTGAGCATGAATTTAAGATTAATACTCGACTAAAAAAACTATACATAATTAGAAAAGATCGAACCCTATTATCGTACAAAAAATAACGTTGATTTTTCATTACCGCGTGATATTATTAAAATAAGATAAGGCTCGACCCACTGCTGGATAGCGGAGGGCCAAGAGCCTTTTTCTTTTGGCTTTTTTCTTTGAAGAACTAGATTGACTTCTATGATATAAATGCTAATATTCAGTTAAAGATAAGGCTCGACCCACTGCTGGATAGCGGAGGGCCCAGAGCCTTTTTCTTTTGGCTTTATTTCCTAGCAAGTTCCAGATCAAGAGTATCGCTTATTGTTATAGTCCCGCCATGACGGTTGATGGCATCTTCGATCTTTGAGAAGAATACTTTCCTTATGCTTTCCTCGATCGCAATATGATCAGAATATGTTCCAAGAAGCTTGGTATATTCACTGGCAGTAAAAACTCTTTCTCGGTAGAAAAGGAAATACTTGATATCCGTAAATCCGTATTTTTCAGGGATCAAAGAGATTGCTTTTGCATCCTCTTCAGTGAACCACTTTTTGGTTCCTGACTTTATATTATGCTGCTTGTTGTAATACTCGTGATATAACTCCTGTATCTCTTCTCCAAGCTCAGGCTCGTTTTGACAGTTCCTCGGGCGGTTTGCAAATCTTGCAAATGCTCCGCCCTTTTTGAGCATCCTGTATACCTTCTCGTAGCCTTCCTTCTCAGGTACCCAGTGGAATGCCGTAGCTGAGAAAACAAGATCAAAGACGTCTTCCTCCAAAGATACTTCTTCGAACTTTCCTGTTACGACAGAAAACTTCGGAAAGTCCTTGAACTTATTTTTCAAAAGCTCAGAAAAGTTCTCACCATATTCGACTGCAGTTAACTTGCAGCCTGTCTTTAATACGGGAAGTGTTGCCTGGCCTGAACCGCTGCCGACTTCTGCTACATTGCTGTTCCCATCGATTGGAATGTATTTAAAGATAGCCTGATAGAGCTCATCAACATAACCAGGTCTCATCTTGTCGTAATTGGAAACCGCTGTATCAAAAGTCCAGCCCAAACCGTCAGTTGCAGACATAAAGAACACCTCCCGACATGATCACGAATAAATCCTACTACCCAAAAGGAAGGCTATTATAACCGAAGCAAACTAAAATGACAATTACTGAAGTCTTGGGATCTTTCCGTCAGGAAAATCGCTCTTCTTATAGCCTGCGAGCCTTTCTTTCTGGGCATCCGTGCCGTAACGTTCGATGAATTTCATTCTCGCAAGAGCTCTCTTTCCCTTAGCTTTGCTGTCTTCAGGAAATACCGGTCTGCCGTTCTTATCTTTGTGTGTTTTTAATTCTTCCAGAGCGTTGTTATATGCTGTAACGATCCTTCTGAGACGCATATTTTCAGGCCACTCTGCGGAGTTGCAGACGATAAGGGCGAGCATGCCGTTGATCTCGCAGTAGCCTTCAGAGAGCATGCAGTATCTTGTCTTACCGTTAGTTGTAAGTGCGCAAGCGCCTGGCTCTAATGCTGCGACAAAAGGAGAATGACCTGCCATGAAGCCGAACTCGCCGTCGCTCGTGGGAATACGGACACTGTCAACCAGCCCTTCGAAGAAATCTTCGTAAGGGGTAACTATAAGAAGGTTGATCTTGTGTGATACGTGGTCTGCCATATAAGAAGATTAAGTGGTTTCCTTGTATGCCTTAAGAACATCGTCGAGATTGCCCTTCATGAAGAAGCACTGCTCGGGGATGTGATCCAAAGAGCCTGAGATAAGTTCTCCGAATGCTTTTACAGTCTCTTTGACAGGAACATATCTGGGTGCAAAACCTGTGGAATCGGCTGTTACGAAGAAAGGCTGTGACAGGTATCTCTGAACCTTACGCGCACGGGATACCATGAGTCTGTCCTTTTCGGAAAGCTCTTCCATACCGAGGATAGCGATGATGTCCTGGAGTTCCTTATAACGCTGGAGCATCTCCTGTACCTTGCGTGCAACGTGGTAGTGCTCAGCGCCAACAACGTCTTCGGTAAGAACTCTTGATGAAGATTCCAGAGGGTCAACTGCAGGATAGATACCGAGCTCAACGACTGCACGGGACAAAACGATATTTGCATCGAGATGAGCAAATGTCGTTGCAGGTGCAGGGTCAGTGATATCGTCCGCAGGAACGTATACTGCCTGAATGGAAGTGATCGATCCGTTTCTTGTTGAAGTGATTCTTTCCTGGAGTTCGCCGACTTCTCCGCCTAATGTAGGCTGGTAACCAACGGCCGAAGGAATACGGCCTAAGAGCGCAGAAACCTCAGAACCTGCCTGGACGAATCTGTAGATATTATCGATGAACAAGAGCACGTCCCTGTGCTTCTCGTCTCTTAAATACTCAGCCATTGTAAGACCCGTAAGCGGCGCTCTCATTCTCGCACCTGATGTCTCATTCATCTGACCGAATACCATGATGGTCTTATCAAGTACGCCGGACTGCTTCATCTCGTTCCAGAGGTCGTTACCTTCACGTGAACGCTCGCCGACACCTGTAAATACTGAATATCCGCCGTGCTCGCTTGCGATGTTTCTGATGAGCTCAAGGATAAGGACTGTCTTACCTACGCCTGCGCCTCCGAAAAGACCGATCTTACCGCCTCTAGAGAAAGGAACAAGAAGGTCTATTACCTTGATACCCGTCTCGAGCATTGTCTCTGCAGGATACTGTTCAGTAAATGAAGGAGCTCTTCTGTGGATAGGCCAATAGGCATCGCAGTTAACATCACCCTTGTTGTCTATCGGATGGCCGATAGCGTCAAACAAACGGCCCGTGATCCTCTCGCCTACAGGTACCTTGATGGAAGAACCCATGGATTCGCAGATAAGACCTCTGATAAGGCCTTCAGTAGCATTGAAAGATACACATCTTACAATGCCGGAGCCTCTCTGCTGGAGAACTTCGATATAAACGTCGTCGTCACCTTTGAGCTGCTCGGGATCAAATGAAGGATCTGTCTCAGGAACAGCGGGAGCTTTTCTCATGATCCTTATTGCTTCGTTGATCTTCGGGATCTCGCCTTTCGCGAATTCGCAGTCGATTACAGGTCCTATTATCTGTACTACCTTGCCGTATGCCATATCTTATTCCTCACATCTTATCTGCCTGCTGGGCACCGTTTACGATCTCGGTCAGTTCTGTCGTGATCTTCGCCTGACGCGCACGGTTGCTCATAAGTTCAAGCTTTTTCATCATTTCTTCAGCATTGTCTGTCGCATTCTCCATCGCGGTGAGTCTTGCCGTCTGCTCACTTGCGAAAGCATCGACCATCGCGCCGAAAACCATTGCGTTTGTATATGAATCGATGAGGTAGTTGAATACCGCATCAGAATTCGGGAAATACTCGAGTTCATTACCCTTCTGCATAGCGACGCCGGCATCGTCCAAGTCCTTGGGAAGAAGGATCTTGATGGACTTCGCATCTACCGGCAGGAGTCTTAAAGCGACGGGCTCCATCTTAATGGAAGATTCCATATGCGTATAAAGAAGATAAACGAGGTCGAAATCGCCCTTAAGGTATCTGTTTCTCATGATCGCGCTAACCTGGCGCGCATCGTTGTAAGTAGGTTCAGAGATCGGGAACGAGAACTCGTTATTAACCTTATAGCCGAACCTTGAGAGCTTTTCCCTTGCCAGACGCCCGAAAACATTGAGCTCATAAGAAGTCGCAATGTTCTTCTGGGAATTCTCCATGATCTTTTTTCTTATGTGATCTTCAGTGATCTTGACCATGTTATTGTTGTAAGCACCTGCTAAGCCCTGGTCACCGGAAAGAACGTAATAGCCGATCTTCCAGGTCTCGCCTTCCTGCTTCTGGTCCAAGATAAAGAACGGGTTATCCAGGTGTTCGTTATTTCTAATCATCTCCTGCATTGACTCAACGCAGAAAAGGAAGAACGGATACATCGATTCGTGAAGGAGCTGGGATCTTCTCATTTTCGCACTCGAGACGAGCTGCATCGCATTAGTCATCTGACTAATGTCATTGACGCTCTTCATTCTCTTCTTGATTGCGGAAAAGCTCTCCATAAGATCAGTAGTCCTCGACGTACTCTTCGTGCTCTGTCAGGAACTCTGCCTTGTACTCCTCATATGCCGAATCTATCTCATTCTTGATCTCATCGGTGAATACCTTACCGTCAGTAAGTTCCTCCAAGATATTGGGATGACGGACCTTTATCTCATTAAAAAGTGCCGAATAGAATTCATAGATATCTTCCGTTGCAAGGAAGTTGAACTTATCCGAAGTAGCGCAGTAAAGGAGAACGACTTCAGAAGCCATCGTAAGGGGCGAGAATCTCTCCTGCTTCAATACTTCGTTAAGGACAACGCCTCGCTTGATCTGAAGCTGTGTATTCTCGTCCAAGTCTGATCCGAACTGTGAGAACGAAGCCATTTCACGTGCCTGGGCAAGTGAGATTCTCAAAGGTCCTGCAACCTTCTTTACAGCCTTGGTCTGGGCAGCGCCGCCTACACGGGATACTGAAAGACCTACGTTAACGGCAGGTCTCTGGCCTGAGAAGAACAGCTCAGGTGAGAGATATATCTGACCGTCGGTAATAGAGATAACGTTCGTCGGGATATAAGCCGAGATATCGTTACCCTGTGTCTCAACGATAGGAAGCGCTGTAATAGAGCCACCGCCAAGCTCATTCGAGAGCTTAGCTGCTCTTTCCAAAAGTCTTGAATGGAGATAGAAGACGTCGCCCGGATAAGCTTCTCTTCCCGGAGGTCTTCTGAGGAGCAATGAGATTGCTCTGTATGCCTGCGCGTGCTTTGAGAGGTCATCGTAAACGATGAGTACGTCCTTATGGTAGTCGTACATGAACTTCTCAGCGATGGCACAAGCCGAGAAAGGTGCAATATACTGCATTGCGGCAGATTCAGAAGCAGATGCTGCAACTACGACCGTGTAGTCCAGAGCACCGTGCTTTTCCAAAAGTCCTGCTGTCGCAACGATATTAGCCATCTTCTGTCCGATAGGAACATAGACACAGATGACGTCTTCATTTTTCTGGTTGATGATGGCATCTAATGCAATAGATGTCTTACCTGTCTGACGGTCGCCTATTATGAGCTCTCTCTGGCCTCTTCCGATAGGAGTCAGCGCATCGATTGCCGTGATACCCGTAAACAAAGGTGTGTTAACAGGAGCTCTTTGAATGATCGTTGGAGCGGGTGATTCGACAGGTCTTTCCTCTGTATATCTTATGACGCCCTTGCCATCGATCGGGTGGCCCAAAGCATCTACAACTCTGCCCAAAAGTCCCATGCCTACAGGAACGGAACATGTAGTCATGGTACGCTTGCAGCTCATGCTCTCTACTACGGTATCTTCGCCCGTAAGGAGGACTACGCCGACCTTGGACTTTTCGAGGTTCATTGCGATACCTGTAGCGCCTGATGAGAACTCGATGAGCTCGTTAGCCATACAGTTCTTAAGTCCCGTTACAGATGCAACACCGTCTGAGATCGAAGCTACCTTACCTACCTCGTCCCTGTGCTCCTGGAAAAGGAAAGCATCTTCGACACGGCGGTCTAATTCATCATCTCCGAGATTTGAGATCTCGAGGTTATCGATACTTATCTTGTGCGATTCAGGGAACAATTCCAATGCATCAGCCAAGTCTTCCTTGATCTTGGTTGCAGGGAATTCTTCCTTTGATAAAGCGGCAGAACCATCTTCGTTCGCATCAAAAGAACGCGTCTGCTTGATAAAAGAGCCGATTCTGTTTAACTGGCCTCTTATTGAATAGTCGTACCGGCTGCCCTGAAAGTAAATGATGAAACCGCCGATGAGATCCGGCCTCGGCTCCACTATCAGACGGTAGTCTTCGATCTCGTTTAATTCGGCAAATTTTGCTGCAAACCGGACGAGTCGCTCTTCCGAAATATCACCAGCCGTCTCGATCCTTAACGAAGGACCTTTAGACTTTATCTTTGTATCCTTATTGTCAGTCGGATTGTTACTCACTCTTTGCTACCTCTTTATCGAGGATATCTTCTGTGTGCTTAGCGGCAGATTTCTTGAGTTCTTCTTTTGAAACCGCATCACCAATGATGTGGCCTGCGATCTGAACAGAGAGATCTGCGATGTCGTCTTTCATTGTCTCGAAAGCATTACGCTTCATTCTTGCAGCATCTTCTTCAGCTCTCTCAATGATCTGCTGAGCTTCGAGATTTGCCTGGTCGATTACAGCCTGGCTCTGCTTTTCGGCATTAGCCTTGGCTTCTTCTACGATCTCTGATCCCTGACGCTTAGCTGCTTCAACTGTTTCTTTAGATGAATCAACGACAGCCTGGGCTTCTTCCCTGGCCTTCTTTGCAGCATCAAGTTCCGCGTCAAGCGCTTCCTGACGTGAATGTATTAATTTGAGGATCTTTTTATAAGCGAACAGCCTGAAGATAATGAATACCAGTAAGATATTGAATATCGTTATTACGGCTGTTACGGCATATCCTGCAAACTGATCGGGCGAGAAGAGATTTGATGACTCTTCGGCCTCCATTAGCAGTGTCGGTAAATATGACATACTGTTTTGCTCCCGTAAATTAGGTCAATCTTCCCTTTACTGAACTGTGAAGATCAAAAGGAATGCGACAACGAGTGAATAGATACCGATTGACTCGATGAAGACGATTGAAAGGAGAAGCATTGTCTGAAGTTTGCTTACGATCTCAGGCTGTCTCGCACCTGCTTCCAAAGCAGTGCTTGCTGCCTTGCCCATCGCAAATGTCGAAGCGAACGCACCGCAGGAAATAGCGATTGCTGCTGCGATAGCTGCAATACCTCTTGTCTCCAGTGCAGCAATGACCGGTAAAGCTGCGATTAAAATGCTGTTCATATATATTCCTCCTAAATTAATTATCTGAAGTGATTATTAAGCTGCTACAGCTTCATTCTTGGACTTCTTCTTTTTCTTTTCGTGCTCTTCGGGATGTTCGTTATATTCATTGACCGTCTCAACGTTTTCGCCGATATAAGACATTGTCAGATATGAGAAAACGACAGCCTGGATGATTCCGTCGATGATATCAAACCAGAGGCCTGCAACACCGGGCAGGATCAAAGGTACTGATATCGAGAGGAATTCCATAAATATAAATGCCGCAAAGACGTTACCGAAAAGTCTCAAAGACAGTGACAACGGCTTAACAACATAATCCAGAAGCTTGAACGGGATCATGACAGGGATAGGTGTCGTAAGAGTTACCCAGAAACCCTTTGCACCGACGAACTTGAAAGTCATGATGATAACGTAGAGGATAGCGGTAATAGCGCAGCCGATCGCAAAAGCGATATTCTTTGCCGGCGGCGGAAGATGGAAATAAGAGATAGAGTTACAAGCCGTGATAACAAGACCGAATGTCATGATCATGGGAGTTACTTCTTCTGCCTGCTTACGGTTCATTCCAAAGCTCATCGCAGTGGTAATAACAAGTTCTGTAAGCGATACCAGAAGCGCCTGGCCCTTAGTAAGCTTCATATCCTTTGAAGGCTTGCCTGCCAGGAGGCTTATAACGATTATCATGGCTATCACAGCGACCCAGGTAACAATTATCGCGTCAGTAATGAGGAGCTTGGTATCTCCCACATTAAAGTACATCTGTACCTGCATTATGGCTTCGCTTATCTCGCCTCCGATATCTTTATGGCCGATATCGAACCTTTCTTTGAATTGCTCTGCGAAAGCAGCACAGAACTCTGAAAGCCACGAAGCGATTATAACTACACAAGTCATCATAAGCCTGATAGCCAATCCCCCTTATATGAATAAAGACATTTTAACCCTATTTGCCGGGTATGTCATTATTATTTAAATAATATAAAGCAATAACCTTAGGCAAAAATCAGGTTCTTTTCGTCGAATTTGTCGAATTTACCAGGAAACGAAAATTAGTACGAGTGGTTTACAAGGCTAAGGGCTGCCCCGTAACCGGAACAGCCCTCAAAAGGTGGAATATAAGATTTTCAAAAAACTTGTTTACTCTACATCCTGTAATGCTGCGTAGTCCTCTTCACCGGTACGGATCTTAACGACCTTGCCTACGTTGTAAACGAAGATCTTACCGTCACCGATATGTCCTGTATAAAGAACTTCCTTAGCCTTCTCGATAACCTTATCTACAGGGATCTTGGATACGACAACTTCGACCTTGATCTTAGGCAGGAGCGTTGCGTCTACCTCGACACCTCTGTACTTCTCACCGGCACCCTTCTGGATACCGCAGCCCATGACCTGAGTAACTGTCATACCGGTTACACCGAGATCATTCATGGCCTTTCTGAGCTTGTCATAACGTGAAAGCTTAGCGATAATTACAACCTTATGCATACCTGTGTCGATCTCAGGAGCAACTGCAACCTTGATTGCCGCATTCTTCTGAGCTTCAGAAGCTTCATTGTAATCAGGTGTACCGAGGTCTGTGTTCTCGTTTTCTTCCATCATAGCGCCTGAAACGTCCATGAGGGAAAAGCCGGAGTAAGCACTTGCGAGACCGTGCTCTGTAACGTCAAGACCTGTGAGCTCTTCTTCTTCAGAAGCTCTTAATCCGAAGATAGCCTTAATGATCAGGAATGTAACTGTAATTGTGATTGCTGTCCAAGCGGCTGTAGCACCCATACCTAAGAGCTGGATTCCAAGGAGCTTGACGCCGCCGCCATAGAAGAGACCAACCATCTCATTGCCTGCTGCATCAACGATAGAGTAAGCAGGAGCTGTGTTTGTAGCGAAAAGGCCTACTGCGATTGTACCCCAGATACCGTTGAACATATGAACTGCAACTGCACCGACAGGGTCATCAACTCTGATTACATTATCAAGGAACCATACGCCGAAAACTACGAGCACGCCGGAAACAGCACCGATGATCGTTGCGCCGAGAGCGTCTGTTACGTCACAAGGAGCTGTGATTGCAACGAGTCCTGCGAGGGAAGCATTAAGGCACATAGAAACATCAGGCTTACCATACTTGATCCAAGTGAAGATCATGCAGACAACTGTTGCGACCGCAGGAGCGATTGTTGTTGTTACGAAAACGGAACCGAGCTGAGCCATATCTGTGCAGGCAGCACCGTTGAATCCGTACCAGCCGAGCCAGAGGATGAATACACCCAAAGCGCCCATAGGGATGTTGTGGCCGGGGAAAGCGTTAACCTTTGTAACCTTACCAGCCTTATCCTTAACGAACTTACCGATACGGGGTCCAAGAATAGCTGCACCGATCAAAGCTGAGATACCACCTACCATGTGGATGCAGTTAGAACCTGCGAAATCGTGGAATCCCATTGCTGCGAGCCAGCCGCCGCCCCATGTCCAGTGAGCTTCAATAGGATAGATGACTGCTGAGATAACTGCGGAATATACGCAGTAAGATAAGAATCTTGTTCTCTCTGCCATAGCGCCTGATACGATCGTTGCTGTTGTGGCACAGAATACAAGGTTGAATACGAAGTTTGACCAGTCAAAGCTTGCGTAATTTGTGAAGATATCGATGTTCGGCTTACCCATAAATCCCATGAGCATATCTTCGCCGAGGAACAAACCGAAACCGATTGCGATAAATACTACTGTACCGATACAGAAATCCATCAGGTTCTTCATGATGATATTACCTGCGTTCTTCGCTCTCGCGAAGCCGCACTCTACCATCGCGAATCCAGCCTGCATCCAGAAAACCAATGCCGCGCCGATCAAAAACCAGACGCCAAAGACTTTTTCATCAATCAAGCTGCTGATTAAATTAGTGTCCATAAACTCTCCTCCTTCAAACTATTTCCAAAAGGTATTGATGTTATACTTCAATGCTTTTTGGCTATCGTTTATTGATTTCAAGTGCAATTGTAGCGTTAACCCCGAAACAAATAAAATACGAATAGTTTGGGCATAACTATACTTTTCGGGCATGGTTTTACATTTACCGCGAAAACCGGCAATCCAGAAAACCCATTGTTTCAGGCACTTCCAGGCAAAATAAAGGCTCCGAATGTTCCGGAGCCTTTTACATTAATCAAATAATCTTAAGCTAAACCCGAGGTTTTGCAGTCAAAAAACGATAACAAAAACTTACTTAAAATGTTTCTCCTCGATCTCTTTGATACCGTTTACGCGTGTTGCATGGCGTCCGCCTGCAAATTCTTCTTCAAAGAAAGCGTCGATCATGCCGAGTGCAACGCCTAATCCGACTACTCTTTCACCGAATGCGAGGATCTGTGCATCGTTATGCTGTCTGGACATCTTTGCCATGAACTCATTAGTGCAGAGAGCGCATCTGATTCCCTTATACTTGTTGCAGACAAGAGAGATACCGATACCTGTGCCGCAGATAGCGATGCCTCGCTCTGCCCTGCCGCTTGTAACGTCTTCTGCGACCTTGATTCCTGCATCTACATAAGAATAAGAATCAGTTCCATTGGGTGCGCCGCCGTCCAGGACTTCAAAGCCCTTCTCTTCAAGGTACTTTCTGACCTTCTGTCTTAATTCGTAACCTGCGTGATCTGATGCGATTGATACAACCATAATATTGCCTCTTTTCTAAATTAAATCTCGTGATGAATATGCTTGAACTTCTTTGTGCCGTCGCAGTATGGTCCTACAATGTCTCCGTTACCTACCAGGCGGTACTTGTAAGATACGAGTCCTTCAAGGCCTACAGGGCCTCTTGCGTGGATCTTGGAAGTAGCGATGCCTACCTCAGCTCCGAATCCGTAACGGAAGCCGTCTGCAAATCTCGTAGAGCAGTTAACAAGAACGCTTCCTGAGTCGACCATGGTCATGAAACGCTCTGCATTAGCCTTGTTCTCCGTAATGATCGCATCGGTATGTCCTGAACCATAGTGATTAATATGAGCAATTGCATCATCAAGGTCCTTTACGATCTTGACCGAGCACTTCATGGCAAGATACTCGTGGTGCCATTCTTCTGCCTTTGAAACGCCGAAAGTCTCAGCAACATAATCGTCACCATAGATTTCAACGCCGGCTGCCTTAAGAGCTTCAATGAACTTCGGCAGGAATGTCTTTTTCAGTTCCTCATTAACGAGGAATGTCTCTGTGGCATTACATACGGAAACATATTGAGTCTTCGCGTCTATTGCTACCTTCAGTGCCGTAGAAGGATCTGCATCAACATCGATATATGTGTGGCATACGCCGTCAGCGTGGCCCAACACAGCGATATTCGTATTCTGCATGATGTACTGCACGAAAGAATTAGAGCCTCTCGGGATAATGAGGTCGATATATTCGTCGAGCTTAAGCATATCTGCGATCTCAGAACGCAGTGTAAGGAGATTTAGCCAGCCTTCAGGAAGACCTGCTTCGATACCTGCCTTGCTGATAACAGCAGCAAGAGCCTTATTTGTATTGATAGCTTCAGAACCGCCCTTGAGGAATACTGCATTGCCGCTCTTGATGCAAAGAGATGCGATCTGGACAAGAGCATCAGGCCTGCTCTCAAAGATAACGCCGATTACACCGATAGGGCATGTAACTCTGGTGAGCTCCAAGCCGTCATCCAATGTCGTATGCAAAGTAACCTTACCTACAGGATCAGTAAGATCAATTAGGCTCTCGATACCTGATACAACATCATTAAGCTTATCTTCATTGAACTTAAGTCTCTTAAGAAGAGGTGCATCAAGCTTTGCCTTCTCGGCAGCTTCCAAGTCTGCCTTATTGGCAGCAAAGATCTCATCCTTGGAATCCTGCAACGCAGCAGCTACATTTGCGAGCGCCTTATTCTTAACATCGCTCCTTAAAGAAGCCATTATGTATGAAGCGTCACGTGCAGCTTTGGCGATATCATGAAGTTCAGACATATTATCCCCCTATATATTATTCTTCTTTAGGAACTGATTATAACAAATAAAACATCAACTTGCTTAACGGATTCCTGATGTCAAAGATTGCTGAAAAGTTAGCAAAAAAAGGTGAAGATTTTGCTTTTTAGAATGTAAAAAGTTCGTATTTCAAATCTACAAAAATGTTCATAATGTTCAAAACTTTGTTTATAACTACAAAAACAAATATTCCGCTTTCAAAAGTGCCCGAAACCCTTATATCTATTGAATTTTACAATTTGTTACCGTTTGTTGACAAAACAGTTACAAAATGTTAGATAAGACTTGAAATGCAATAAATTAAGGCGTTTCAGCGTCTCTTGAACCTTTGTTCTGAAATGGGTGTCCACGGTAGAAAAACACCTAAAAAGCGAAAATTCCTCTTGACAAGACTTTTTGACAGAGATAGCAGAATAGCAATTTTTGTATAGTATTTTTGTTGTCTTGAAACCCGCAAAAATAAGGGGTTGCCCCACTAAGACAACCCCTATGATCAAATCATTGTTTATTTTATTTATAAATCCTCCGGCTCGATGAATCCTCTGTCGATCGGTTGTTCCGTTTCATCAGTTACGGCACTGTCGACAGCTACATCCATTTCTTCAAGCGTAGGTGCTCCTGCAAGCCTCATATCCCAGTTTGTAAAGAATACCCTTCCGGGGAGTGTACCGCAAAGAATAATTGCGAGAATTGCGCTCACCAGGAAAGCAACGATTCCACCTAACAGACCGACAAAGTCCGGATGACTGGCACCCAAGAAGATCACCATAGCATAATATATTGGATTCATCAGGATATAGATAAGTCCTGATATAGCTGAGTCAAAATGAATGACGCGGTTACCGGTACCAAGAGGGATCGAGATGGCAAGACCGCATACTGCAACTGCCATGATGGCAAATCCAATCAAGTGACCTGTATAACGAAGGGTACCTGTCAAAGAAAGCAAAAAGATTTCGAGGACAGCAAGACCACCGCCAACAACGAAAGCAATAAGATATTTCCAAAACTTAGTTTCCATAAGTTTCTTTTTCATGTCACGCAATAACTTGCCCAAAAGGATATAAGGGAGCGCTCTTGTAAGCCAGTTGCCGGGAATATAAGGATAACCCAAAGGATTGCTGAAACGGATGACTCCGGAGAACTCGCCTGTGATAAGCATGAAAACAAACAAAAAGATAAGCAATATCCTGTAGAATTTCATCAGCTTCAGTTTATCCAAAATGAAGATAACAATATATGCATAGAGCATAGCCTGGATAAACCAGATATTATCTCCAATAGGAAGCGGCCAAAGATTCATTACAACAAACTCAAATATCATGCGCTTTGAGAATGTTAGTGTCATGTGACTTAGAAGCATTACCGGTACATTTAAAGCCACATAGAACAGGAAAACGAACGCAAAACAAAGAGCAGTCCTCTTTATCTTACGAAGGACCTTCTCCATCCTTACTTCCTTCTTGGTATCAAGTACATAATAGCCGGAAAGCACGAAGAAAGCCGGGATTGCAAATCCACTTAAAGAATTGACAGTTCCTGTAGGTTCAGGACAGCCGAATGCCCAGAAACAGATAAACAGCATAAGAAGCAGGCGAAGATATCCCGTGCAATTGAAATCTATCATCTCAACATTATTGTTCTCGCTCATTAAGAATTCCACCATCCTTCTTCATTATTGCCCTCTGAAGGCTCGTTTTCCTTAGGTCCCATAGGTCTAATCAGTCTATCATAATTAACGCCCTGTACTGAAGACGCTTTCTTTTCTGCAAGTACACTCTGCAATGCCAGCGCTTCCTCTATTGTTGTCTCTGATATTTTTCCACCGCTTATCTTATAAATGCGGCTGCAAAGCCTAAGTGCTGCAGGACGGTGTGTAGAAAGAATGATCAGTCTGTCAGGGTGACTGGACATTATGTTATGAAGTACCTGCTCTTCCGTTTCACGGTCAAGCGCACTTGTTGCCTCATCGAGAAGCAGAATAGGCGCACCGCGGAGCAAAGCTCTTGCAATAGATATTCTCTGAGCCTGTCCTTCTGAAAGACCTCTTCCGCGTTCACCGAGGGTGCTGTTGATACCTTCGGGAAGCTGCTTGATAAAATCCCATGCGCATGCAGTCTTAAGTGCCTCGATAACTTCTTCATCAGTTGCATCTTCATTTACCATACGCATATTTTCGGCAATAGTTCCGGAGAACATGGTATTGCCCTGAGGGACATATGAGAAGAACTTTCTAAGGTCGGAATTAACAGGGAATTCTTCACCTGAACCACTTTGCAGCGTAACTTTACCGCTGTTGGGTTCGAGCATACCTAAGAGCAGACGGATCAGTGTAGTCTTACCGCCGCCTGATTCAGCCATTATTGCAACGATCTCTCCTGAAGAAACATGGAGATCAGAATGTTCATATACATTTGCTCTCTCGTCATAACCAAACGTTACATCGTTTACATGAACCTTAACGCCCTTACCGGTACGTTCTTCCATATATGTAACTCTGTCAGGATCATGTTCTTCTCTCGGAAGATCCAAAAGCTCCCTGACTCTATGTGCAGATACAGCTGAATTGATCATGCCGGGGATAGTTCCAACAAGGCTGTTGAATCTTGACGAGAGCGCAGATCTCTGCTGAAGGAAGAAGGTCATATCACCATAAAGGATCTGCCCTGTCCAAAGCCTGTATAAGCAATATGCAAATGCCGTAGATGAAACGATCGTTGATACCAGTGTCAAAAGAATATTGGACTTAATCTGGAACTTATTGTAATCGAGATTGAACTCCTTATACTTCTGCTGCCATCCCTTGAGCTTTCTTGAATAATAACCGAATATGCCAAAGGACTTGATCATCTCGAAGTTATAAAAAGTCTCAACCTCAAAGCTCATCATCTTTGAATTAAGTTCAAGAACGCGTTTCCTGTATTCCTTCATCTTGCGCAGGATGAATCTGCTTAATCCAAGAAGGAACGGAGCAGATATGAAAGCAATAATAGCCATTCCGATATCCATACGCCACAAGACGATGAAAGTTACTATAAAGGAATAGATATTTACCAAAAGATTAGGGATCCAGCCTATAGCATTGGAAGCAATCGTGCCGACATCACCATTAAATCTGTTAAGCAGATCACCACTTGGATAACTGCTTAATTCCTTCCATCTGGCATCCATGATGCGCTCAAATATATCTGCCTGAATGTCGTTATTAACGTATATTGATATTCTCGCCGATATATAACTATTCACGCTCGAGAGAACAAGAGACAATATCAAACTTCCGATCATGGCAGCAATCAGTATCCAAAGCTTATCCTGCTGCTTTTCAACTATGATATTGATCATGATGCGTCCGATATAAGCGGTACCGATGGACATTGTAGAACCCAGAATGCCGGTTATTGCATAGAATACGACTATCCAGCGATACTTTTTGGAATAGCTGAATATCCATTTCCAGTCATCAACAAATTCCTTAAACGTTCCGTCACGAAGACTGTCATGCAGTTTCTGCATGTTATCGTTGTGAAACAGCTTATTAATGCCGGTATATTTGATCTGCTTTTCTTTATTCTCACCCATTGTCCGCACCACTGAGAACATTATAAGCTGTCAAAGCAGCATCGGGATTCATATTGCAATAAAGCTGATACATAGGGATCTTCTTGCCCATGCGACTTAAGAGCGAGAGAGTCTTCTCGAGCTCTACCCTCTCCTTCGGGCGGTAACTCTGCTGAATGAGAACCGGAAGGATCTGAGTCATTGGTACTTTTTCAATATGATTCTCAGCCCCACGATTAAGCACAACGATACCACACAGTTTAACTCCGATATTTTGGTTCATACCTTCCTTGCCAGCCCAAGGAGTACCATAAACAGTGCATTCATCACCAATATGGATTAAAGGCTTATCGCCGTTAACAACATAGCTTCCGGGTATATTATTAAGCCACAGATTTATATGTGTTGTCTTTCCTGTTCCTGAAGGTGCAGTAAAAAGCCAAGCCTTATCACCTACAGCAACAACAGCACCATGCATCAGGAAAGTATTGAAATCCAGCATCTTCGTTACTATCTTTCTGTATACAGCAAGTGTCTCAAGATAAGAATCGGGATAATCTACAACAGGAAGCCCCTCAATCTGAGACTCCCGTATATTAACTATCTTCTCGTATTTAATATCTTCCGGTGTAACAGAAACAGACATATCAGCAGGCCCGTTAGTCAGATAATCACGGCAAAAATCATAAACCTCATCAAAGAGGCTCACTACCGCTACATTTATTCCTGCCAAACATACTGTAAATTCCATATTATTTCCCTATGTGAAATATCTTTTTTATGCCTCTTTTGATCTTGCCGCCAAAACCTCTAATCTTATTGCGCATAAAAACCATAAAAGATCTAAATCTCCACGGCTTACACCAAAGATATTTATACAATGAATATTTGAAACCGGTCAACTTTATAGGCTTGTTGCCTCTCTGAGCTGACTTTACTATACCGAGAATATCCTTAGGATCAACTATATCGTAATCTATGCAGTTGTCTCCCGCAATTATGAAATTGCCATCCTTGCGTCTGCCTACAATTCTGTGAAGCACATACTGTTCACCCAAAGAAGGATGTATTCTCAAGAAAAGCACTATATCAAGATTTTTGAGTGCTTCAGGATCGCAAGTTTCTACAAAGATAGCATCTTCTGCAGTACGAAACAAAGGGCGCATACTAACGCCCCTGATCGTAAAGAGTATTTTGCCGGACTTTTTAAGTTCGTCTTCGTAAGAAATCGACATTACTCTATAAGTAATCCTTCCTGCCAGAGAGTTTTAAGGAACTCCTCCGTAAACTTTGCAATCTCTTCCGGGTCAGAATCAGTATATTTGGTTTGAAGCGACTTAACAAGATTATTGAAAGAGATACCGTCATGGTCACGGCTCATATTCAAGATTGTAATAATATCAGCCGCCTCTTCATTTAAACGGAGCATACCATGAAACTTGGCATTATCCTCACCAACGGCTACCGCCGAAATCTCACCATCCATATTCATGATTGCCATCTCTACTGCAAGCCTCATAAATCCTCCCTATAAAAAACTTGCAGCTGTGAGCCGTACCCACAGCTGCAAGCAGCATGATTCAAACTATTAATTATACGTTAATCAAAATAATTACTGATTAACATACCATTCATAATGGCCAGCAGAGGTTCTTTCATAAAGACCATTCCATGCGCCATAACTATTCTCATCAGAAGCCAACTGATTAAGTGTTGCAGTAGAACCAGCCTGATTCTTGAAAGAAAGATTGCCTAACATTTCATCATCTTTTTGATTCTGGAGGGATTCCCAATCATATTCAGATGTCTTACCATTTGAAAAAGTAAGCTTTGCATTGCCCTGGATAGTATCTCCCCAACCAAACAATGTTGCCATCTTATTATGATCACCACTTGCTACGATAACATCTGCTTCCTGGAAGCGTACAACATCCATCTTAGGTGTTTCCATCTTCATAAATAATCTCCTTTTAACATCTTTCAGAGTAAATTTTTCACAACGTGGAGTACGATATCATATAAATACAAGCAGTGTCAAGAGAATATTTGACAAGTTTAAAAAATTTGAGAATTTATTTTGTCAAATCCTAAAATCTTTTGATTTTCTTGGCTGCCGAACCGTACTCTTCCCTTAATCAAACCACGTTATTATATACATTATCTGATATAATGCAATCCATGAAAATAATTATTACTACTTTATTCGGGCTTGAATCACCCACAAAAGGCGATCTTTTAGACAGAGGTTACGATAAAGACCGTATTTCCGTTAATGACGGCGTTGTAACTCTGGAGGGAGATTTCTTTGATGTTGCCCGAGCAAATATGTGGATAAAGCACGCTGAGCGTATCTTTTTTGAGGCCGGCGAGTTTAATTGCGGCTTGTCGGATGATGCTGATACGAACTTCAATGCTTTCTTCGAAGGATGCAGAGCCATCAAATGGTCTGACTTTATTCCTGCAGGCTGGGCATTCGTTATAAACGGTTTTTCGAGAAAATCAAAGTTATATGGTATCCCTGCCCTTCAAAAGCTTGCAAAAAAAGCTATAGCTGAGAGTTTGGCTGTATCAAGGGGCCTGTCGGCTGACACTGTGATCAGCGAGAACGAAGAGATGGGCATGGTTAAGATCCAGTTCGGTATTGTCAACGATGTCTGCCGTTTCATGATCGATACAACGGGCGCAGGGCTTCATAAACGCGGCTACAGGCCTTTGACGCATGAAGCACCTATAAGAGAGACTCTGGCGTCAGGAATGCTCACATACGCTAAATACAGGCCCTATGGCAACGAAGCGCTTGTAGACCCTTTCTGCGGTTCAGGAACGATCGTTATAGAGGCTGCAAGGACTGCCTGCGGAATCGCTCCAGGCAGAGACAGACATTTCGCTTACGAAGATCTCCCCTATATTGGCAAGGAACCATATCGCAGGGCTTTGCAGGAAGCTCTGGATAATGAAGATACGGAACCTATGGACGACTGCTACTTCTTTGGTTCTGATATTGACCCAAAGGCTATTGAATCCGCTAAGCGCAATGCGGAAGCGGCAGGTGTCGGCGCGCATACAAAGTTCAGGATCAGCGACGCATCCAAGATGCTCCCTGATTATCTTGAGAAGCTAACTTCCCTCCCCAGGCAGCTCGTAATAACGAATCCTCCCTACGGCGGCCGTCTCATGACGCCTGAGGATGCAGCTAAAATATATAAATTAATAGACCGTAATTATTTAACCAAGGAAGGTTTCTGCAAAAAGGGGCTGAGACTCTCTGTAATCACGCCTGAGAACGCTTTTGAAGAAGCGACAGGACATAAGGCTGATAAGCGTGTAAAGCTCTATAACGGCGCTATCGTCTGCACTTTGAGCAATTATTTCAAGTTGGGTGACAAAGGTAATGGTAACCGCTAAGATTGATTTCCTGGATCTTTTAAAGGTTGCTGATTCCGGCCAGGCATTCAGGATCCGTGTAATCGACGATACACATGTCGAGCTGGTTGCTTTTGGCAGATATCTTCAGATTGCTGATTTAGGTAAGGATACTTTCGCTTTCTCGTGCGATGAGAAGGAATTTGAAGACATCTGGAAGCCTTATCTTGATCTGGACCGCGATTACGGCAGAATCGTTAAATCTATAGATAAGAACGACGAATACCTCATGGCAGCTGCTAATTTCGGCAAAGGCATAAGGATCTTAAAGCAGGATATCTTTGAGACAACGATCAGCTACATAATTTCCCAGAGGCGTTCCATCCCGTCGATAACGACATCTGTTGAGCGCATCTCGAAGCTCTGCGGTAAGAAGATCAAGGCTCCGAAGCTCGAATCTCCTTTTGTTGTGCCTCTCGAGAAGGAATACTACTCCTTCCCCACACCTGAGGAACTGAATAAGCTTCCTTATAAGGAACTTGAGAACACGGGCGTAGGATACCGTGCTCCCTACATCGCCAGAGCCGCTGAAGAGTTCTCATCAGGCAAATTAGATCCTGATGCACTCTCATCTCTTTCTGACGATGCCCTCTATAAGGCTCTGACGGCCATGTACGGCGTCGGAACGAAGGTTGCCAATTGTGTAATGCTTTTCGCGTTCGCGCGCACAGGACGCTTTCCTGTGGACGTCTGGATACAGAGGATCGAGGACAGATATTACAACGGGCACTTCGACTGCACCCCCTACCCTGACACGGCAGGAATAATGCAGCAGTTTATGTTCTATTACGAGCGCAGAAAACCCCAGTTATAAGGGTCAAAAAATACTATTTTGAAATTGCAAATTGGCACTTGACACTCCAAACATCAAACCCTATAATAACAAGGCTTGCTCACAAGCGGTTATATGCGGCCGTGGCGGAACTGGCAGACGCGCACGTTTGAGGGGCGTGTGGGTAATTCCATACGAGTTCAAGTCTCGTCGGCCGCACCAATTAAAAAGGTTGTCTCAATCGAGGCAACCTTTTCTTATTAGTAATGCTATGTTTGCTTGAAAACGAACGACCGTATTGTATAATTATCTTAGAGTGTTACCCACAAACGGTTACCTCAGTTTAGATAGTCAAAATGACCGTAAACCTTGGTTGGGGGACGGTCATTTTTTATGTACTCAACGAGTAATCCAATGATCGTGGCTAAATTACCCCAATGCTACATCGAGAACCATCATGACGACGAAGCCTATACTGAAGGCTATCGTACCCCAGTTGGAATGCTCACCTTCACTCATTTCAGGGATCAGTTCTTCCACTACAACGTACATCATGGCGCCTGCCGCAAACGCAAGCATATAAGGCAGTGTTGCCGTTACAAAGCTGAATGCGAAGATCGTTATCACCGCTGCCACAGGCTCTACTGCACCGGACAGAACTCCGTACCAGAATGTCTTCCCTTTTGACATTCCTTCGCCTCTTAAAGGCATCGATACGATTGCTCCCTCAGGGAAGTTCTGGATCGCAATACCGATCGCAAGTGCCAGAGCTCCTGCAGTGCTTACCAGGCTGCTTCCTGCAACAAGGTTCGCATAAACTACACCTACTGCCATTCCTTCAGGAATATTGTGAAGCGTGACTGCAAGGATCAGTTTTGTTGTTCTCTTAAGACTGGA
The DNA here is from genome assembly GCA_003149065.1 of Ruminococcaceae bacterium R-25. Lineage (NCBI taxonomy): Bacteria > Bacillati > Bacillota > Clostridia > Eubacteriales > Oscillospiraceae > Ruminococcaceae bacterium R-25. Next base: position 1,193,406 of record QGFZ01000001.1, read on the forward strand.
CTTAGGTCCCTCACCTTCATTATTCATGTTCATATGCATATGAGGCGTGATCACATCTAACAAAAGCAGGAATCCGATACCAATAAGGAAACCGACAGCAGCCGGAATAAAAGCAAACCTGCCCATACCCTCAGAACTTTCGAGCGCAGGTTGTAAAAGGCTCCAGAAAGATGCTGCGACCATTACGCCTGCAGCAAAGCCTGTCAGGATGCGCTTGAGCTTATCTGATATCTCATTCTTAAGAAAGAATACCATCGCCGCACCGAGCGATGTACCGATAAAAGGAATCAGGATCCCTATTACTATCTTAATGTTCATATTACCACCTCCACCCTTATTATAGCTTAATGGTTAGTTTTGGCTAACTCTCTAAAATGCACAAATTAAAAGCCGCTCCTCATATTGAAGAACGGCTTTTTGATTTAATCAGTGTTTTCGCTTACTCGGCTCTTTTCTTCCTTCTTAAGAGGTAAAGACATGTAAAGCATGCTGCGGCAAGGATCATGAGTGTTGCGCCGATCATGGTCGTTGCGCTTGTCATCTCGCCCGTTGCAGGTACCGGTGGATTGTCTCCGCCCTGATGGTAATTCGGGTCAGCCTTGTCGATCATTACGATAGGTGAACCGGATACCGTGACATCTCCTACACGCTTCGTATAACCGTCAGGATAGAGCGTGAACCTGATAGCATCAGCTGTCTTATACTTCGCAGGAGTTACGGTCTCCTTAAGCTCGTAGTTGCCTGCCTTAAGTCCGCTTACGATTGACGGAGCTGTATCAACAGTACTGAATGCGATGGAAGACTTATCAGCAGAGAGTTTGACTGTTACCTCTGTACCTCCCTGTGTAACCTTTACATTGGAAAGGTCATAACCATCCAGGCTTGTCAATGTGAGCTCGGCGCCGGCGATAAGATGCTGTGCTTCGTCTTCCTTATTGAATGTAACCTTAAGGTTATCATTCAGTGCGTAAACGTCGCTGAGTTCAACATTCGTTGTGTTACCGTCAGTTACATCTGCAACAGAAGATGTTACAGAAGAACTTGCCATTGTAATCGGCGTTGAAGAATCTCTGAAGTAAACATTAGTGTTTTCCTCAGTTACCTTGTAGTTGCCGACAGGAACCGTGAAGTTCTTCTTGAATGCGAACTTGCCGTTTGTAGCAGTTGTCTTCTCAAGATCAGCCAATGTGATGTGTGCTTCATCCTTATTGGCAGTGAATGTACCGTCTGCCTTCAAGTATTTTGCTTCAATCGATGTGTCTGTGTTTTCGATGATGAAATACAGATCGCCGCCATTAGCTTCGCTCTCAGTTACGTCACCGCCGAATGTCTTGGTGAAGCAGAGAGTACCCATCTTCTGTACATAGGTATTAGTAATGGTTACAGGTGTATTCTTCTTCGTCTGAACAGTTACGGTGGTGTTGTTCTGACCTGTTACTGTCAGGTTATAACCGTCAACAGCAGCATCGGACTCATTCTCGGTTACCTTGTAGCTGCCCGGAACGAGACCTGTCAAAGTCTTAGAACCGGAACCCTTGATCTCGACAGTATCGCTGAAGCCGTCAGGTCCTGTTACCGTAAACTTAAATGTCTTATCCTTTGCGGCATCAGGAGCACCTGAAGCGAGTGCCTTAGTGATAGTAAGTGAACCGGTAATGTCTTCATAAGTGTTCGTGATCTTGATCTTAGCTGTCTCACCTGCTGCGATAGTAACATTACCCTCGCCCGAAACAGTTACGCTGAACTTAGGAATCGAGATACCATCTCTCTCCTCGGAAACAGTGTATGTGCCGGGTACAAGATCGTGGATGGTCTTGGAGTTAGCACCCTTGATCGTTACTTCCTTTGTCTCACCGTTGCCTGTTACCTTGAATTTGTATGTCTTACTCTTAGCGGCATCAGGTGCACCGGAATTGAGACCCTTGGTAATCATAAGGCTGCCTGTTGTAGGCTCCGGTTCGGGTGCCTTGTAAGAATAGTTGTTTGTGATAACAACTGTTCCTGTCTTTGATGTGGAATCAAGAGTGATCGTTCCGCCGTCAGTATAGGAAGTCTTGCAGGAATAGTCTGCAGGAATTCCTGTTACCTTAACTTCTTCGATCTTATATTCAACATCAAGAGCCAAGCCTGTGATCACAACACTTGAGTCGCCGGAAACTGCAAACTCATGCTTTTCGCTGCCAATTGTACCGGCTGTATCCTGTACATAGAGCGTATCATCACCGTTTAAGAAGGATACGGTGAACCTGTACTCAACAGGCATGCCGGTGGAAGCAGTGCTGCCTGTTACCTGCTTTGTTATCTTAAGGCTGCCTAATCCGCTCTCTAAAGAGCTGTCCGGCTTAGATGTGTCGATAAATGTGTTAGTGATCTTAACTGCAACTGCCTTGTTCTCCTTATCGAGTACTACAGTATTGGATTCAGTATAAGTCACAGCACATGAGTAGCCTGAAGGTACAGAGACAGGTGCCTCCTCGATAACATAAGTCTTGCCTAATGTAAGACCTGTGATCGTCGTACCCTTTGAAGAGGAAGGATCAACAGTAAATTCGTGCTTGTCTGAGCCGAGCGCACCCGTTGAATCATCCTGTACGTACTGGTCGCCGCACTTAATGTAGAAGGAGTATGAAGAAGGCGCGACAGATTTATTGCCTGCCACCTTCTTTGTTACTGTAATAGCACCTGTAGGAGCAGGTGTGGGAGCACCGCCGTCAACGAAGTAATTGATGAGTTTAGCTTCAGCATCACCATTCTTGGTTACGTTGCCGTTAACGCTGATATCGCTCTGATCAACTACCATTACGTAGTTTCCTTCAACAGATATATCGCTGATGTCTTCTTCTACCGTGTAGGTTCCGACAGGAAGTCCTGTGAACTTCTTGGATTCGCCTGCATTGATCGTAAACAGATAGATCTCAGTATCGAAATCCTTCTCATTCTGCTGCAGGTATTTGCCTTCGCTGTTCTTAACAGAGAACTTGAAAGATCCTGTGATAGGATTTTCGCGCTCATCCAAAGCAACCTTGCTTACTGTGAGACTTCCTGTATCAACTGTTGACGAATTGTCCTTATAAGTGTTGGTAACAGTAATCTCAGCTGTCTTACCTGCCTCAACTGTTACTGATCCGCCGCCTGTTACTTCGAGATCGAAGTTAGTGATGTTAGCAGAAGACGTGTCCTCAGTAACTGTGTAGCTGCCGGGTTTAAGGTCTTCAACAATTGTGTAGCCTGCACCTGTTACCTCATAGCTCTTGTTGTAGTTATCAGGTCCTGTAACAGTAAACTTGTACGTCTTAGTGGTTGCAGCAGAAGGAGCACCTGAGCCAAGAGCCTTGGTGATCTTCAGCTTACCCGTATCAGGTGTTGTGCTGTCCTTATAAGTGTTGGTGATAGCAGCGTTTGCTGTCTCGCCAGCCTTAACTTCGATCTCCTTACCGTCATCACCGGTTACAGTAAGATCATAGTTAGTGATCTTAGCACCATCCTTATCCTCGGTAACTGTGTACTTACCGGGCGCAAGGCCTTCAATTTCTACAGAACCGGAACCCTTAATAGTTCTGGTTGCGCTGTAGTTGTCAGGACCTGTAATCGTGAAGGTGTAAGTCGTCTCGTTTGCAGCTTCAGGAGAACCCGTACCGATTGTCTTAGAGATCTTCAACTTACCTGTAGTAGGTGTTGTGTTGTCCTTATAAGTATTGGTGATAGCAGCGTTTGCTGTCTCGCCTGCCTTAACTTCGATCTCGTTACCGTCATCACCGGTTACAGTAAGATCATAGTTTGTGATTTTAGCGCCGTCCTTGTCCTCAGTAACTGTGTACTTGCCAGGTTCGAGGTTAACGATAGTTACAGAACCTGAACCCTTGACAGTTACAGTCTTGCTGTAGCCTGTACCTGTTACCGTGAACTTGTATTCCTTGTTGTTTGCAGCATCAGGAGCACCTTCGCCAAGTGTCTTAGTGATCTTCAGAGATCCCTTAGAAGATGTGTTGTCCGTATAAGTGTTGGTGATAGCTGCAATAGTTGTCTTGCCCGCAACAACCTCAACTGCCTCACCTTCATCACCGGTTACTTCGAGATCATAGTTTGTGATCTTAGCAGCATTCTTGTTCTCGGTAACTGTGTATCTGCCGGGCTCAAGATTATCGAACTCTACAGATCCTTCACCTGTAATAAATTTAGTCTCGCTGTATCCGACACCTGTTACTGTGAATGCGAAAGCCATATACTCGGCTTCTTCAGGAGCGCCTGCGGTAATGGTCTTGGTGATTACCAATTTACCCTTACCGGACGATGTGTTGTCCTCGTAAGTATTAGTGATCTTAGCTTCTGCGGTCTCGCCTGCCTTGACTTCGATCGTCTTGCCGTCATCACCTGTTACTGTGAGGTCGTAATTAGCGATCTTAGCACCGTCTTTGTTCTCTGTAACAGTGTAGTTACCGGGTTCAAGATTCTCGATGGTCTCAGAGCCTGCACCCGTGATCTTTACAGTTGTGCTGTAGTTGTTGGGGCCTGCAACTGTGAACTTGTATTCCGTATCGTTTGCAGCATTAGGAGCACCCTCACCGAGAGTCTTGGTGATCTTCAACTTACCCTTAGTGGACGAAGTGTTGTCCTCGTAAGTATTAGTGATCTTAGCTTCTGCGGTCTCACCTGCCTTGACTTCGATCGTCTTGCCGTCATCACCTGTTACTGTGAGGTCGTAATTAGCGATCTTAGCACCGTCCTTGTTCTCTGTAACAGTGTAGTTACCGGGTTCAAGATTCTCGATGGTCTCAGAGCCTGCACCAGTGATCTTTACAGTTGTGCTGTAGTTGTTAGGTCCTGCAACCGTGAACTTGTATTCCGTGTCGTTTGCAGCATTAGGAGCACCCTCACCGAGAGCCTTGGTGATCTTCAACTTACCCTTAGTGGACGAAGAGTTGTCCTCGTATGTGTTAGTAACTGTAGCCAATGCTGTAGCCTTAGCAACAACTGTTACTTCTCCGTCTCCAGATACTTCAAGATCGTAACCGTCGATTGCAGCTTTTGTCTTGTTCTCAGTTACTGTGTAGGTTCCGGGTACAAGATCTTCAATGATCTTATATTCTCCGGCCTTGAGCTTGAAGCTATTGCTGTAATTATTAGGACCTGTAACCGTGAACTCATATTCTGTGTCGCTTGCGCCATCAGGAGCACCGGCACCGAGAGCCTTGGTGACCTTCAATGAGCCCAACTGCTGTTTATAAGTATTAGTAACTGTAGCTTCAGCAGTAGCATTAGCTGCAACTGTTACTTCTCCGTCTCCTGTTACTTCAAGATCGAAACCATCAATAGCTGCGCCGGTCTTGTTCTCGGTTACTGTATACGTACCGGGAACGAGACCTTCGAGAGTCTTTGATTCTCCGGCCTTGAGCTTAAAGCCCTCACTGTAGTTGCCGGGACCTGTTACTGTGAAAGCATATTCAATTTCTTTGGCAGCATCAGGAGCACCTGTACCAAGGGCCTTGGCGATCGTCAACTTACCCTTCTGCTGTGTATAAGTATTTGTAATTGTAGTTTCAGCTACTTTATTTGATGCTACAGTAACTTCTCCGCCACCTGTTATTTCAATATCGTAACCGTCGATTGCTACGTCATCCAGGACCTCGAAGACAGTATAAGTTCCGGGTTTGAGGCCATCGACTGTCTTTGAACCTGCGCCTTCAATCGGATATGTCTGGTTGAAGTTATCAGGTCCTGTGACCTTGAAATAATAAGTCTTTGCAGTAGCTGCCTGAGGAGCATTAGCGCCAAGAGTCTTTGTTATCTTCAAAGATCCGACATCCTTAGTGAACTTATTGATGAGCTCAACTGTCGAATGTTCTGTTGAAGTCTTCGAAACAGTTCCGGTACCGAACGTAGTACTGCCATTCTCTACGAATGTATAACCGGGTACGGAAATGTCTGTTGTCTTCTCAGTAACATCGTACTTTCCTGCAGGAAGATTTTCGAATGTCTTGGAAGAACCTGCTTCAATTGTGAAGAAGTATTCTGCATCGGCAAATGTCGTTTCATCGCTCTGCAGGTACTGATTATCACCGTTCTTTACAGAGAATTCGAAAGTTCCTGTTACATCATCATTGTAGTTATCCTTGGCAGTCTTCTGTACTGTCAAAGTTCCTAAATGCTTCTCGTAGTTGTTTACAAGAGCTGCTGTTGCAGGTGTAGCAGACTTCGTTACGTTGGCAGTCTTTTCTGTCGTGCTCGTTGTAAGGAAGTCATAGCCTGTTACATCTACTCTTGTTTTATCCTCAGTAACCGTATAATCACCGACAGGAAGATCGCTGAATGTCTTTGAGCTTCCTGAAATAACGGAGAAGAATACCTCTGTTGTACCGAAGGACTTCTCATCTGACTGCAGATACTTGCCTTCACTGTTCTTTACAGAGAAGTAGAATGTATCATTAACTGCTTCGTCGTTATTGTCAGTTGCGGTCTTTGTGACAGTCAAAGATCCTGTCTGCTTTGTATAAGTATTTGTGACCGTTGTCTCAGCAACATCCTTTGCAACAACCGAGACTTCACCGCCGCCTGTTACTTCAAGGTCGTAGTGTTCGATTTCAGCACCTTCCTCATCCTCGGTTACTTTGTATTCACCGGGCACGAGGCCATCGATAGTCTTTGATTCTCCGGCCTTGAGCTCTACAGTATTGTTGTAGTTGCCAGGTCCTGTGATCGCGAAAGTATAAGTCTTTGAAGTTGCGTCATCAGGAGCATTTGCACCGAGAGCCTTTGTGACCTTCAAAGAACCAAGCTGGAGCTTATATGTGTTCGTAACTGTTATTTCAGCAATTGAATTTCCTACAACTTTTACTTCTCCGTCTCCGGTTACTTCGAGATCGTAACCATTAATAGCTGCATCTGTCTTATTCTCGGTTACTGTGTATGTACCGGGAACGAGATTTTGGAGAATCTTTGAATCTCCTGCATTGAGTTTAAAGCCCTCACTGTAGTTGTTAGGACCTGTTACTGTGAACTCGTATTCAATGTCATAAGCAGCATCAGGAGCACCTTCGCCAAGAGCCTTAGTGATTATCAAAGATCCCTTCTGCTCGACATAGGTGTTAGTAACTGTTTTTTCTGCTACAGCATTTGCTTCAACTTTAACTTCTCCATTGCCACGAATCACGACGTCATAACCACGGATAATTGCTCCTTCCCCATTCTCCTTTACTCTGTAAGTTCCGGGCACGAGGCCATCGATAGTCTTTGATTCTCCGGCCTTGAGCTCTACAGTCTTGCTGTAGTTGTTAGGACCAGTAACCGTGAACTCATATTCTTTCTCTTTTGCAGCATCAGGTGCGCCTGCGCCAAGTGCCTTGGTGATCGTCAAGGAGCCTACCTGTCTTGTATATGTATTAGTAATTGTTGTTCCGGCAACATCCTTTGCAACGACATTGACTTCTCCGCCGCCTGTTACTTCGAGATCGTAGTCAGCGATTGCCGCACCATCCAAGACCTCTGTTACTGTGTAAGAACCGGGTACGAGATCAGAGACAATTACATAACCTGCACCTTCTACACTTACAGTCTTACTGTAGTTGTCAGGTCCGGTGATCATGAACTTGTAAGTCTTTGTAAGAGCAGACTCAGGAGCATTAGCGCCAAGGGCCTTGGTAATCTTCAAAGAACCAAGCTGCAATTTATATGTATTAGTAACAGTTGTTAAGGCAGTTGCTTTAGCAACAACATTAACTTCTCCACCACCTGTTACTTCAAGGTCGTAACCTTCAATTGTAGTGCCTTCAGTATTTTCTGTTACTGTGTATTTACCGGGAACGAGATCTTCGACAATTACATAACCGGCGCCATCTACACTTACAGTCTTGCTGTAGTTATTAGGTCCTGTAATTGTGAATGAGTAAGTCTTCAAAGCTGCTTCTTCGGGAGCATTATCGCCAAGCGTCTTGGTGATCTTCAAAGAGCCGGTCTGCAGTTTATAAGTGTTTGTAATTGTTGTCGCAGCTTCAGCCTTACCAACAACAGTTACTTCTCCGCCACCTGTTACTTCGAGGTCATAACCTTCGATCTTTGCATCGTTAGTGTCCTCTGTAACGGTGTATTTACCGGGCTTGAGACCAGTTATAGTAACTGAATCTGCGCCGGTTACCGTTCTCATCTCGCTGTAATCATCAGGTCCGTTAATTATGAAGTTATAAGCCTTTGTTCTGGCTTCTTCCGGATATCCTTCACCAAGAGCCTTAGTGATCTTCAAAGAACCAAGATCCAGAGTGAACTTATTTTCTAGCTCTGCATCAACATTGCTGTCTTTGACAACTGTTGCCGGAGCATTTGTTGTACTGTCATCCTCATTGAATGTATAACCGGTAACAGATACAGAAGCTGTATCTTCTTCTACTGCATAAACGCCAACAGGGAGATTCTCAAACGTCTTGGAAGATCCTGCTGCTACCTCGAAGAAGTACTGTTCGTCCTCAAATGACTTCTCATCTTCCTGAAGGAACTTACCGTCACTGTTCTTAACCGAGAACTTGAAAGTTCCGGCTACCGTGTTGTTATAGTTGTCTACCGCACTCTTTTTGACTGTAAGTGAACCGACATCCTGAGTGTATTTATTGTTCAGGCCGGCATATGCTTCTTTGTCCTTATAGATAACTGCGGTATCACTTGTATCGCTGTCATCCTCTAAGAAAGTATAACCATCTATATCGACAGCTTCTTTATTCTCAGCAACCGTATATTCACCAACAGGGAGATTCTCAAATGTCTTAGTCTCACTTGTGGCGATGGTAAAGAATATCTCTGTATCTCCAAAGGACTTCTCATCTGCCTGGAGGTACAGACCTGTACTGTTCTTAACAGAGAACTGGAATGAACCTGCAACGGACTTATCATTGTTGTCCTTTGCAATCTTCTTGACTACAAGATTTCCGACATCCTTTTCATATTTATTGACCAGTTCAGCAGTAACAGATTCATTCTTCTCAACTTCCGCTTCAACTTCCGGAATACTGCTTGATATAAACGTGTATCCTGTGACAGCAACGGAATTGGCATCCTCAGTTACTGTGTATACACCGACAGGCAGGTTATTAAATACCGCAGTAGAGCCTGCAGCTACGGTAAAGAAATATACTTCAGTATCAAAAGTCTTCTTATCAGACTGCAGATACAATCCTGCACTGTTCTTTACTGAGAACTTGAAAAATCCGGATACATTCTCATTGTTATCATCTGTTGCAGTCTTCGTAACTTTGAGGTTGCCTACATCCTGTTCGAACTTATTCTTTAATGTAACTGTTGAATCATCAGTTGTTTCCTTCGATACTTTACCTGTTCCTGAAGTAGTACTGTCATTTACTAAATATGTATAACCTGGAACAGAAACACCATCTGTTTTCTCCTTGATCGTATACTCACCTACAGGAAGATCCGTAAATGTCTTGGAAGATCCTGCTGCTACAGTAAAGAAATATTCTGTATTAGTAAAAGTCTCTTCATCTGACTGCAGGAACTTGCCGGCGCTGTTCTTTACAGAGAACTGGAAGCTGCCATTAACATTCTTATCGTTGTTATCCGTAGCAACCTTTGCAACTGTAAGAGTACCAAGATACTGAATGAACTTGTTGACCAACTGAGCATCGGATGTCTCACCCTTGTTTACAGTAGCTTCATAAGAAGTCGTGCTTCCCGTTGATGTAAATGTATATCCTTCAACAGAGATAGAAGATGTCTTCTCTGTAACCGTATATTTGCCTACAGGAAGGTTTTCAAAATCTGTGTGAGAACCTGCTTCTACAGTGAAGAATACTTCTGTAGTATCAAAAGACGTCTTATCTGCCTGCAGGAACTGGCCCTTGCTGTTCTTTACAGAGAACTCGAATGTTCCGGATACATTAGTATCGTGATTATCCTGAGCAGTCTTTTTAACACTAAGTGTTCCGACATCCTGAGTGAAATCATTTTCCAGTTTTACGTTAGTATTACCGTTCTTTGTTACTTTACCGAGAACCGAGTATTTACTAGCGTCCATATTAAATGTATAATCGGTAACGCTTACGCTTTCAGTATCCTCAGTAATCATGTAATTATCTACGGGCAGATTCTCGAAGGTTAAGGTCTGGCCTGTGCTGATAGTAAAGTAATGTTTTTCATTCCCGAATGTGCCGTCAGCCTGCAGGAAGCCTCTCATCGGAGTGCCGATAGTGAACTTGAATGTTCCTTCAACAGCATTGCCGTTGTTATCCTTTGCAGTCTTCGTAACTTCCAAATTACCGAGATCCTGCGTGAACTTGTTTTCAAGTGTAAAATCGACTGTTGATTTCTTGGTTACATCAGCAGTTCCGGAAATCTTACTGATTTCTTTCTCGAATGTATAACCATAAACAAACAATTCATCTGTTTTTTCTGTGATCGTATATAAGCCAACTGGGATGTTCTCGAAAACCTGTTCTTCGTTGGTACCGATAGTGAAGTAATATTCCGTTGAGTCAAAAGACTGCTTGTCAGCTTGTAAGTACTGATTCTCGCCTTTCTTAACGGAGAACTCATAATAGTAATTAATATTCTTATTATTATTATCTACTGCTGTCTTATGAACTTTGAGAGTTCCCAACGGTGTGTATGAGTCTGTATAAGCTACTGTTGTAGGGTTACTGGAATCAGTGCTTACAGAATCAAGAACAGCTGTATCGTTATCATGCTGTGTCTCTCCGCCGTCAACCGTATAGCTTACTTCTTCAAGCTTATAGCCATCCAAAGAATACAAAGTCTCTGTGACTGTATATTTCGTCTCTGAATCAGGGACAGAAAGAGGTGTTGTGAGTTCATAAACGCCGGAGGCATTCTTAGTGAAGTCTCTGCCGAGTTTATATTCAACAGTGAAGTCTGCACCGTCAGTTACCGTGAATGTCAATCCGGCAAGATCTTCTTCAGTAACATCACCTTTGATTGTCTTGGTGAGGGTCATGTATCCGGGGACCTTAACTTTGTTGAAGAAAGCACCGAGATCGAATCTTGCATTTACAACATCGACCCATTCGGGCTCGGCACCCCATTTTCCGTTCTTATCGTACTGAATGAGACTATTCTCATCTTTACCGATCATGGTAACAGACTGGACCCTGAACTTGATCTCCTTTCTGTCCGGTCCCTTTCTTTCAACAAAAGCCCTTAAACGGATATTAATATAGCCTGCTGAATTCTTGACTCCGGGAAGTGTCTTGGACGGATCTTCAGTGATCCTGAAATAGAAATCCTTGGGTGTTTCTGTTACATAATGAGGATCTGAGCTGTCATCATCTACGAAAGTAAGCGTCGGGAAATCGACGTAACTTGTATCCTTAATCTTGACAGTAGTTTTTTCTCCTACAGGTTCAGTAAAAGTATCATCTGTGTACTCCTGCCAGAAGAACTGATAATCACCTGCGTTGAATTTAACAGAATTATCAACATAATCACTGATATGATCTTTGTCTTTATATTGTGTAGTAAAGCCCTTACGAGCAACAAAGTGCATCTGGCCTTCGCCTTCGGTCTGCTGTTCCTCACTGTTGCCGCCATAAATGTAGTGGTACTCACAGTTATTCTCTACATTACCGTTTACAACGAGCCAGCCGGCACAAGGGCTGCCATCAAGTGTAACCTTAACATTCTTATTATCCTTATCACCTGCAAGGCAAAGGAATGTTCCGGCGTTACCACAGATAGTGACATCTTTGGAGCCGGTAATATTCCAGATCAGCTTCTGGGCAATTTCCTTATCTACATATTCATTATGTGTTGACTGATTTCCGCTGTGTGAAGTAACAGAGGCATAGTAATCGTAATCGTGAATATCTTCAGAAGGAGCAGAAGCATATAAAGGCGAATCTGATGCCTTAACGACAACCTTACCAAGAGTAATTGGTGTGGTCTTCTGAGATGTGAAAACAACAACCGTACTTGGTTTCTTATTTATTCTGAGGTGATCACCATTAGGGTCCGGATTGCCACTAGTTTCCCCAGACCACTGATCTAAAAGAGAAGCAAATTTAGAATCATCCAGATTGATGTAAACGACTTTGTTATCGTACTTTGGATCATTGATGTTGATTGTAGTTACAGCTCCGTTGACTGAAACAAGATTATCATCGGATGCATCCAAAACATAATCGCTGTCTCCTGTGCGCGTAACCATCTCGCCAGATTCATCGCGCGCATGATCAATGACAGTGTCTATGCTTTCCTGGATCTCATGTCTACTAAGAAATGAATAATTGAATTGAGTTGTAGTCGCTACATCATCCTGTAATTTGAAACTGTCCGCCGGATTCATGGTGTCCGACATAGTGATACGCATATTCTTAACGTATACCTGTTCGTCCGAAGTTTTGACTTTACCGAACTTAAGAGTACCGTAATCACCTGTGCTTGTAATCTCACCTATAATGAACTGGGCAGTCTTTGCATTTGTCAGATCGACATCAGTTGTGGTGTCCTTAGTACGCGAATAACTAAAAGTCGCAAAGGTCGTTTCCATATGCATACTCTGTGTTATTGACTGTGATACGATACCATAGTCAACAGCGCGCCCCATTATCGTCGCATAATTGACAAGGCTGGCAGAATCATATTTGGTCTCTGCCGCATTAACAACATTCTTTTTTGCATCTGGATATAAAGCTATAGAGCCTAATACGATTGCGCCTGCCACTACCGCTGAAGTAACTCTTTTAATAAAACTAAGCATAATACACCTATTTTCCTTATTATTTTAGCTTTTGTAAGTTTATGAACAACTTGTGAATAATTCAATAGAAAAAAACAACATATCATACAAATTTGAACAGAATAAAATAAAGTTGTAACAAAAAAAGGCTGTCATGCAGTGTTTTTGCACCTATGACAGCCTTTTTGTCAGTTAATTTTTTAGCAATTGTTTTAGTTGCTGAATATGTTGAAAAGAATGATCAAAACGATGATCGCAATGATGATCGCAATGGCAACCTTGAGAGGTGATACAGGAGCCTCGCCCTTGATCTGACCAGTCTGGCCGTTGATAACGATATTGTAGAGCTTTTCCTTGAACTTGAAGTTTGCGATCCAGATAGGAGCAAGAACGTACTTATAAGTAACTTTGGAATAAGCAGTATTAAAGGTGACCTTTGAAACGCTGTCAGCGTGGTGCTTCTTCTTCTCCATGCTGCCGATCTCGTTCTGAAGCTTAACCTTGATCTGGCCCTTAGCAATATCCCATCCTTCATCAAGACCTACTGTATAACGCTCAGCGAGGAATCCTGCAATGAATTCAGGTGAATACTTGCGGAGCTTGGAGAAATCGAATGTGGACGCAGCCTTTATGAAGCGGTTGTTTGTCTTCTTGCTGGCATATACAGTCTCATCGTCGATAAAGCGCTCGTAGATTCCACGATATGTCTTGTAAGTAGTATGGCGGTTACCATCCTTATCTGTACTGTCGAAACCGAGCTTTACCTCATAAGGAGATGTTGTCTGTGAATCGTATGTCCAGTAAGGAAGATATACGCCGCTGAAGTTCTTTGCTTCGCAGCTCTTCTTTGCATCGTTGGGTGCGAAGAGCTTGCCCTTCATCCAGCTCTTAAAAAGCTGTGCAGCCTTTTCCTTTGTGATCTCGAAAGGAACAACGCCGCCGGGTGCTACAACATCTTCATCATTATCTACGGGCATAACCTGTGTGGATCCGCAGTAAGGGCAGCACTGTGCCGTGTCTGCTTCGTCCATGATGGTCTCTGCGCCGCAGTTCTTACATACCAAAGACTTCTTGGCTTTGCCCCAATCAAGGCTCTCACGGTTCTTTGCAGATGAAAAATCAAGCTCTTCTACATCCTGGCCGTTGTCCTCGGGCTTGGGGAGCTGCCTTGAATATCCGCAGAAAGGACAGCTCATGGCGAGTGTTTCAGGGTCGTAAACAACAGTAGCTCCGCAGTTCGGACACTTCTTATCAGTTACGTCTTCGGTCATTCCCTCTGTTATAACTTCAATCTGTTCTTCAGGGTTTCCTAAGTTCTCTGCCATAAGCGGTACCTCTTTATGTTAGTTTTTATCAGAATTCTCTTCTTCTGCCCTTCGGATTCTCGGGAGCTTCTTCAGCTTCTTCGTTGAAGTTTCTTCTGGGCTTGTCGTTTCTGCCTGCAAAACCGCCTCTTCTCTCACGGTTAGGTCTGCCTTCTCTTCTTCTGGGCTCTTCTTCAACGTAGCCCTCAGGCTTAGGCATGCAGTCACGCATTGAGAGGTTAAGTCTGCCCTGTGAGTCGATCTCGATGAGCTTTACGTGAACCTTGTCGCCTTCCTTGACAACATCTTCGACCTTCTCAACTCTGTTCCAAGCCATCTTGGAAATGTGTACGAGGCCTTCCTTGCCGGGGAGGAATTCAACGAATGCGCCGAAGTCCATAAGTCTTGTAACTGTACCGTCGTACTCTGTGCCTACCTCAGGATCAGCAACGATGCCGTTGATGATCATCTTTGCCTTCTCAGCCTTTTCGAGGTCAGGTGTGGAGATATAGACCATACCGTCGTCATTGATGTTGATCTGAGCGCCTGTGTCAGCGATGATCTTGTTGATGACCTTTCCGCCGGAACCGATGACTTCTCTGATCTTGTCAACAGGCACCTGCATGGAGATGATCCTGGGAGCCCACTTGTTGAGCTCTGCACGTGGTGCAGGGATGCAAGGGAGAATGATGTCGTTGATGATCTGTAATCTTCCCTTGTGTGTCATCTCGAAAGCAGCCTTGATGATGTCTAATGTAAGACCTTCAACCTTGATGTCTACCTGGATGGATGTGATACCTTCTGTTGTACCTGCAACCTTGAAGTCCATGTCGCCGAAGAAGTCTTCGATGCCCTGGATATCCATGAATACGAGGAAGTTGTCGTCATTGTCAGGATCTGTGATAAGGCCTGAAGAAATACCTGCAACAGGTCTCTTGATCGGAACGCCTGCATCCATGAGTGAGAGTGTTGAAGCGCATACAGAACCCTGTGATGTGGAACCGTTACTCATTGTGATCTCAGATACTGTTCTAATTGAGTAAGGGAACTCTTCCTCTGAAGGAAGCACAGGAATGAGTGATCTCTCAGCGAGAGCGCCGTGACCGATCTCACGTCTTCCGGGTGACTTGGAAGGCTTAGCTTCACCTGTGGAATAACCAGGGAAGTTATAGTGGTGCATGTATCTCTTGTATGTCTGCTCGTCTAATCCTTCGAGCTTCTGTGCATCATCAAGAGGAGCAAGAGTACAGATATTCATTACCTGTGTCTGGCCTCTCTGGAAGAAAGATGAACCATGAACTCTGGGAAGTACGCCAACTGCACAGGACAGAGGTCTGATCTCATCCAATGCTCTGCCGTCAACTCTGACATGCTCTCTGAAGAGATAGTCTCTTACGACCTTCTTTTCGAGCTTGTAGATAGCGTCAGGTGCCCACTTTGAAAGGCCCTCTTCCTTCTCTTCGAGCATTGCAGCAACTTCTTCCTGAAGCTTTGCAACATTGCCGTCTCTTACTTCCTTATCCTTGGAAAGAACAGCTGCACGCATTCTGTCCCAGCCGAATTCCTTAACTGCTTCGAAAACATCTTCCGGAACGTCAGCTGACTCGTAAGTGAACTTCTCCTTACCGATCTCAGCAACGATGCTGTTGATGAACTCGCAGATCTTCTTGATCTCTTCGTGACCTTCTGCGATTGCATTGAGCATTACGTCATCAGGTACTTCGTTAGCGCCTGCCTCAACCATGCAGATCTTGTTAAGAGTACCTGCAAGAGTTACGTACATGTCGGAAACTTCACGCTGCTCGAGTGTAGGGTTGATGATGGTCTTGCCATCGATAAGGCCCAAAACAACTCCGCCGACAGGTCCCTTCCACGGGATATCGGAGATAGCGATAGCGATTGATGTACCGAGCATAGCTGTGATCTCAGGTGAGCAATCGGGATCTACAGACATAACGAGGTTGTTTACGCAAACATCGTTTCTGAGATCCTTAGGGAACAAAGGTCTGATAGGACGGTCGATAACACGGGATACGAGGATAGCCTTCTCGCCCGGTCTTCCCTCTCTCTTAAGGAAGCCGCCCGGCATCTTACCTACTGCATACATCTTTTCCTCGTAGTCTACTGAAAGCGGGAAGAAATCGATTCCCTCACGAGGAGTAGCGCTTGCAGTTGCTGTAGAAAGGACTGTTGTCTCACCATATCTGACGAGAGCAGATCCGTTTGCAAACTGCGCGATCTTACCGGTCTCGACTACCAATGGTCTGCCGGCGATTTCAGTTCTGAAAATCTTTTCCATTTCGAACTCCTTTATAATATTGGATTTTTGTAAAGGAGGTAGTTCGTAGATTCACGGTCCGAGCAAAATAAAAGGCTCGATGTTCGGGCAGTCAATCTACACACTACACTCCTTATCGAACCTATTAATTATATACTAAATGAGAAATAAGACAAATAATAAAAAGCCTTCACGGGTTTTAATTTGAGGGCATTTTTGAGGCTATACCCGCAAATCCGCCCTCAAATCAATGAATAATTCAAAAAAACGAGGGTAAATTTGAGGCTACACCCTCAAATCCGCCCTCAAATTCATGCACACAAAAAACGAACTTTATAAGATAGCCTTTGCAACCGCCTCAGCCAGGCCTTTGTGTCCGTCGGGTCCAAGATGCAGGCCGTCCTCCACGGAAGGCTTGATGTATTGCTTGGCATCGAGGAATGCGCAGCCATGCTTGTCGGCAACTTTCTTGTAGTACTCAGCCAAACGCTTTGACTTATCTATAGAGATCTCATCAAAAGAGCCTGCAAAAGGTCCCGTGAGAATATCCGGCGTGATCTCCGGTGGCGATACGATAAGGATCTTCGGGACATAGCCCTGCTTTAGGTTCATGACCTTTTCGGCCCTCTGGACGATCTCATTAAGGCCTGCTGCGATCTGGTCCAAAGACGCATTATAGACAGTCTTCATGTCGTTAGTGCCGAGCATTATTACCAGATAGTCGACGGGCCTGTGAGTACAAAGGATCCCCTTGATGTAATCGACGCCGTTTTTCCAATCGTCGTTGGGGTCGTCGAAAACTGTGGTCCTGCCGTTTAAGCCCTCTTCAATGACCTTAAAACCGTCACCCAAAAGGTTCTGCAAAATGCACGGCCACCTGACTGATTCAGGGAGCCTTTCGCCGTTTAAAGGATTATGTCCGTATGTATTTGAATCGCCGAAGCAAACTACTGATTTCATGTTTATTCCTTTACTGTCTTTAAGTCTTCGAGCCATACGCTTCTGGAAGCATCAGAAGGCATTCTCCAGTCGCCACGGGGAGAGAGGGATACCGTACCTACCTTAGGGCCGTCCGGCACACAGGAACGCTTAAACTGCTGAGTGAAGAAGCGTCTCAGGAATGTCTCCTCCCACTTATAGATCGTCTCTTCGTCGTAGACTCCCTCGAAAGTTCTTACAGCCATTCTGTAGATCTTCGAAGGGGTAAATCCGAATCTGATCATGTAATAGAGGAAGAAATCGTGGAGTTCGTAAGGTCCCACCGTCTCTTCTGTCTTCTGGGAAATAGTACCGTCTTCTGTAGGAGGCAGAAGCTCGGGAGATACAGGCGTATCAACGATGTCTGCCAAAGCTTTGGAGAGAGTCGTGTTATATTCAGACGTGCGCTGTGCCTCATAGGAAACGAGATATCTGACGAGCGTCTTGGGGATCGAGCAGTTAACACCATACATAGACATATGGTCGCCGTTATATGTAGCCCAGCCCAATGCGAGCTCGGAGAGGTCTCCCGTACCGATTACGATACCTCCCTCCTGGTTTGCGAGATCCATAAGGATCTGCGTACGCTCTCTTGCCTGGGAATTCTCGTAAGTAATATCGTGGTCATCCATGTCATGGCCGATATCCCTGAAGTGCTGGATAACTGCATTTGCGATGGAGATCTCTTTTAATGTGCATCCGTATTCCTCAGCGATATTGATCGAATTGTTTTTCGTTCTTGCAGTCGTACCAAAACCCGGCATCGTAACGCCAATTATGTTCTTTCGATCCAGTCCGAGCTTATCAAAAGCATGGATCGTAACGATGAGCGCCAGCGTGGAATCAAGGCCACCGGAAAGGCCTATGATCGCATGCTTTGCGTTAATCGCCTTAAGCCTTGTATAAAGGCCTGCTGCCTGCATATTAAGGATGTCTTCGCATCTTTCCGCGAGGTCATCTTTGCTCGAAGGAACGAAAGGTGTCTTGCTGATCTTTCTCTCGGGAACGATATCAGCGAATTCAGCGTCGAACTCGACAACGTCGATTCCGTCATCGCCGGAGATATCGCTGAAGAAGGTATTGCACCTTCTCCTGTCGGCGTCGAGGCGCTCCAGATCGATGTCAGCATAAATGATCGCTTCGTCATCGTTATTGTTTGCAAATCTCTTGCTCTCGCTTAATATCTTGCCGTTCTCTGCGATGATATTGTGACCTGCGAAAACAAGGTCCTGCGTCGATTCGCCGAATCCGGCGTCACAGTATACATAAGCTGCCATTAATTTAGCGCTCTGCATCTTAACGAGGTCTCTTCTGAACTTCGCCTTGCCGATGATCTCGTCAGAGCAGGACAGGTTAAAGATCACCTGAGCGCCGTTCCTGACATACTCAACGGAAGGGCTCGAAGGCACCCAGAGGTCCTCGCAGATCTCAACTGCAAAAGACAAGTCGTCACAGTTAAATACAGCCCTGCCGAAGCAGATATCATCTTCTGTCATGATGATGCCGTCTTCGTAGAAAGGCGTGAAATGTCTCATCTCATAGAACTCTGAATAGTTGGGGATATTCTGCTTCGGAACGATGCCGATGATATCGCCCTGGTGGATAACGGCAGCAACGTTATAGAGCTTGCCGCCCAGTTCATAAGGAAGGCCGACTATTATCACGGTATTAAGATCGCCCGTCTGTTCAGCCAGATCGAAAAGACCTATTTTCGCCTTATCCAAAAGTGCTTTCTGATTAAAAAGGTCGCCGCATGTATAGCCTGTGATCCCAAGCTCCGGGAAAACGATAACCGCTGTATCCCTGGCCGCAGCTTTTCTCGCTAAAGTGACTGTCTGTGAAACATTGAAATCAACGTCACCGACTTTAATTACTGGGCTCGCTGCCGCAACTCTGATAAAACCGTCAAGCATGGTAGATACCTCCCGGAAAGTCCTATTCTTATAGATTATAGCACCTTTAACAGGCAAAGAAAAAAGCGGCTCCTAAAGGAACCGCTTCTTACTTAATCCGTTGTGTAGATTACTTTCTGATGCCGAGTCTAGCGATCAAAGATCTGTAACGCTCGATATCGATCTGTGCGAGGTAGTCAAGGATGTTTCTTCTTTTACCAACCATCATGAGAAGTCCTCTTCTGCTGTGGTGGTCGCCCTTGTGAGTCTTGAGGTGTTCTGTGAGGTGATTGATTCTGTAAGTAAGAAGTGCAACCTGAACCTCAGGAGAACCTGTGTCGCCCTCAGTAAGAGCATATTCCTTGATGATAGCCTGCTTGTCGAAAGATGCTGACATAAATCTTTCCTCCTTAATAATAAATACGCCAAAATCGAAGGTAAGGGTCGGAGTCTTCCGCAAAACTGCGATTAAGGCAACTTGGTGATAATACCATCTGCTTCGGGTTTTGTAAAGCAAAAAATGTCCAAAGCCCTTGCAAACAGTGGAATTATATAAAAGCGGCTGCCTTTTATCAAGACAGCCGCCATATTTTCGATCTGCTATATCAGTATCAATGGAAGATGCTGAAGTTTCTGATGATAGGAGCGATTGTGTTTGCAACTGTGGACATGAGCTTGATGAAGATGTCCAAAGCAACGCCTACAACGTCCTTACGTGTGTCACCGATCGTGTCGCCCGTAACAGCAGCCTTGTGCGCAGGAGATCCCTTTGCGTGGCCCTCGAGCATACCCTGCTCGATGTACTTCTTAGCGTTATCGAATGCACCACCGGAGTTACCCATGAAGATAGCTCTCGGGATAGCAACGATAGTAGCACCAACGAGGATACCGCCGACGAACTCAACACCGAGGATGAAGCCGCCTACGATAGGAATGAGAAGCGCGAGAACTGAAGGAAGAACCATTCTGTGGATAGCTTCCTTAGCAGCCATGGCGATCATCATGTTATAGTCAGGCTTAGCCTTGCCGTCGAGAACTTCCTGTGTCATCTGCTTGTCGCCAACGTCAGCCATGATCTTAGCTGCGTCGATCGTGTTATCTGTAAGGATAGCGCAGAAGTATTCAACGAGTGCGCCGCCCAAGATACCACCTGCAACAACGAAGAATGAAGCGAAGTTAAGCTGGAGAGGCTCACCGATTGTTGTGTAGTTACCAACGTAAGCCATGATGAGGGAAACTGTAGCGAATGCTGCAGAACCGATAGCGAAGCCCTTACCGATAGCTGCTGTTGTATTACCAACTGCGTCGAGCTTATCTGTGATCTTACGAACGTCAGGTGCGAGGTGGCAAGCTTCTGCAAGTCCGCCTGCGTTGTCAGCGATAGGACCGAAAGCATCGATGGAAACTGTAGCACCAACGAATGCGAGCATACCGAGAGCGGAGATTGCGATACCGTAGGAACCGCAGATAACACCGGAAACGATCAAAGCGATGATGATTACGAGTACAGGGAGAAGAACTGATCTTGAACCTACAGCGTCACCCTTTGTAACAACGAAAGCCTCACCCTCTGTGCACATTTCAGCGATCTTCTGAGTAGGCTTGTGATCTGTGGATGTGTAGTACTCTGTGATGATACCGATTGCGATACCAGCGATGATACCCATTACGGAAGAGATCCAGGGAGAAGCCCAGCCGAATCTGAAGCCGTATGTAGCAAGGTCATTTGCAGAAACGCCTGTACCGTTGAAGATGAAGTAAGCAGCAACACCGCCGAAAACGATTGTGCAGCCGGCTGAGATCCATGTGGAGAGGTCGAGCTCTCTTGACGGATTGTCGCCCATCTTCTTGATGTTAGCGAGGCCAAGACCGATAAGGCAGCCTACGAGACCGCAGCCTGCGAGGATTGTCGGGAAAAGAACTGTTGCATTGAATGTAGCATCAGAAACTGTCTCGCCGTGTGTCTGGTAAAGAGTAACAGCGATCATGATGGAAGCGGACATTGTAGCAACGAATGACTCGAGAAGGTCAGAGCAGTTACCTGCGATATCGTTAACGTTATCACCGATGAAGTCTGCGATAGTGTTAGGGATTCTGGAGTCGTCCTCAGGGAGGTCATGTCTGAGCTTACCGAGGATATCAGAAGAAATGTCTGCAGCCTTTGTGTAGTTACCGCCTGCTACACGGTTGAACATAGCAACGATGGAGCAGCCGAGAGAATATGTTGAAATTCTCATGATGTAAGGGTTGCATGTAAGAGTCTTAATAACAAGACCAGAGCTTTCAGCGTCATGCTGTACGCCGCCGAAGCAAAGGAGAACTGCGAGGAAGCCCAACATACCGAAGCCCTGAACTGCAAGGCCGGAAATGGAACCGCCGCAAAGAGCTACTTTAACAGTCTCACCGATTGAAAGGCTCTCTTTTGCCTTGTTCGAAGTACGAACGTTAGCATATGTAGCGCTCTGCATACCAAGAACGCATACGATAGAACTCATCAAGGCACCCATGAGGAATGTGATACCGCTGGTCTTCTCAACACAGAGTGTGAAGATAACAGCAACAACAGCAACCACGATGGCGATGCTCTTGAACTCCGTCTTAAGGAATGTCTGCGCGCCGGAACGGATGATTCCTGATAACTCGATCATCTCAGGTGTTCCCTCGGGCATCTTCTTAATACGGAAGTAGTTGAACGCAACGTAGATGAGCGCAAGTGCTACTACGCCGAGTACGATTAACCAGGAAGATGTTAATAAAGACATATACCGGGCCCCTCTCTTTTAAGAATTTTGATATAGATTTTATAAAGCATCCGGGCATAGTAACCCCATGCTCAAAATAAACCTCACAGATTATACATATAAAGGTTTTCTTTGGCAATCAAAATAATAGGGAATTTTCCTTATAAAATGGCGATTTTTTACGGATTATTCCTTTACGAGAGAGTCGACAAACAGCACCGGGTCGAAATCAGCCAGATCCTCAACTTTTTCGCCCAATCCTGCAAGAACGATCGGCTTTTTGGACTGGTATGCGACAGCAACTGCCACACCACCCTTTGCACTTCCGTCGAGCTTGGTTATGCCGACATAATCAAGGCCTGTAACCTCACCGAAGCCCTCTGCCTGGATAACGGCATTCTGACCTGTTGTTGCATCGATAATGAGGAGCGACTTGATGACAGCGTCCGGAGCTTCCCTCTCAATAACACGTCTGATCTTTGCGAGCTCTTCCATGAGATTCTTCTTATTGTGGAGACGTCCTGCAGTATCAACAAGGAGAACGTCAGTGCCTCTTGCCTGTGCAGCATGGACGGCATCGAAAACAACGGAAGCGGGGTCTGCTCCCTCCTGCTCCTGGGCGATTACGGCAGTGCCTGTCCTCTCGCCCCAGGTCTTAAGCTGGCCTACTGCAGCCGCACGGAAAGTATCGCATGCTGCCATGAGGACCTTCTTACCTTCCTTTTTGTATCTTGAGGCAAGCTTGCCTGAAGTTGTCGTCTTGCCTGTTCCGTTGACACCGATCATGAGGATAATGTTGAGTTTTCCGGGTACGATCTCGACCGTCTGGGGGTCGCCTAAGATCTCGAGCATTCTCTCCTTAACGGATGCGAGAACTGCTTCCTGGCTGTCATCGCCGGTCTTCTTGATATTTTCCTTGACGTGATCCATGATGTCGACACTCGCCTGAACGCCGCAGTCGGCTCTGATCAGGAGTTCTTCCAATTCATCCAACATGTCCTCGTCAAAGTGACCGGAAGATGCTGCAAGCTTCGTAAAGCTTCCGGCAAAGAAGTTTCTGGTCTTTTCGAGTCCTCTTTTAAACAGATCAGCTAATCCCATTATTTAAGCTCCATTGAAAGTATCTTTGATACGCCGCGCTCAGCCATGGTAACGCCGTACATCTGGTCGCACGCTTCCATCGTACCCTTACGGTGCGTAACAAGAATGAACTGAGATTTAGCAGAGTGTCTTCTTACGAAGTCCGTAAATCTCGTGATATTTACATCGTCTAACGCAGCCTCGACCTCGTCTAAGATAACGAACGGAGAAGGCTTTAATTCCTGGATCGCGAAAAGAAGTCCGATCGCAGTAAGGCAGCGCTCACCACCTGACAGCAAAGAGAGATTCTGGAGTTTCTTTCCCGGTGGCTGTGCCTTGATATCGATTGCGCACTCAAGGACATCCTCCGAATCGGTACCCAATACTATCTCTGCCGTACCGCCGCCGAAAAGGTCCGTGAAGACCTGGCTGAAGTTCTTATTAATCGTATCGAAATGCTCGGTAAATTCGGATCTCATCTTGGTCAAAAGTTCGTCAATGACCTTCTCAAGATCCTTCTTTGCAGCTTCGATATCGTCCCTTTGCTTGGTCATGAATTCGAGTCTTTCTGAAAGCTCTGAGAACTCCTGCAATGCACCAAGGTTAACAGGACCCAATGCCTTGATCGCATTCTTTAATGTGGTGATCCTCTTTGCCTGCTCGCCGACCTTTTCGACAGGTTCTACGCTGTCTTTAATGTTGTCATATGTCGTCTCGTAATCTTCCCAGAGCCTGTTCTTGTTCTGGTCGATCTCGAAAATGATCTTGTCGTACTTGGATACGTGAGCATTGAGTTTTGTCTGGAGTGCGTTCACCTCATCGCCGCTCGCCTTAAGTCTGTCACCGAAGGAAGAGAGCTCGCCTGAAAGTGCGCTTCTCTTATCGAAGAGCACCTTGATCTGGTCTTCCAAGACCTTCTGCTGCTTGGCGTTCTCATCGAGCTTTGCATCGAGATCGTTGATCTCTTTTGTGATGCTGTTGATGGTATCTTTTGCTTCATTTATCTGGGAATCAAACCTGTCTCTTCCCTGCTTGGCTTCTTCGATCTGCCTCTTGATGTGTCCGGCGAGGTCTAAGATACCGCTTCTTTCGGTGAGCTTACGCTCGGCAAGAGAAGCTGCTTCCCTTACCTTTGCAACGATCTGTTCGAGCTTTACAGCCTGCTCTTCAGAAAGCTTCTGCTGTGCTTCGATCTCTTCCTGGAAATCACTAAGTTCGCCGTTGATCTCTCTTTCGATACGGGTAAACTCTTCCAGATCTTCTTCAAGCCTTAACTTGGATTTAGAAACTTCCTGCATGTTCTCATCGAAGTTAGCAAGAGTCTCTTCAGTTTCTTCAAGTCTCGTCTTTGTATTGTTGTATTCGCCTTCAGCCTTGACTTCTTCCAACTGGTAGAACTTGAGCTGTTCGCCTAACTGCGCGAGCTCGCGCTTTAATGTTCCGATGTCATCGTCAACTTCCTGGCGCTGGTCTTCTGAATCAGCGAGCTTTGCTTCCAATTCTGCAACGGCCTTTGTGAGGGCTTCGATCTCTGCCCTTCTTCCGATAACGCCTGTGCCTGCACCGGTCTTCTTAATGGAACCGCCCGTAAGTGATCCGCCCGGGTTAACAGAATCGCCCTCAAGTGTCATGACCTTATATGCACGGCCTGTCTTGGATGCGATCATTCTTGCGGCATCAAGATCATTGGCAACGATTATCCTGCCCAAAAGGTTTGAAACGATGTCTTCCAGGTCACGGCTGCTTCTTACAAGATCTGAAGCGACACCAATATATCCGTTAACGCTCCTGGCCTTTCTGAGATCATCCTCGTCTATATATCTGGCCCTGATATTCTCGATAGGAAGGAAAGTAACTCTTCCGAGTCTGTTTTCCTTAAGGTAACTGATAAGCTCAGCTGCATCAGCCTCGCTCTTGGTTACGATGTTGTTAAGAGAATTTCCCAGAGCCGTCTCAATTGCTGTCTCATACTTGCTGTCAGTGTTGATAAGGTCACCTAAAACACCTACCATGAGGCTCTTTACGGACCTGTTTATGTCAGCAGCATCAAGAAGGCGCTTTACGGATTCCTGATAACCTTCCTTACGTCTCTCGATATCCTTTAACGTCTGGAGCTTTGACTCTTCAGCCGAAAGCTTCTTATTATTTACTTCGAAAAACTGGTTAAGTTCGACCTGGCGGCCTCTTAACTCTTCGAGTTTTTTGTTTCTGACTTCAATGTCATTTGTGACATCGCCCTTAATCTTCTTTATCTCGTCTAAAGCCTTTTCAGCTTCTTTGAGCTTTGTTGAAAGTTCTGCCTTGCCGCTCTCAGACTGGGCTCTTGCTTCCTGCATGTCCCTGATCTTATCGTTTAAAGCGGATATGCCGGCATTGCATTCGGTGAGCTTTTTCCTGGTCTCGAAAAGTTCTTCCGTCTTGGCCTTAACCTTGTCATCAGCCTTGCCTGCCTCTTTGCGGCTTGCCTCATATTCTTCGAATTTGGAAAGGCGCTCTTTGTCGAGCTCTTCGCTCAAGAGCTTTGCATCGTTGGCAGCCTTCAAAAGGCTGTCTGCCTTTTCCTTCTTCTCATTTAATTCAAGAGTCAGCTTTTCTACAGTCTCATCTGTAGATTCCATGTCAGACTTGAGTTCTTCGATCCTCTGGTTAGTCTGGTTGAGTCTTTCTATAGAGACCTTCTTATCTGTTTGGGTCTCATGCTCGAACTCGGTGAGGTCGGATAATTCCTGTCTTCTGTCCTCGATCTCATTTTCGAGAGACTCAGTCTTTTCGATTATCTCCTGGTGGCTCTTTCTGAGCTTTAAGTATTCGTCTTCACGCTCTTTGATCTCTTTTTCGAGCTGCTCCTTAAGGCCGGCGGAATCGCCCATCTCCTTATTGGCTTCAGTGATCTTGTGAACAAGCAAAGACGTCTCAAGTTTTTTAAGCTCTTCGTAGTTCTCATTGAACTTACGTGCCTTTCCTGCCTGCTCTTCCAAAGGTCCCTTGCGCTCTTCGAGTTCGCCTAAGATATCGTTGATCCTGACAAGGTTCTGCTCAGTGCTGTTGAGCTTTCTCTGGGCTTCATCCTTACGGACACGGTACTTTACGATACCTGATGCTTCCTCGATGACCCTACGTCTGTCTTCAGACTTCGTGGAAAGGATGTCATCTACTCGTCCCTGACCTACAAGCGAATAGCCGTCACGGCCAAGACCTGTATCAAGGAAAAGGACTGTAATGTCCTTCAAGCGGCAGTTTACCTTGTTGATCTGGTATTCGGACTCGCCTGAACGGTAAAGTCTTCTGGTGATGCAGATCTCAGGGAAACCGTAATCGATATAACCGTCGGAATTATCGAAAGTAATGGATACTTCGGCATAGTTCATGGATTTTCTGGCGGTCGTGCCGTTGAAGATGACGTCTTCCATCTTGCCGCCACGGAGCTGCTTTACGCTCTGTTCGCCCAAAACCCAGCGGACAGCATCACTGATATTGGATTTACCCGAGCCGTTAGGACCAACCACGGCCGTAAGACCGCGGTCAAAGTCGATACATGTATAGTCGGGGAATGATTTAAACCCCTGAAGCTCTAATTTCTTAAGATACATCCTATAGTCAGTTCCGTCTTAGTTCCAAATTATTAACCTAAGCATTATAACTCATACAGAGCCTTTTTGTAGGACAATCTGTATCAGCAGCCCTCCGGGTAAAGGCGCATATATTCCTTCAAACCCTTCTCGGCACCTTTCTGCTCGGCATCCTTCTTGCTGTGTCCCGTGGCAGAAGCCAGGAGCACGTCATCGGAATAAACACTGACGTCGAATTCTTTCATGTGGGCAGGGCCGCGCTCTCCGGTCACTTCGAACCTGATCTTGTGCTGGAAGCCTCTGGTCTGCGCGAGTTCAAGCAGCCTGCTCTTGTAATCCAGGAAGATCTCGCCGTTAACTGCCTTGTTGACCGTTTCGGTAAGATTTTTCAAGATACATTTCTTCGCCTGTTCAAATCCGCCGTCGAAATATACAGCCGCAATGACCGACTCAAAGCAGTCAGCCAGAGTCGAATCCTTATCGTTGCCGCCGCTCTGCGCTTCGCCCTTGCCGAGCAGCAGGTAATCGCCCAGATGGAGCTTTCTTGCCACTTCCGCAAATGACTTCTCGCAAACGGAAACACTTCTCATCTTTGAGAGATATCCTTCATCAGCCTGAGGCTTTAACTCATAGATCATCTGTCCGACGACAACGTCCAAAACAGCGTCACCTATGAACTCAAGTCTCTGGTTGGACTCCCAGTGGCCCCTTCCCTGTTCGAAAACATAGGTCGTGTGCGTAAAAGCGGTCTCAAGGAGTGATTTGTCTTTAAAGGAATAACCTAAATCCTGTTCTAATCTTGAATAGTCGTTCATAGTCTTATTTACAATAAACGGCTGAATGCATTTATGTGCACCCAGCCGTCCAAACTTTTGAAGTTAATTCAGAGATCTTCAGATCTCCGGTATATTAGCCCTCTGTAAGGCTCTGAATATACTCGACTGCATCCTTGACGGTAACAACCTTCTCAGCTACGTCATCAGGGATCTCGATATCGAACTCCTGCTCCATAGCCATAACGAGCTCAACCATGTCAAGAGAATCAGCGTTAAGATCATCTACGAAAGAGGAATCCTCTGTGATTGTATCCTCGTCTACACCGAGCTGATCAACGATCATCTGCTTAATCGAGTTGAAAAGTTCTTCATTTGACATAAATTTGTACCTCCGTACGATTCATTGTAAATCCACAAGTTGTTTTTAATGTAAGACTCGACTTTTGTCAATAGGTTATTTTGACTATCGAAGTTCTTTGACATTTTACCCTTTAAGGTACTGTTTTCCCTTAATAAGATAGTCAATGCCTGAAACAATAGTCATAATAACACATATTCCGAAAAGTATATCTCCAATTATCGTGACCGCATTAATCTCGATCGGATAACCATTAAAACCTAAACCGAAGATCTTAAGGAGCAAAGGCTCAAACATGAGGTAGATAAGAGCGATCATCTGGATAACGGTCTTGACCTTGCCGATCATTTTTGCCGCAATTACCTCGCCTTTTGCCGCAGCGATCATACGAAGACCTGATACAGCAAACTCTCTTAAGATTATTACCATTACCGCCCAGGCGGAAATTCTTCCCAAACCGATAAACGCCAGCATAATGCTTATTACAAGTATCTTATCAGCCAAAGAATCTAAGAACTTTCCCAGATCCGTGATGAGATTGTACTTTCTGGCGATCTTTCCGTCGGCACAGTCAGTAAGGGACGCTAAGATGAAAACGCCTGCCGCAACTAACATGCCGTTGGAATTTATGAAGTTGTTCCAGCCTTCCGGCTGCCAGCCGAAAATGTTTATGGGCAACATAAAAAGGAGCGTAACCGGCACGAGAACGATCCTCAAGATGGAAAGCTTGTTAGGAAGATTCATAGTCTATTGCTCCTTTAATAAATAGTTACTTTAAAATCAACACACTAATAATACACAGAAATCCATATCCGTCAAATCGTAACGGCGGTCATGTCATATTCATCCGAACAATCGACAATTTTAGCATCCACAAAGTCACCTATATGGAGTTCTTCTTCCTGTGAAGCGATATAGATCACAGGATCGACCTCAGGTGATTCGCCGTAGCTCCTGCCGACATAGAATATTCCGTCATCAGATACTGAGCAGATATTGACCTTAGTTACAGTTCCCAAACGCTTTTTGGACTGCTCAGCCGAAATCTGCTTCTGGAGTTCATAGATCTCGTCATATCTTCTCTGCTTTGTCTCTTCGTCGATCTGGTCAGGCATATCATAAGCTTTTGTGCCTTCTTCAGGTGAGAAGATAAAGCAGCCTAATCTGTCGAACTTCCACTTCTTAAGGTTCTCCTTAAGTTCTGTGAAGTCATCTTCGGTCTCGCCGGGGAAACCTACCATAACGGTAGTTCTGATAATGCAGTCAGGCATGGCTTTTCTTATCATCTCAAGCCTTGAGGTGATGAGTTCAGCCGTATCCCTTCTGTGCATAGCCTTTAATATCCTGTTGCTGCCGTGCTGGATCGGTATATCAAGATAGTGGGCAACCTTAGGGTTATTTGCCATCTCCTCAATAAGGTCGGGAGTGATTCCGTCCATGTAGCCGTACATGACACGGATAAGCTCGATGCCCTCTATCTCAGAGAGCTTTCTCAAAAGCTTGGTAAGGCTTCTCTCTTTATAGAGCTCGATTCCGTAGTTCGTTGTATCCTGGGCAGCAAGGACGATTTCCTTTACTCCCCTTGATGCGATTATCTTTGCCTCTTCAACGATGTCTTCCATCGGGCGTGATACGAAAGAACCTCTGATAAGAGGAATCGCACAGAATGTACATCTGTTAAGGCATCCCTCACCGATCTTTATCCAGGCATAAGCTTCAGTGGAAAGTTCCCTTTCCTTAATAAGATGCTTATAGCCGCCAACGCCTGTCGTTAAGTTGATTTTGTCGGATTCTTTATCAAACTCTGTAGCGAGCTTAGCTACTACATCTGCTATATCGCCATAGTGGGCTGTGCCGAGTACGGCATCCACTTCAGGGAGCTCTTTTAAGATATCTTCCGGATATCTCTGGGAAAGACAGCCTGAAACGATTATCTTTTTAACATTTCCGTTAGGAACCTTGTAATCAGCGACATCAAGGATAGCATCGATTGCTTCCTTCTTAGCCGATTCAATGAAGCCGCATGTGTTGATTACAACGATGTCTGATTTTGGAACATCGTTTATTACGTTATATCCGGCGAGCTTTAACTGCGTGGACATGTTCTCACAGTCTATAAGGTTCTTGGAACATCCGAGAGCCAGAAGAGTGATCTTAATATTTTCATTTGCTGTATTCATAGCAACGAATATAGCACACGAGCCTTATTAAGCGCAAATGGTACAATAACGATATGGTCACAAAGATTAAGTACGGCAATACAAATACATTCCTTATAAAAGGAACCAAAGCAAATATCCTGATAGATACAGACTATGCAGGTACTCTTTATGCTTTCTACAAAGCGATCAAAGATAACGGCATCAAGATATCTGATATAGATTATCTGTTGGCTACGCATTACCACCCGGACCACATAGGACTTGTAAGTGAACTGATGGATCAGGGCGTAAAACTGCTGATTTTAGAATCGCAGCTGCCCTATGTCCACTATTCGGATCCGATATTTGCAAAAGAACCTTACCTTAACTACAAAGCGATCGATGAGAGCAAAGCTGAAATCTTAAGATTCAGCGATGCTTCAGCGTTCCTGTCATCGATAGGGATCGATGGTGACATACTCCCTGCTCCAAGTCACAGTGAAGACAGCATAATAGTCACGTTAAAAGACGGCACTGTAATTGCAGGAGATCTGGAGCCATTTGAATATCTGGAAGCGTATAAAGATAATAAAGTGCTTAAGGCCGACTGGGATAAGATTCTTAAGTCAAACCCTAAACGCGTCTTATATGCTCATGCAAATGAGAAGAGATTCGATTAACCGAGATAAAGCCTGAAAGCTTTCCTCGCACATTCGATACCGTAACCGCGGAGAGTAGCGAGCTTTAAGAACTCGTTTTCCCTGTCAAAGCTGTCTTCGTCAGGGCTTCCGAAATTAGCTTCATAAAGAGCTTTGCAGGTGTCGACATCGCTGTCCAGTTCATCAACGACCATATCGGCATATTCCTGATCTATACCAGCCTCTAAAAGCCGCTGGTACATGAACTGTTTGCTTTCCTGCTTTTTTCCGGAACGGGCCGCCAAAACCTTGCGCGAGGCACGGAGATCATCAATATAACCGGAATCTATCAGAAGCTTAACTGCCTCAGCAGCTACAGCTTCTGAATAACCCTTCTGCATAAGATAAAGTCTTATCTTACCCGATGAGTATATGCCGGTGCCTATGTGCCTGATCGCGCAGGTTACGGCTTCCTTGGTCCTATTAGTATCAGACATCGATACCTAAGATATCGTCGTCATCAGATTCTTCTTCGGGAGCAGCTTCTGCTGCAGCGCCTGCTGCGAAATCATCGTCATCTGCAGGCATGTAAGATTCTCTGATCTTATCTTCGATCTCGTCCTTGATATCAGGGTGATCAATGAGGTACTGCTTTGCTGCGTCTCTGCCCTGTGCGATCTTGGCGCCGTTATAAGCAAACCAGGATCCGCTCTTGTCGATGATATTGTTCTCAACACCAAGATCGATAATGCATCCTTCGGATGAAACGCCCTTACCGTACATGATATCGAATTCAGCTTCCTTGAACGGAGGAGCTACCTTATTCTTAACAACCTTAACTCTTGTGTGGCTGCCTACAACGTCTGTACCGTTACGGAGTGTCTCAACCTTACGTACATCAAGTCTTACTGATGCGTAGAACTTAAGAGCACGGCCGCCGGGTGTTGTCTCAGGGTTACCGAACATAACACCGACCTTCTCACGGAGCTGGTTGATGAAGATACAGATAGTATTTGACTTGGAAACTACAGGAGCGAGCTTTCTTAAAGCCTGGCTCATGAGACGTGCCTGAAGACCAACGTGGGAATCACCCATCTCGCCTTCGATCTCTGCCCTCGGAACGAGTGCTGCAACTGAGTCGATAACTACTACATCGATGCATCCGCTTCTTACGAGTGTTTCGCAGATCTCTAATGCCTGCTCACCTGTATCAGGCTGTGACAAAAGGAGGTTATCAACGTCAACGCCGATGTTGCCTGCATAAACGGGATCAAGCGCGTGCTCAGCATCGATGAAAGCGCATGTGCCACCCATCTTCTGCGCTTCTGCTACGCAGTGGAGAGCTACTGTTGTCTTACCTGATGATTCAGGTCCATAGATCTCAATGATTCTTCCTCTGGGAAGTCCGCCGATACCTAAAGCGATATCAAGTGTCAGAGCACCTGTAGGAATGGTGTCGATCTCTACCTGAGCCTTATCACCCAAACGCATAACTGCACCCTGGCCGAACTGTTTCTCAATCTGTGCCATTGCGGCATCAAGGGCCTTCCTTCTCTCGTCCTTATCCTGAACCTGAGCAACTGAGCCCTTTCCTGCATTTTTACTCTTAGCCATATTGATCCTCCAAAAAAAGAATTGAACATTTGTTCTCATTTATGAGTTAATTCTATTGTTATGATACACTTTTGTCAACAAAATTTACCTCCGAAATTCGAACAAAAACAAACAAGTCCCTTTTATTGGACACTTGCTTTTAAAAAGCCTTATTTTATGCGCTTTTCAGGCTTTCAAAAATGCTGAAATTACGCCCTTGGAACTTAAAAAACGACAAAACCCGACAAAAGCCGACAAAAATCGTCTTCAAACCGACATAATTGCCGACAAAAAACAATACCCAAGGGAAACTATTTTAGGATCAATAACCCTTATTTTTATCTATCAGATTATTAAGAGGTAATCCTTTACCGTATCTGACGAGGTTCTCACAAAACAGATCAACATTCACGTTAAGCGTATGTTCCAGAGTGAGGTTGCCTGCCACATGGGGAGTTATAAGAAGATTCTTTGTATTCCATATCTTGCTGTCAGCAGGGAGCGGTTCAGTCTTGAACACATCCAGTGCAGCACCTCCGAGCCTGCCGCTCTCCAGGCTCTCGCAAAGAGCATCTTCGTCGATTGCAGATCCCCTGCCGACATTTACTACATATGAGCCTTCCGGAAGCAGCTCTATTCTCTTACGGCTTAAAATATCTCTCGTCTCAGGAGTATCTGGAAGGCTCATTACGAGAAGGTCCGTTTCAGGAAGCACAGAATCAAGTTCGCTGACTTTCTTCACAGAGTCATACGAAGGATCAGAGCTTATGCCGCTTCTGGACACGCCTGTAATGCTCTTGGGTTCAAAAGCCTTTGCTCTTTTTGCAAAGCAGCTTCCTATATCGCCGGTACCAAGCACAACTATCCTGCAGTCTTTAAGAGACTTCTGGGGCTGCGGGAGGCTCCAGTTGCCTTTGAGCGATTCCCTGTATGAATAATCGATCTTTCTCATCATCATAAGTGATACACAGATGATATGCTCTGCGATCGTAACACCGTATGCGCCTGAAGAATTCGTGACCAGGCAGTCTTCATTAGCGAAGACACCGGGTTTCATGAGGTAGTCGACTCCAGCAGAAGGAACGGAAAGCCACTTAAGGTTTCTGTTCTTTTTCGCATTGCCCATACCAAAGCCGTAAATGATATCGCAGTCTTCCCAGTCAGAAGGGAACTCATATTCAGACTCTATAAACAGGACATCGCCGCCTGCTTTGTCTGCGGCTTTTCTGATCTTCTCTTTATGGATTTCCTTCAATAACTTATTGATTACTACTATCTTCATACGGTCTTTACCGTCGTTCCCTTCGGAATGTTATCGTAGATCCACTTGGCAACGTCCTTGTTGAGTCTGATGCAGCCTGCTGATACATGCTGGCCGAGTCTTCCGTCCTGGACAGTGCCGTTATAGTTATAAGTAATACTATGGAAGTAATAAGGTCCGTTCCACTGTGTGGCATAAAGGCACTTCGAGCCGTGCGAATAGAAGTAGGATAACTTCTTCTTTACAGTATAAGTTCCTCTGGGTGTCGAATGGCCTTTCTTGCCGCAGGACATCGGATATATCTTATATAAAGACCATTCACCTACACTGCCCTTGAAGATCATGATATAGCAGTTATCGATATCTGCAATGATGTAGTATCCCGTCTTGCTCCTGAAAAGCTGTTCGTTGATGCAACGGACATGTTTTGCAGCATTCTTGTATTTCCAACCGAGATTGCCGTTCTTATCCAGATCGTAATAGTCATCACCGATGCAGGTCATGCCGTTTAAGTGATCGATGTAATTAGTTAACAAGATCTTCTTTACACGGATGTTATAAGAGTAGCAAAGCTTAACGAATTCATTGGAAGATACGAACTCCCTAAAAACAAGATATCTGCTGGTTCCCTTTTCAAGCTTTGACAGATAAGATGCCTTTCCCTTGGAATCAGAATATCTTCCATAGCAGCCTGTATAAAGGTCTTCTATAAACTGCTCGTCAGAGTGGTGCAGGTCGTGATAGTCCTTGGAAAAATAGAAATGATATAAAACATCATAAGCTGACGATATTCCGCCCTTAAGGCTCCTGGCATACATTTCCTTCTCGGCCGGGTCACAGGAGTCTTTACGAAGTACTATTGAATAAAGCCTTCCGACGAACTTAAGATGCATCGGGTCGATTTCTTCTTCGATAGCCTCAACGCTGTCAACAGTATCAGCCGAAACAGAAAAAGAGGGCGCGAGATCAAACAGGCAGAAGACCGCTGCCACGATCAATAAAGAACATATCAGATTTATAAAGCGGGTCTTAAGCATCAGGTCACTCACCAATCCGTAATTCAGTTACATAATAACACGAACCGTGACCAAATCAGCAAGCGATATCAGCAACCCAGATTATCCTTTGTATCGATCACTACAACGCAGAAAGGATCGACCCTTTTCATTATCTTGACCATCGTATCTTTGGGAACTGCAACGCAGCCTGCAGTGTACTTGTTATTGCCCGTGCAATGAAGGAAGATAGCAGAGCCTCTGCCTGGCGTGCACTCTTCATTGAAGCTTATGTTAAGGCAGTACTGGTATGCTTTCGAGTAATCTATCAGGTGCTCGCTGTTCTTCTTGTCGAGATCAGGATAATCGTTGATGCTCACCATCTCGTTATAGTGCATGCCTTCGCGCATGTCGCTTGACCAGTAAAGGTCCTTTGTAACCTTGATATAAGGGATCTTGCATCCCGGATCATCTGCAATACCGAAAGCCGTGGTGAAATAATAAACGCCGATAGGTGTCTTGCCGCATCCTTCTTTTCTCTCGGAATCTTTGACCATGCCGTTCTTGCCGACATATCCGTCAACTGATAAGACCTGGATCCAGTCACCGTCTTCATCACGTTCATGCATCGAGACCTTTGCGGTCGTCTTGTTCATGCGGGTAGCCGCAACGATAAGGAGCTGTGTCGTACCCGGATCTTTTGCCTGCGAAAGGTTTCTTACCCACTCGGGAGACAAGTCTTTTGCCTTGGTTGTTTCGGCAGCAGTAGTTTCAGTAGCCGTTGTTTCCGGAGTTGTTGCCGCTTCTGTAGTGGTTTCTGAAACCGCAGTTGTCTCTTCTTCTGTTTCTGAAGAAGCTGTTGTTTCAGCTGTTGTAGTCTCTTCTGTCTCAGAGAATGTCGTTGTCTCAATTACTTCCGAACTTGTAACAGACACTTCGCTTTCTGATGATTCGGTACCGTTTTTCGAGACATCGCAGGAAGAAAGTCCGAAAAGAATGCCGATCAAGGCCATGCCGGAAACAAATCTTAGAGCAAGTCTCTTCATAGGATCAGGCTTGCTTTGCAGCTTTTTTCTTGAAGATCTTGGCCTTGAACTTGTTGATCCATTCTGTTGCTTCCTGCATGCGCAAGACAGCTGCCATGCCGAAATAAACAACAATGCCGATAACAAGCTTGATTCCGACAATACCGAGCTGCATGAGCTTGCCGCCTCTTGCCGGGAAGAACCCGTCGACAATGAAGACAACAACACCCATAACAGTAACGCACAAGGCTGCCTTCAAAAGGAATTTTACGATGCCGTGAGGCGCTAATTCCTTACGTCTGCAGTAAGTTACTGCAAGAAGCACCATCATAAAGATATTTGTGATCGAATATGCGAAAGAAAGTGACATGAGACCTACGCCGAGCCTTATCATGACAGAGCATGCGACAGGATTTATAACGAGTCCTAAAATGCCTGCAAACAAAGGTATCTTGGTCTGACCGATCGCATAGAATGCCTGGTTAAACACATGAACGACCGTTGCTGTAACGATAGCGCTGCAGAATCCCAAAAGGAATGTTGCCGCAACTTCTGCCTGTTCATTTGTATATGCCGAATGCCACTGGTAGATCGCTTTAACAACATCGACATTCATTACGCCGATGAATACTGCTGAAGGGATCGTCATAAAAAGAGCACTTCTCATCGAATGAGAAATGAGGTTTGAAGCTTTCTGAAATCTCTTTGCTTCGTAGTCGCCAGAAAGCTCGGGAGTCATTACGGTAGTGATCGCTACGACGAATACCGAATAAGGTATCTGCCAGATCGAATTTGCATTTCTGAAGCAGTAGACGCTTCCCTTGTCAAACTGGAGCGCAAAGCTGTTTAAAACGATCGCATTGATCTGTACTACGGAAGCAGAAATAAGGATCGGAATAGCTCGCTTGAAAAGTTTTAAAAGTTCCCTGTCAGCCAGATGAAAATCGGGCTTGAACTGTCTCATCTGCTTAAAGCCCAGAACATACTGGAACAGGAAATTGAATACTGCTGCAATAAGAATACCGCCTGTCGTCATCATAAGGTGGAGAAGATCGTTTCCGCCGAAGACATAGATAGCGGTTATAACGAGGATGTTATATAAAACCGGCGCAAACGAAGTGATCGTAAACCTTCTGTATGCAATAAGGATTCCGTTGCAGAGCGCTGCGAGCATGATGAAGAAGATCTGCGGAAACAAAAGCTTTGAAGCCTGTGCAGCCAGAGGAAGTATCTCCGGATTCTTAACATTATGGAAAAGGCTGTAGAACTCATAAAGCGGTTCGGAGAATATGGCGCCTATTGAGCAGCACACTATCATAACGATGCTTACTGCAGTAATGAATTTACTTACGATCTTTATAGCCTCTTTTTCCCTGCCGACAGCAAGCTGCGCGCTCATGAACGGAGCGATCGTAGAATAGATAGCTCCTCCGACAAGAAGGTTATAGAAAAGATCCGGGATATTAAAAGCGAGCATGTAAGCGTCGCGCAAAGCAGGTTCGGTAAATTTCCAGGAAACGATTACGTCACGGATAAGTCCGGAACCCTTTGTAATTATAAGGCCCAGACCTACAATTATCGTTGATAGGGCAAAGCTCATCCCCTTTTTTGCATGGGAAGAAGCAGTCTTATTCTCTGTTCCTGTATTTTCAGCCACTTAAGCCTTACCATCCTTGATCAGCGTAACAGCCTGATTTAATGCCGCCAGTACGGTGCAGTAACGTATAGTATCCCTATCACCTTCAAAGTTCAACCTCACAGTGCCTGAAATATCAGGCAAACGGCAATAGCCCATATAAACGGTTCCAACAGGCTTTCCGGGAAGTTCTCCCGTAGGTCCGGCAATGCCTGTGACGGATACCGCGATATCAACGCCCAAAACAGACATAGCGCCTTCCGCCATTGCCTTAGCGCACTCGTCAGAAACTTCCGTGTAAGTCGAGATTATATCGGCCGGAACGCCCAGAACGTTTTCTTTGACTTCGTTTGTATATGAAACGACAGAGCCTTTAAAAACAGCCGACGCGCCGGGGATGTTTACGACAGAAGCTGAAATCAGTCCGCCCGTAAGGCTCTCGGCAAAACCAATGGTCAGGCCTTCTATCCTTGCAATATCAACGAGCTCCTGAGCTCTTAAACTGATGTCTTCAACAATATTAATCATCAAGGTTTCTCGCCTGCATCTCGAGCCATTCTGTCTCTGTGATCAGGATCTTTCTGGGCTTGCTGCCTTCGAAAGGTCCGATGATCTTCTTCTTTTCGAGCTCATCTACAAGTCTTGCAGCTCTCGGGTAACCGATTCCGAGTCTTCTCTGGAGAACAGATACGCTCGCACTGCCGTATTCCAATACTGTCTGTACAGCCTGTGCGAAAAGATCGTCAGCAGAACCGCCCGATGAAGATCCGCCGGAAGAAGCTCCGCCCTGCGGCTGTTCATCACCTGCAGTAACCCTGTCGATATCCTTAATGATCGACTCGTCATACATCGAGCCGTAAGTTGTCTTAAGGCAGTCAACGACTCTTTCAACTTCCTGGTCAGAAAGGAATGCACCCTGGCCTCTTACAGGCTGAGGAGCGCTCATCGGAGCATAGAGCATGTCGCCCTTACCTAAGAGTTTTTCAGCTCCCACGTGATCCAAGATAGTCTTTGAATCGACGCCGGATGTAACGGCGAATGCGATTCTCGAACCGATATTAGCCTTGATGACACCCGTGATGACGTCAACAGAAGGTCTCTGTGTAGCGATCAGGAGGTGGATACCTGCAGCTCTTGCGAGTGCGGCAAGTCTTGAGATATAAGTCTCGACTTCCTTGGATGCTACCATCATGAGTTCTGCGAGCTCGTCGATTACGAAAAGGATCAAAGGCAGGTGCTCAACTTCGGGATTGCCCTTGTATTTTTCATTAAAACTCTTGATGTCTCTTACCTGTCCCTCTTCAAAGAGCTTATACCTTCTCTGCATCTCCGTAACAGCCCAGTTAAGAGCACCGGCGGCCTTCTTAGGGTCGGTGATTACAGGCATTATGAGATGAGGAACGCCGTTATAAACAGAAAGCTCAACGACCTTAGGGTCAACAAGGATCATACGGACTTCTTCAGGTGAAGAGTGAACAAGAATACTTGTAAGGATCGAGTTGATACATACTGACTTACCTGAACCTGTGGAACCTGCGATCATGAGGTGAGGCATCTTTGCAAGGTCACAATAAATAGGTCTTCCCGGGATATCTCTTCCCAAAGCAACAGTAAGGGGTGATGCGTTCTTGAATTCCTTTGTCTCAACCAGGCCTCTGAGCTGAACTGCAGAAGGATTGTCATTAGGAATCTCGATACCGATTGCACTCTTACCCGGGATAGGCGCTTCGATTCTTATTGAAATAGCTGCCATCGCGAGCATGATATCGTCCTGAAGGCTTGTAACTCTGGAGACCTTTGTACCTGTTTCAAGCGTTAATTCGAATCTCGTGATAGAAGGTCCGTGAGTGATATTTACGACAGTGGCTTTTATTCCGAAGCTCTTTAATGCTTCTTCAAGCTGATGGGCCTTGACCGTAAGTTTCTTTTCGAGATCAGCATCTGCGCGCTGCTTTACATCCTGTGCAAGGCATGAAGTCGGTGCAGGCTTATAGTTTCTGAGCTTTCTCTTCTGAGCTTTGATCTGAGCTTCATGTTGCCTTGTCTCTTCGGCAAATTCGATGCTCGGTTCAGAAGGTGCGGGCTTATTTGCAGAGGATGTCTTAAAGATACGGCCTTCAGTCCTGCTGTATCCTTCAGTATCGTCCTTGCTTGCATTAATTGTAATTCTCTCATCGGATACGGGAGCTGCTGCAGCAGGCACTGCTTCACTGGCCTTATCCGTCTTGTTATACATCGAAAGATCGATATTGGGTTCTCTTACCGAGCGCTCGGGTTCCTGATAATCATAGCCTGTGCCTTCGGAATCTTCTTCCACTTCATAAGGATCTTCCGTGCCGCTGTAGATATCCGTATCTGCCTTTGCAGGAGCCTTGTTTTCGACAGGATTGAGATCGTAGAAATCGTCTTTTTTCTTATTATCGAGGAATGACAGTTTCTTCTTTTCCTTCTTGATCTTTGCAGCGCCCGGAATATTCAGAGGATCTGTTATATAACCGAAATCCGCATCGTTATCTTCGGAATTTGAAACATCATATTCTTTCTCGTTATAAGCAAGCTTGCCGGGATCCTGCTGTACAGGATGGATCTGGCCGCCCGTGAGCTTTTCGACATCGGTGAAACCTGACTGTCCGTCGATGGGAAGATTTGTCATGAAAGGACCCTGCTTCTCGGAATAAGGTCCTCTCTTGATATTCTTTTCGCTCTGGACAAAGCGTGAAGCACCGTAATCAGGATATTCGGGTGTTGCTGAAGGCGGGATAACTCCACCTTCACCATATGTTATGAATGTTGTTCCGCCGACATTCTGCCTCGGTCTCTGAGGTTCAGGTCTGGCATAATTGTTGCCGGAATAGATCTGGTACTCAGGATCGTTCTGTCTCTGGGTCTTATGGCTTACTACAGAGTTATAAACCTTGCCCGATGCAGTGCTGATGGCCTTTGCAGTCTTCCTGGCAGTTGCCTTGAGAGACACTCTGAATACGAGAAGGATCTGCGTAAGAAGGAATACTACGATAGCGAGGATTCCTATGACATTGCCTGTTACTTCAAATAAAGCTACGGCAATGGAACCTCCGACGATACCGCCCGGAAGCACAATGCCGGAATTTAGATGGTTTGTGATAAGGTTCGCATCGACGCCGGACTGCCAAAGCAGTGACAGCGCCTTAAGCGCAGATGTCTTACCGTCCGTGTTAAGGCACAGACCTTCAAAATAAGTCATGTCCATCGTGATAAGCGCAAGCAGTGCCGATACTGATACGAGGAGGAGAATGATACTCCTTACTCTGATACCTGATACGCCCTGGCGCTTTTCGAAAAAGACGTCCAATGCGACATAGAGGATATATACAGGAATAGCATAAGCTGCCACACCGATAAGGCCTAAGAAAAAGCTCTTTATCGCGCTTCCGATGATACCCGTCAAAGATACGGGAAGATAGAAGATAAGAATTATTGCAATCGCAACGAAGAACAGAACGATTCCCGCTGCCTCTTTGCGCGAAGTATCTCTACTCAAATCCCTAACCTCCTGGAAGCTTTATAGATCAAGACCAGAGTCTTGGCATCTTTTATCTCGCCGTTTTCAGCCATCTGAAGGGCTTCTTTAAGCGGCATCTTTACTGTTGAAACATATTCGTTGAGGTCCGGATTTCCGCCCTTGTACTCAAGGCCTGTTCCGATATAAAGCGAGATTATCTCACTGCAGTAACCTGGAGTAGCTGCCATTTTTCCGACGCACTCGATGTTATTTGCAATAAGACCTGTCTCTTCTGTTATCTCTCTTGAAGCACAGTACAAAGGATCTTCGCCTTCTTCGATCTTTCCAGCAGGAGCTTCGAGCATTACTTCCTCAAAAGGGCTTCTGAACTGCTTTACGAAATAGCAGTTGCCCTCATCGTCAACAGGAAGGATGCAGGCGCCGCCGTGATGCTTTACTATCTCGCGGGATGCTTCCCTGCCCTCAGGTGTCGTGATCTTTTTTACCTCAACAGTAAAGACCTTTCCTTCGAAGATCGTCTCTTTCGAGATGGTCTTTTCGAACAACATATCGTCACTGCAATTTATCTGACCCATTAAACTTAACCTTTTCCTTCACTTATCTTCTTCCATTCGGCAACGGCAAGCTCGTCACAACGGTTATTGAACTCGTTGTCGGCATGGCCTTTAACCTTATGGAATGTAACATTATGCATAGTTGTGAGACTTAAGAGTTCTTTCCAGAGATCGCTGTTTGCGACTTCGGCCTTGGCACTGTTCTTCCAGCCGTTTCTCGTCCATTTGTCGAGCCAGCGCTGCTCGAAAGCATTTACCACATAAGCGCTGTCGCTGTAGATATCGACCTTGCACGGACGCTTTAACGCGCGGAGCCCCTGGATCACAGCCATAAGCTCCATACGGTTGTTTGTGGTATCAGGCTCGCCGCCGGAAAGTTCTTTCTTGACGCCGCCTGCCATAAGTATGGAAGCCCAACCGCCGGGTCCGGGATTACCCGAACATGCACCGTCAGTATAGATTGTAACTTCGCTAATTACTGCCATATGGATCCGGACAAGGGCTTACTTGTTGCCCTTCATCTCCTGAGTCTTGTCGTAAGCTGCCGTAACAGACTTGATTACCGCATTTCTGAGGCCGTTCTCTTCAAGAGCCATAACGCCTGCAATAGTTGTTCCTCCGGGAGAGCAGACCATATCCTTTAATACTGCGGGGTGCTTGCCTGTCTCAAGAGCGAGCTTGCCGGAACCTGCAACCGTTGCTGCTGCGATCTTAAGAGCATCAGCTCTCTTGATTCCGAGGCTTACAGCTGCATCAGCCATTGCTTCGATAAAGAGCATGACATAAGCAGGACCTGTTCCTGAAACGCAGCCTATTGCATCTAAAGTATTTTCATCGCAGAGGATCGTCTCTCCGCATGTTCCGAGGAGCTTTAAAACGAACTCTGATTCCTCATCGCTTAATCCTACGGGGCATACAGCGGATACTCCCAAACCTACCTGAGCAGGAGTGTTAGGCATGATCCTTACAAACTTTCTTCCTTCACCAAGGATGCCGCCGATCCTTGCGCATGTAACTGCAGCCGCAATGGAAA
The DNA here is from genome assembly GCA_003149065.1 of Ruminococcaceae bacterium R-25. Classification (NCBI taxonomy): domain Bacteria; kingdom Bacillati; phylum Bacillota; class Clostridia; order Eubacteriales; family Oscillospiraceae; species Ruminococcaceae bacterium R-25. The sequence continues at coordinate 1,235,448 of QGFZ01000001.1, forward strand.
GGACGATTGCCTCAGGCTTAAGGCTCTCCTTAACGTCCTTCAGGGCACCGTCGAAATGAATGGGCTTTACGGCCATGAGCACATAATCAGCTCCGTCGACCGCCTCGGCTAATGAAGAAGCCGCATTTACACCAAGTTCTTCTGCACACTTAACGCATGCTTCCTTATATACGTCAAAGCACCAGGCATCAGAAGGACTGATAACTCCGCCGTTAACAAATCCGCCCAAAAGGGCTCTTCCCATGTTGCCTGTACCGATAACCGCTAATTTCATAGAGCGTACTCCTTATTTATATATTAAAATATATCGAGACAATCTTAACATTACGCTTGACATAGTGCAAACCAACTATTAAACTGTTCGTTGCAAACACAGGGGAGTGGCTCAACGGTAGAGCAGCGGTCTCCAAAACCGCCGGTTGCGCGTTCAAATCGTGTCTCCCCTGCCAAAATTACAAGGGTTGTCTCAAATCGAGGCAACCCTTTTTAGTTTTTATACTGTTTCATTTTTAGTCACCGTTTTTGCGAAAAAAGTGAAACAAAATGTTGAAAACAGCCCTGATTTCAACTTTTAGTCATCATTTTTCGAGTTTTCGTGAAACAAAATGTTAAACACATACTTATTCCGTCTTTTTACAGCCTTTGGCCGCATCTGCCGGTTTTTCTGATTCAACAGGAATACGGTGAAAAGATGTTGGCTTTCCGCCACCAGCAAAATCGGCTTCCAGAGACGAACCGCAGGAAAAACAGGTCTTGCTCCTCATAGTTGCCTTTGCACCGCAGTTCGGGCAGTTGTTGTAATACCACTTGTTGCTGAGTGAACCCGCGATCCTTTCCTGAGTCTTGAGCCTCTTCATTGCTGCATTGTTATCGTCAACGATCCTAACCGCACATTCATATAAGAGCTTATCCTTGACCTTAACGAAGACCAGGCAGGCAACAGCGCTTAATAGGCATACGATTGAAGGAAAATAGAACGTCAGATAATCAAAGAATTTGAAAGCGAGATCTGTCATCATCTTATTTTCGAAATAAGGTATGACGGTTTCATAATAGAAAAATGTGCTGACAAAACTGACGATTGAGATAAGGAGCCAGACATAGGGGTTCATCCAGACTATCTTTGGCGTTCTTTTGATCAGATCACAGACTTTCTCCGCATTGGCATCCCCGAAATCATGATCATAAAAAGCAATGAAATAGCTCTTGTTATATCCATATGACGTCTTACTGTCAGTAAAATCTCTTGAAATTATCTTTCCACCATGGACATAACCGGGATTCTTGTATGGTCCGTTTCTTTTGATCTCTCTGAGGACCGCTGTTCTGTAGTTCTCTTTAAGGCCGAGGAAAAGGATAAAGGCGCTTGCCAGGAAGATAAACAGATTAACGAAATTCAAACCCGGAATATTACCTTGTCCCAAATTGGTAAAGAAATAATACAGCAAAGCAACGGCCACAACTATGACCCCCATGAAGTCTCCACCGCCACCGCCGGAATAATCACCGCCGTCATAAGAGCCTCCGCCGGAAGAACCTCCACCTCCGAAGGATCCTCCACCGCCGGAACTGTGGAAATCACCTGAATGTGAACTGCTGTCGTGAAAACCGCCGCTAGCCATCTTTTTCTCCCTTCAACAAGTCACTGTCCAGTTCGTTTTCAACATATTTTGCACGTCTTATGGAATTCAGATTCTTGTCATCTGACATGACTTCCAAAGAGCTTCCGCAGCTGACACAGTGCTTAAGAGGCGCATCAGCTTGGGCGCCGCAGTTAGGACAGATATTGTGATACCACTTCTTGCTTATCTCCTTTTTATAAATATTTCTCGTCTCGATCATCTTCTTATCTGTCTCGATCTCCGATGCTAAACGCACCGCGCACTCATATAAGATATTATCTCTTACAAAAACGAAGACAAGGCTTAAGACAGAGCATGCTAGTGCCAGGAATGACGGCAGATAAAACGTCAATACATCGAAAAATCTGAATGCAGCATCGCTCATGCGCATGTTTTCGAAGGTTGGGATCACACACTCGTAGAATAAGAAATTCACAAAAAAGAGCACAACTGAAATAAAAAACCATGTGCCCGGCCTTATCCAGATGATACTTGGCGTACTCTCCATGACCCTGAGGACTTCACTGCAGTTCTTCGGGCCGTATTCCATATCGTTAAATGCAATACGGTAAATCTTGTTGTCCTTACCAGCCAGGGCATTAGGGGTGCCGGTCCAGTCGCCGGTATTTTTTGCACTGAATACATAATCGTCTGAAGTGCCGTCGCGGCGCAATTTAACGAGTGCGGAAGTCCTGACTGAATGCCCAAGGCTCAGGGCAAACAATACTCCGGCCACAACGAAAATAGTGAGATTTATTGTGTTAAGGCCCATAACTTTTCCTTGAGCCGCATAGTAATACAAGTAAAAAATCGCTACGAGGGGCAAGAGGATAAGAAAATAAAACTTTGTCACTACTAAATCAAACTTAGTAGGCTCACGTCTGCCTCTTCGGGAACTGCCGTCAAAGTCGTAGCCCGAGTCGTAACTGCCGCCCGAATAGTCTCCGGAACTGAAGTCACTGGAGAAGTGGAAGTCGCCTGAATGAAAATCGCTGTCGTGAAAATCACCGCTTGCCATAACTGCCTCCAGTCAACAGGTTAATCTTTCTTCTCGATTATCAGTGAAGCGCCGCAGAAAGAGCATTCAGCCATATTCTCCTGTCTCGGAGCACCGCATTTAGGGCAGTTGGTGTAGTACTTATGCTTGAGGAACTCAGCCTTGGCATCTAATTCTTTCTGGAGCTTATCGTTCTTCTCAATGACCTTCTCAGTCACTTGATGCTCGACTTTTTCGTGATGCTTCTTCATGTAGATCTGGCCTGCCACGATATAAGCAGCAAACAGCACCGCCATGATCAAAGGCGTAAAGTAGGTCAGGTAATCTATGAAAGTGAATAACGGCCCGTCCTCCATGGTTTTTTCGAAGACCGGGATAACGAGTTCATAGTACCAATTGAAAGCAAAGATAACCAGGTTGATGACGATACCGGCTATGCCAATAGGAATCGAATATTTGAAAAACTTATTCATCAGTCATCCTCCCATCTTTGTATATCCAGATAAACATCCGAACTGTTGATGTCGCCTCTTTCGTTTATGCGGCGGATCGAACTTAAGTTTTGATCTCCGTCCATTACTTCCAGTGAACTTCCGCAGCTGGTGCAGGTCTTAATTGCAGCAGAAGCTCTCGCACCGCAGTTAGGACATATAGTGTGATACCACTTCTTGCTGAGTTCTTTTGCAATTTCGCTCTCTGTAACAGCCCTCTGCTCTTCAGAATTGATCTCATTTGCAAGTCTTAATGCGCACTCGTAAATATATTTGTCCCTTACCTTAACGAAAATAATGCTCAGGATCGGACATTGAAGTGCCAGGACCTTGGGCAGATAGAAGACAAAATAATCGAAGAACGTGAATGCAGCATCGCTCATGATCATGTTCTCGAAAATCGGGATTACAAGCTCATAAAAGAAGAAATTGACCAGAAAGATAACGATAGCAATAACAAGCCATGTTCCAGGCATTATCCATACGATCTTTGGCGTTCTCTTAGTGGTAGCGCGGAGTTCTTCGATATTTTTATCACCATGAGGACCGTAAAAGGCAATCCGGTAACTCTGGTTGGTTTTACCTGCCCATGTATCCTTGTCACCTATCCTGTCGCCGGAATAAGAATCGCTGTAAATATATGATTTTGACTTGCCGTAATGACGGACATCGGAAACTTCCGATACACGCTGGCTGTGCTTGAAACTCGGAATGAACAAAAAGCCGGTAATGGCAAACACAATAAAAGAAGGCAGGTCAAGGCCCGGTATTTCGCCATTGATAACGGCACCAATAAAATATAGACCGCCGCCGACGAAAAAGCAGACGATAATCGCCAGTATAAAAAAGCATCCGTCACCGTCATCAGAGCCGCCGGTATAATTATGGCCGGACCTGCCGCCACCGCCCGAACTGCGGTAACCTCCGGAACTATGGTAACTGCTGCCGCCGGAGCTGTGGAATCCTCCTCCACTGGAGAATCCTCCACCGGAGAATCCGCCACCGCCTGAGCTGTGGAAACCGCCTGAATGTGAACTTCCGCCATGAAATCCGCCTGATGCCATTTCTATTTCTCCTTGCTCCCCGATGTAATCCGGTGGAATCCGCTGTAACTGCCGCCGCCAAACGAATGGACTTCTAATGAAGAACCGCACTTATTGCAAAACCTTTGGGAAAAATCAGCATTTGCTCCGCAGTTCTTACAGATATTGTAATACCATTTTTCGCTTAATCTGTCTGCGATAGAAGTTTCTGTTCTGACTCTCTTTTCAGTAGCATTGTTATCCTGCACGATCCTCAATGCGCACTCGTAAAGGAGACTGTCCTTGACGAACACGAAAACAAGAGCTGTTATGGCACTTAAGGCACATACGATTGCCGGGAAATAGAACACAAGATGATCATAAAAATAGAATGCCGCATCGCTCATGATCGCATTTTCGAAAAAAGGGATAACTAATTCATATAAACAGAACGCAGCGACAATGCCTATAACATAAAAAAAGATCCAGACTTTATAACTCCACCAGATGATCTTGGGAGTCCTGTCAATTAATTCCTTTACCTTAAGGGCATTTTCCTCACCGAATTCCTTGTCATAGAAAACTATGCGGTAACTGTAAGGTGTTCCGGCCCAGGTCTTATTGTCGGTATCTTTTTTGCCAGAAGGTGCATCGCCGTGCCATACATAGCCTAATATCCTGTGATGGCAGTCACGCTTGATCTCAGCGATCACCTGAGTCCTCTCACTCTGCCTGTAGACAATATATAAAATGATACCGCTGATCCAGAAAATAAAAGTACTAAGATAGTTAAAGCCCCAAATGATCGGATCGTCAAATGTTGCCAGCATTATCATAAACATCGGGCCCCAGGCAAAGATCAACCATGTGCTGCTGCCGGAACCGCCTCCGCCGTAATAACCGCCGCCGGAGCTGTGAAAGGACCCGCCGGAACCACCGCCGCCACCGGAAAAGCTGCCTCCACCTGAACTGTGGAAGCTTCCTGAATGTGTGCTGCCGCCGTGGAATCCGCCGCTAGCCATATACTACCCCCGCAAATACCGCAAATAATTCCTACAATTCAAGAATAAATTTTCTCTTATGTTTTGTAAATAGGAAGCAGATAAATGCCGGCTCAGTGCATTTCAGCTGCAAGTTCCTTCTCGTTTTCATCAACGATCTTGAACGCACATGTATATAAAAGATTTTCTCTGATCTTGACGAATATTGAACTTAAGATCGGACATAAGAATGCGAGCCCGGCTGGAATGAATGAAACATAATACACTATTTCATCGATCCTCTTAACGCTGATAGGCTTAGGGACCAAAGAATATTTGACGCCCGAAACTATAAATGGCGAGGATAAAAACAAAATAAACGAAATAATCAGAAATACCTTTGGCCATAACAGGAATATAACCGGCCTTTTGCTCATAAACTCCTTCACTCTCGTGAGATTCTTATCTCCGAAACGCTCTTCCCTGAAAGAGATGCGGTAATTCTTATCTTCCTTTCCGACCCAGGTCTCCTTAGTGCCGCGCCGTACGGGTGATATGAATTCAGTGCCGATGATCCGGTCGGAATGAACTATATATTTTAAACGGACCCGTTCTAACGCGGAAAACCTCTTATGAGCTTTGATGCTTGGAATAAAGGCAAATCCGGTAATAACATAAATACTGAAAGTCGGAAGGTTTATTCCTGGAATCGTACCCTTTTGAATATGACTGAAAACATACAGAGTTATGGCAAGGACAATTAATCCGGCCATCATGAGGCCTTCTTCGGAACTGCCGCCATAATAGTCGTAGCCTCCGGAGCCGCCGCCACGTGAACCGCCTCCGCCAGAACTGTGGAAACCGCCTGAATGTGTACTTCCGCCGTGAAATCCGCCGCTTGCCATAAAACTACCCCCGCAAAATTATTCCTTAAAGCAAGAATAGGTTTTCGCGGGGGCTTTGTAAATACTTTTTGATTATCTGAGTCTTATGTCGTTGCAGTAACTGACTCGGAAACGGATTCAGATGCAGATTCAGCTGTTGCTGAAGGAGGCAACGTAGGACCTAAGTCCTCTCTGATCTGATCTGCCTTAAGAGCGGCTTTCGGAACGCAGTCAACAACGATATAAACGAGTTCTCCGCCGCCGTCAGCTGTCTTCTTAACCGCTACAAGCCTGAATGCGTAATCGCCCTTAACATAGTATCTTGCATCACCGTTATATTCGCCCATTGCTTTCATGGAAATATCCATTGCCTGATACATAGTAAGATCAGGATAGAGAGCACAGATAACGTTTGAAGAATAGAGCCATACAGTATTGAAGTCATCTTCACCGTACTGGATATATACTCTCGCATAAGCGAGCGTTCCGTCATTCTTTCTCGTTGCGCCTTCAATACCACCGATGTTGTAGTACTTGAAAGGTCCTTCGAAGAAATCTGCATAAGCTGTCTTAGCCGTAACGACTTCCTTTTCGCCCAGAATGGACGGATGTGCGGTCGGATCTACATAATCAGGAGTTCTGAAAGTGATATCAAAGCCGCTGTTCATGAGAGACTGAGCAACCTGGCCTTCATTAAATCTCGTAATGAAATCGTCGAGCGTAAGGCCCATCGAAGGAGTCAAAGCATTAGGCAGCAGGAAATAGATTCCGGCAACGATGAGAGCAAGTATCGCGAGGAGGATGCTGACAGGAATGAGCGGGTCCTTCTTGCACTTCTCAACAAAATGAAGCTTTCTGAACTCTTCATTTGCCTTTGCCTCTTCTTCGCTGACAGGATCAGGAATCTCGATCTCGGACTTCTCTTTCTTTTCGCCGTCTTCCTCAGATCCTTCTTCATTCTCTTCTTCAGATTCTTCGTCAGCATTTTCAGCGGAAGCGTCTTCTGTTTCTTCCTCAGATGCTTCTTCACCTGTTTCTTCTGCTGCTTCTTCCTCTGTTTCTTCAGTATCTACGGAAGAGCCTTCGATCTTCTCATCGAGCTCTTCAACAGCTTTATTTTCATTCCGCTTGGGCTCTTTGCCCTTATTTTTTGCTTTAGCCATATTTAGGAATCCTCCAGAATTAACGCTGATATTATAAAGATAAAGACCCGACTTGTAAAACAAAAAGCTTTGGTAAAACCTGCAAGCTTACAAAGAATCGTGTACAATAGCTGTGATAGGAATTGATTTAAGGGGGATAAAACAATGCCGCATCTTTTGATCTCAGGAGGTACCAGAGGGATCGGCAGAGCATGCGTAGATCTTTTCGCGGGCCAGGGATTTAAGGTATCTTCATTAAGCCGCTACGGCAGGCCTGATGATGCAATCGAAGGCGTGGATTACTATGCCTGCGATATCAGAGATTTCGAAAACGTAAAGAATACGGTTATCTGCGCCATCGAAAGATCAGGCAATATCGATGTTCTCATTTCCAATGCCGGAATATCCGTAACGGGTCTTGCGCAGGACATGAAATACCAGGATTACAGGGACGTCATCGACACGAATTTCGGAGGCCTTTTCAATCTTGCAAATGCCGTTATTCCGAATATGGTCGGTCAAAAGAAAGGCGTTATTCTCGCCGTATCTTCAATGTGGGGACAGACAGGAGCTTCATGTGAATCTTTATACTCTGCGAGCAAAGGCGCAGTGGATTCCTACGTTAAGGCATTAGCCAAAGAATTAGGATCTTCAGGCATCAGAGTCAATGCCGTATCTCCCGGAGCAACCGAAACCGATATGATGAAGTGCTTCGGAGAAGATGACAGAAGAGCCATCTGCGAAGACACGCCGCTCGGCAGACTCGGTGAACCCGAAGAGATCGCAAAAGCCATGTTCTTCCTTCAGTCCGATAAGGCCTCATTTATTACCGGACAGATCATCGGAATAAACGGCGGATACCTAATTTAATTGAATAATTCTATTTGAGAATATAAAATAGAAAGCGTCGTGTCTTTCAGGACACGTCCACTATGCCTCAGAAAGGAGAGGACTTATGGCAACAAACAACTATTCCAAGATCACGCCCGAGATACAGCGTCTCGCAGAGATCTGCAGGTCGAATGTCATAGATCCTGAGCTCTACACCACCTATGATGTCAAGCGCGGCCTGAGAGACATTAACGGTAAAGGAGTTCTTACAGGACTTACCAGGATATCTGAAGTCAACGCAACAAAAGTCGTTGACGGCAAGACTGTTCCTGCGCCCGGCGAACTGTTCTATCGCGGAATCAACGTAACCGAGATGATCAACGGACAGCCCGAAGAAATGCACTGCGGGTTCGAAGAGACCACATATCTTCTTCTGTTCGGAAAACTTCCTACGCAGGATGAATTAAGAAACTTCAGAAGCCTTCTTGCAGAATCACGTTCCAAGATGCCTAAAAATTTCTTCAGGGACGTCATCATGCAGAAGCCTTCTTCTGACCTCATGAATAATATTCAAAGAGGTGTTCTTAACCTCTATGCATACGACACGCAGGCTGCCGATACTTCAATTCCCAATGTCTTAAGACAGTCACTGGAATTGATCTCCATCTTCCCCAGCCTTGCTGTCCATAGCTACAACGCAATGAAATACTATCTGGATCGTGATTCTCTTGTAGTTCACAGACCGAGGCCCGATCTTTCCACTGCAGAGAACTTCCTCTACATGTTAAGACCTGACAATAAGTACACGCCTCTTGAAGCAAAGATATTAGACGTATCTCTCATGCTCCACGCAGAGCACGGCGGCGGTAACAACTCCACATTCACGACCCACGTCGTAACGAGTTCCGGCACTGACACTTATGCTTCAGTCGTAGCTGCATTGAGCTCTCTTAAGGGACCCAAGCACGGCGGTGCAAACATCATGGTCGTCAAGATGTTCAAGGAACTCGAGAGAAGCATTTCCGACTGGGAAGACGACGAGGAGATCCTGTCTTACCTTGAGAGGATCCTTCACAAGGATGCTTTCGACCGCTCCGGCGTTATCTACGGTATGGGGCATGCCATCTATTCCGTATCCGACCCCAGAGCCCAGATCTTCAAGCGCTACGTCAAGGATCTCTCTGCCGAAAAGGGCCGCACAAAAGAATTCGAGTTCTACGAGAGAGTCGAAAAGCTCTCCGCTGACCTGATCGCTGCAGAACGCAAGATCTATAAGGGCGTTTCAGCCAACATCGACTTCTACAGCGGCTTCGTTTATTCAATGCTCGGAATCCCCATGGAGCTCTACACTCCCCTCTTCGCGATCGCCAGGATCTCCGGGTGGTCTGCTCACAGGATCGAAGAGCTCAACGGCAAGGGCAAGATCATCCGCCCTGCTTATAAGAGTGTTCAGGACAGAGTCGAGTACCATCCGTTAAACGAGAGATAAGATATTGATTTGTTTTTCTGAGCCCGCTGAGTTTTTGGCTTAGCGGGCTTATTATTTGGTTGGGCTATACTTCACCATTTTTGCAACATTATCTCCTTATCATCTGTATTTAGTTTAGAATCACTTATTCAGGAGGGATAACTATGCGCAAAAATGAGTGCTTAAGGGTTACTGCTGTTGCTTTGGCAGCCGCAGCTTTATTATCCGGTTGCAACGCAAACAATATAGAATCGACAAGCTCAGTCCCCACAAGGGACACGGCCGGAACAACAGAAGAATCCGTAACTGAAACAACAGGCACATTCAATCACGGCTATTCTATTTCAGAAGCATCCACAGGCAGGCCTTACGAGATAAAGCGTTCTGATGATGTCCTTACAAATAAGGACCAGGCTTTAGAATACCTGAAAACTTGCGTTGAACTTCCCGGAAAAGATTTCGAATTCGTACTGACAGATACATCAGAAAACGACCCCGGCGCATATATGTGGTATGAGTTCACATTAAGCTATAAAGACTTTATTGTCATGAACGCTGAATTCACGGTTATCACTTTTACTGACGGTACAATCTGCGAAGGCAGATCACCGGTATTAACATGTACTTTTGCCGATCCCACTGACGTGATCGATAAGGATGAAGCGCTCAAGATATATGCCGAAAACTATAAAGATGACCGCGAATACAAATACCTGGAAAAACTCTATTATTTCTCAGGCAGAGGAAACAATGAATGTCCTTTCGTATATAAATTCAAATACGACTGCGGTAATGATCTGGAAAACAACACTATATTGATAAATGCAAAAACCGGAGATATGGTCGGCTGCTGGCCGGATGCTATTGATTAAATGGAAAGAGGCTGCCCTAAGGCAACCTCTTTTTGAAAAAACTTAAAACTTACTTAAAGGTTATTGATTTAATTAAGCTTCCTCGTCAACCTTTCCGAAAAGGTTAAGTCTGAAAAGCATAGCCTCATCGTCAGGATCAGAGCAGGAGATCTTTGCATTGCAAACGATACCGCCTTCGATGAGCTTCATGATGCCTGTGATCTGGCTGAGCTTGCTCTTAAGATTGAAACGGTCACCTTCGTCTGTAAGAAGAATTACGTTTCCCTTGCACTCATCAAGTGCCTTCATAAGTGTTGCAACATCAATGTTGTCTAAATAAAATGCTTTCACTATGTTATACCTCCTAAAAAGTATTGGTTTGTCCTTTTTACTATCCCCAAAGGCTTTCCCTTTGGACAGCCTAATGGTACACTTACTCCCCATTTCAAACAATGGATTTCTTGAACATATTGCATAATCAAAAGACCTTGTTTTTGTGCAGGTTGCACATAACAAGGCCTTAAAAACAATCAATATGACAAATAGTCAGAATCAGCTAAATTACTCGCTTATAAGTTTTTTTGCATATTTGCTGTTATCGAATGTAGCGAAGTAGTCGTTAAGCGTCTGGGCTCTTCTGATCTGCTCTACAGAACCGTCTTCTTTAAGGAGCAGTTCTTCGCACCAGAGTCTGCCGTTGTAGTTGTAACCCATAGCAGATCCGTGAGCGCCTGCATCGTGGATTCCGAGGATATCTCCCATGTCGATCTTAGGGAGCATTCTGTCTATAGCGAACTTATCGTTGTTCTCGCAAAGGCTTCCTGTTACATCGTACTTATGGTCACAAGGCTCATTCTCCTTGCCGAATACTGTAATGTGGTGGTAAGCACCGTATATTGCAGGTCTCATGAGGTTAGCTGCGCAAGCGTCAACGCCGATATATTCCTTATAGATATGCTTTTCGTGTATAGCCTTTGTGATGAGCATTCCGTAAGGAGCCAGCATGAATCTGCCCATCTCTGTGTAGATTGCGACATCTCCCATGCCTGCGGGAACGAGAACGCGCTCGAACTGCTTTCTTACGCCTTCGCCGATTTCAATGATATCGTTCTGGGTATCTTCAGGTCTGTAGCCGATGCCTACACCGCCGGAGAGGTTAACGAATGCGAATTCGATGCCGACCTTCTCTGCGATCTCAACGACGAGCTCGAAAAGCTGGCCTGCAAGAGTCGGATAATATTCGTTTGTAACAGTGTTACTTGCAAGGAATGCGTGGATTCCGAACTTCTTTACGCCGTGAGCCTTGAGCTGTGTATAAGCGTCGATAAGCTGCTCTTTTGTCATGCCGTACTTTGAATCGCCCGGGTTATCCATGATGCCGTTGCTGAGCTTGAATACTCCGCCCGGATTATATCTGCAACTCATAACCTCAGGGAACTGGGGTCCTAAGATCTGCTCTAAGAAAGGAATGTGTGTGATGTCATCGAGGTTGATGATGCCGCCTAAGTTAGCGCAGAGAGCATATTCTCTGGCAGGTGTGTCATTGGATGAGAACATGATCGGGCCGCCGACTGCGTCTGCGAGAATGAGTTCTGCCTCTGATGAGCAGTCAAAACCGAAACCGTAATCGTTGATGATGTCCATGATGTAAGGGTTCGGTGTAGCCTTTACCGCAAAATATTCTCTGAAGCCCTTGTTCCATGCGAATGCCTTTTTGACACGCTCGCAGTTTTCGCGGATACCCTTCTCATCGTAAAGATAGAAAGGTGTATGGTGTGTTTTTGCGATCTCGTCGATCTGTTCCTTGGTTACGAAAGGCTTCTTTTCCATAGTTTTGTTCCTCAATAAAAAATCAGTATGAGGTAAATTAACATTTAATTAAATGAATTACAAGGCGTTTGTGATATATTTACTTCTGAAGAAATACAGTGTTTTCTTCAGCAAATTTAGTGCTTTTTGAATAAGGGAGGACAAATAAATGGACAACAACACGATTCCTGAAGAGTATCGTCCGATATCAATGTGGGGTTACTTTGGATATGAGATCTTATTCTCTATCCCGATAGTCGGCTTTATCTGCCTCATCATTTTCGCGATCGGTGCAAAGAACGTTAACAAGAAGAACTTCGCAAGATCTTACTTCTGCTACACGATCATCTGCTTCCTGGTATTCCTGGTTGCTTTGGCAATCGTTCTTGCAACAGGAGCAATCGAATCAGTACAGACCTGGTTCTGATCTATCCTTCTTCGATAACGGTTTCAACAGCTACGTCATCCTCGTTATCGAAATTGCCCGTGATTCCGTAACCGGTATTGGGCACGAAGTTTGAATAGACAAAGTCAGCAGCAATTATTAACACAAGGGTCACGGCCAATGGGACGAGGACCCTTCTGTTTATTCTGCGGATAAGATTATCAAGGAGCGGGGCCAATACATAGATAAATGCCAGGCCGCAGATACCGAAAACGAAAAGACCTTCTGCGCAGATCCTGCTGTTGAGGTTAAGGAAATAACCGCTGTAATCCCACCACTTCTTGTCGAAAGCAGTTTCCAGAAGCCAGCTGGTGAAATACTCTACTGCGCCGCATGAGATAACCGTTGCAAAAAAGAAGATGACCGGATTTTTCTTAAAGCGGTGAAGGCCCATCAGGACGATAAGACCGCCAAAGCCGTAGATCGGAAGCCACGGTCCGTGGTTAAAGCCTCTGTTGATAAGCTGGCCCTTCATGAGGAAGTAATAGAACAATTCCCATGTCCAGCCGAAATTCGAGAAAATAAAGAATAAAAGAGCCAGAGAAGAAAGCGAATAGTGTCTCATGTAATGGATGTTGTCCAGAGCCTTGATCTTGCGCTGTTCAGGAATAGGAGACAGTCTCGAAGGATAGACTAATCCTCTTGCTTCCTTCTCGTAGGCCTTCATCTTCATTCTGTGGGCCTCTTTGTTCTCATATTCGATCTCTTCCTTGCTGTTCCAGAGAATAACGCCGAAGTTCTTTGCGAAGAACTGCTCCCGGCGGCCTTCAAGGTGCTCTAATGAATACTCGGGCTTTTCGATCTCAGAGAGGACATCAGCATAAATCTCACCCAGCTTGTTAGAATCTGCTCTGACAAACAGATATTCATCGTTAAGCATTTCCGAACCCGGAATACCCTTCTCTTTTGCATGCTTTCTGATCTGCGCATAGTATTCCGAATAGCAGCAGATCATGTAAGGGTTCGAAAAGAAAATATTAGAAAGGCCGAAAGTAAAGCTTCCCAGAACATACCAGCCCATAAAGCTCATGCTCATACAGAAGAGCTTCCACTTGTTTCCTCTCATCATGAGCCAGGAGAGTTTAGCGGCCTCCCAGGGCTTGATGTCAGGGTTTTCGGCAATGATATAAGGCATTAGGAAAAAGCCGAAGTGAACTACAGGAAAACCTACTATGGTGGACATACCCAAAAGTTCAATGAGAGTTCTGAATGCCATCGTAAAGGACGCTCTGATCCATCTTTTCATTCTGATGAAGAACAGATATCTCGAAAACGGGATCCTCTTATAGATACGGCCTTCGAGGAAGATCCTTCGGTTAACGGCGATATAAACGTTACGGACAAAGAGCCACGCAAATGCAGCTATTACTGCGAGAAGGATAATGATTAGCAGTTTTCCGACATTGCCGAATGCGATGAACTGAATGACAACGGAATATAGATTGGAAACAATAGTATCCTCAGTAATGTAATTGATGATCTGATTGAGCGTTCCCCTTGTTCTGCCTAAGACCTTATTGGCATCATCATTTTCGAAAGTCTTGTTATACAGATACTGTTTTACGCCGGTGTAAAGTGAGTCTGCATCTGCGTCAATGGACTTGTATGCGTTTTCGATCCTTCTGACGTGGTCATCCTGTCCCGTAAGTTCGCATACCGCATTGACAGCATCGGAAACAACCTGGCGCCTTACTGAAATAAGGTTGTCCGAAGTAAAGAATTCCGCCTGGATAATGATCGAGAAAAGGCACGCAACAACGTACATCATGTAATGATGCTTGAGATTTGTTTTAGCATCGCGCTTAAGATCTCTGCGCGAAAAAATAAACCTGTTCTCAGACTTTTCCAACCGCTCACCTCTTCCAACGAATATCATAACAAAAAAAGCCGTGCAAATCTTTATTTAAAATAAAAGAATTGCACGGTTTAATATTGGTTAAAAGCGCCGGACGAGATTACGTCCCGGATGCTTGATTACATTGCTGTATATCCGCCGTCAACAGGAAGATTTACGCCTGTAACATATGTTGTTGCGGGAGAAGCGAGGAAGCATACTGCTGTATCGAGCTCGCCGTCGTTGCCGTATCTCTCGAGAGGGATCATTGTTCTTGCATTAGCCTGGAAGAACTCGGAATCCAATGTCTCCTTTGTAAGAGGGCTGTAGAAGTAACCGGGGCAGATAGAGTTAACTGTGATGCTGTACTTACCCCACTCGGAAGCCAAAGCTCTTGTAAGGTTAACAACGCCGCCCTTTGCTGCGTGATAAGGAGAAGCGGGAGCTACCTTATTACCAACAAGACCGTACATTGAAGCGATATTGATGACTCTGCCGAAGCCTGCAGGGATCATTGCCTTCTTAGCGATGGCTCTTGCCATTCTGAATGTACCGAAGAGGTCGATGTCGATCTCGTTCATGAACTGTTCGTCTGTGATGTCTTCTGCAGGTGCAACTGCGCCTGTGCCTGCATTGTTTACGAGAATGTCGATCCTGCCCATCTTTGCGAGGATCTCATCGATTGCTGCATCAACTGCTGCTGTGTCTGTGATGTCGAGCTTTACTGCAAGTGTCTTAACACCGTATGTCTTTTCGATATCTGCGCAAACCTCATCGAGAAGATTCTGGCGGCGTGCAATGGCTACAATATCACAGCCCTGGTTTGCAAGAGCCTTCGCCATCTGAACGCCGAGTCCTGTGGAGCAACCTGTGATAACAGCTACTCTACCCGTAAAATCAAAAATGTTAGCCATATTCATTCCACCTCATTAAATTTATTTGCCGGAGTCTTTCTTAACTCCACCGAAATTATACAAAAGGCCTCCCACCCTATTAAGTCAAAAACTCGTTCTTTTTGACCATTTTTCGTTGCTCTTGTGTTGTTTCCATTAAGTTTTAATCTCGTTTATATATAAAGCAGTAAGAATGATTTTCATTCTCGCGGAAAACAGGGCCTTCAGGGCAAGTTTGGAAACCGCAAAAAAGCAAACAGTTTTTCAAAATACCAAAGTAAAGGTTTATTCAGCTCAACATGGTATAATGGTTTTACCTATAAAATATTCTTTAGGAGGACTTTGACATGAAGTTTTTTAAAGGTAAGTGCGGAACAGTAGTAACTAAGCTTTTCGATACAGAATGCGAAGGCGGTCCTCTCGAGGAATTGATCCCCAACACAACTGATGCCGCAGGCGAAAAGCACGTTCCTGTAATCTCCGTTAACGGACAGGAAGTCACAGTTACAGTCGGCGAAGTTGCACACCCCATGATGGATGCGCACTACATCACATTCATCGCTTTAGAGACCGACAAGGGCGAGATCATAAGACAGCTTAAACCCGGCAGCGAGCCTTCTGCTGTTTTCACGATTGGTGCTGACGAGAAAGTCATTGCAGCTTACGAATACTGCAACCTCCATGGCCTTTGGATGGCAGAAGCATAATAAAGCTTTGTTTTGATGATCATGCGGGAACTCAGACTTACAGATAAAAGCAGACTTAAAAAGCTTGAGATCGCTATTCTCATAGTTGCAGCGACTATCACGATCACATTCGTGTCTACAAGCTCTCCTCTTTATCCGTTCAATCCATGGGATGATACAAATGTATTTTTAACCGTAGGACGCTGTATGATCCGCGGCTGGGTTCCCTACCGTGACATCTTTGACCACAAAGGACCGTTGCTCTATTTTATCTATGCCTTAGCAGCATTGATCTCAGATAAATCGTTTACCGGAGTCTGGATCGTTGAATGCATTGCGGCTTCTGTTTTTGCGATATATTCCTGGAAGATCGCCAAACTGTTCGTTGAACCGTCCAAGCATTCTATTGCTTTAATGCCTCTTTTCCTGGGAATCGTATACACATCCAATATGTTTAATTACGGCGGAAACACCGAAGAATTATGCTTTCCGCTTCTTACGATCATCCTGTTTATAGTATTAAGGTCAATAGTTGTTTCAGACGGACTGCCGGGCAAAGCCGAAGCTTTGGTTTGCGGAATTATTGCCGGCTGTTTATTTTGGCTCAAGTATACTTTCCTGGGATTTATGATAGGCGTATGCCTTTATATTCTCCTTCTTTCGATCAAGCGCAAAAACTTTAAGACTCTCTGGGCTCTTGTCTGGAGATTTATTGCCGGCTTTATCGTTATTGCAGTTCCGGTACTGGTATACTTTGCTGTTACCGGTACTTTAGGTTACCTCTGGGAAGCATATTTCTATGATAATATCTTCCTCTATAGCAACAGCACGTCAGACCTGAAAATAGCATCTATACCTGTAGTCAAGAATATTGCTATTCCTGCTTTTTCGATCCTTACTTCATCTTTGAAGAATCCTTCATTCGGAATTCTGCTGTTAACTACTTTTATCTCATTGGCATTCATTCCAAAGAAGTACCGCAAGAAGGCATGCGTACTGTTTTTCCTGACTTTTATCATTTCAGCAGGATTCTTATTTACAAGAAATTCTTTTATTTACTATTATGCATATCTTCTCTGTTATGGTTTCGGATTTGCTTTACTTCCGTTCATTAAAGGCTTAAATCAGGCAGAGAACATCTTTAAGCAAAACAAATCATTTATCAGAGGCTTTATAACTGCTGTCCTGTTGGTTTTTTATGGTCTTTCGATTTTGCTGTGCAAGAACATGTATCTGATCTTCCAGCCAAAAACGTATCTTGCACAGTATCGTTTTGCAGAAACGATCAATCAGACTCCAAATGCGAAAGTCTTAACCTATGACGTTATGGATGCCGGTTTCTACACAGCCGCCGGAATACTTCCGAGCAACAGATATTGTGCGCACAAAATGTTTGGAGACAACTACCCTCAACTCAAAGAAGAACAGGACCGTTTAATCTCAGAGGGATACTTTGATTACGTCATTACGTCCTTCTTCTGTGAGTGCGACTGGGATAATTATGTTCTCATCAAAGAGGAAAAAGATACTTGCGTTGACTATACCGGCAAGAAAGCTCTGGACGGGTTCAGACTTTATAAAAGAGCTTAACGCCAACAGTTTATTGTTAAACATTGTTTTCATATCAGACCACCAGCCTTTCTACATAAGGATGTACGAGTAAGGGATTTACGCAGATCTTTACTGTGTCTCCTTCCCTGACATCGTTTTCTGTTACATCGACCGTCATATGTGACACGCCGATCCTTCCGATTACGGGGCTCTTCTTTCCGTTGATCCACACGCTTATAACCGGGTCTTCCTTGATCTTTCTTACAAGGTTTTTGAGGATATTGACGAATGAAAAATCCAGAGAGCCCTTCTGGATAAGTCCTACGCCGCATCCTGTTCCGACCCTAACTACAGCAAGTGAACTGTCTCTGTTTAATGTTGCTTCGCCGTTATATCCGATGTGCTCGCCTTCCAGTCTGTTGTATACGGAATACACTTTGGATTCGAGCCATACAGCTTCTTCAAGACCGTCATCTGAAGGTGCTTTGCCAAGGATCGCGCTTCCTACTCTGACCGCATCGTATCCCAAAGAACCGAAAGTCATTGCGGCCTTTGAATTTGCGATATGGCAGATGCCGGGATTAACGCCGTTCTCCCTGATTTTTTCCAATGCAAGGTTAAATACCCTAACCTGGTTCTCAACACTCTTCTTGTAGTTGTGAACGCTTCCTGCGAGGTGTGAAAAACAACCTTCGATGGAAAGACTATCCTGATAACGGCTGAAATCGAGCTTGTCGTCTGCATTGTAGCCGTATCTGCCAAGACCTGAATCGATCTGGATATGGACTCTCGGCTTTTTTCCGAGGAGCTTAAATACATCGAGCAATTCAGGGATCTGCTTGTCGTTTCCCAAAGCAATAACAACATCAAGAGATACCATAGACAAGAGCTCGCCGAAATCAGTGATCGGAGTAAGCATGAGAATATCAGCTTGGCATCCTTCTCTGCGGAGTGCGATCGCTTCACAAGGCGATGTTACGGCATACATGAAGATGTCCTGATTTTCCAATATGTGGTAGAGATTGGCGACACCTACACCGTAACCATTTTCCTTAACGACTGCGATTACTTTCGCGCCCGTCTTTTCCTTTATTATCTTTATGTTGTTTACGATAGCTTCCTGCTTGATTACCAAAGTAGCATTTTTATCAAAACAACTGTTATTCTGTTCATTATATATCTCGCTGCACATAGACTGGCCTCACTTTCTACATAAAGATTAAAGGTGAGGTTTTTCAAATCATCTTCATATCAGCATCAAAACGACAACAAGATTGAGAGAAAAGATAGGCTAAACTGTGTGAAAGCCGCCAATATAAAATGCCGGAAATGCTTTAGATCAAAGCGTTTCCGGCGATATTTCGTTTTTTAAGACAAGCAGATTATCAAACGACCTGAAATATGTAAAATTTTAAATAGTTTGTCTCCGGGACGTTCCACAAAATCGGGTGGTCAGGCGCCTGTGTCCTTGCCTCGATCTGCCTTAAGCTGACGCTTGCATCCCTTGCAGCAGATGCCAGCATCTTCTTAAACAGCTCGTCTGTCATGAAATGAGAGCATGAGCATGTGGCAAGATATCCGCCCCTCGGCAGCAGCTTCATTGCCTTAAGGTTTATCTCTTTATATCCCCTGCCTGCCGAATCAACGGTCTCCCTTGATTTGGTAAATGCCGGAGGATCTAAGATGATGTAGTCAAACGAATGGTCTTTCTTCTCAGCCATCTTTGTTAAGAGCTCGAAAACATCCTCGCAGACATAATCGATCTTATCTGACAGGTTATTACGCTCACAGTTGGCCTTTGCCATCTCTATGGCCTGTGAAGATATGTCGACACTCGTAACATGCTTGGCGCCGTTATAAGCGCAGTTAAGGCCGAAAGAACCGGTATGCGTAAAGCAGTCCAAAACATTCTTATCCTTGGCGATCTTTGCTGCTGCAAGCCTGTTATACTTCTGGTCTAAGAAAAAGCCCGTCTTCTGGCCGTTTTCGACATCGACAGAATACTTTATGCCGTTTTCGGTGATCTCGGTTAAGCATGAAAGATCCTTGCTGCCGTACCAGCCTTTATAGAGCTCCAAGCCTTCCTTTTCGCGGAGCGCTAATTCATTACGCTCATAAATGCCCTTCAAAGGCTCTCCGATCTCGTTAAACACGTCCAGGATCGCTTTATATATCACATCCTTATTAAGCTCAACGCCAAGGCATGCGATCTGCGTTACGGCTATATCACCATATCTGTCACAGGTAAATCCGGGGATCTGGTCTGCTTCGCCATGGATAATCCTGCAGCATTTAAAATCATCTCCGGGCATGACGGTCTTTCTGTATGAGACCGCATAAAGGATCCTTCTGTACCAGAACTTATAATCGAATTGATCGTTGCTGTTACGGGATATTATCCTTACAGCAATCTTCGAATTGGCATTATAAAAGCCCGCGCCCTGCCAGCTCGATCCTTCAAAACAATCGACAACAGAACCGCTTACAAGTTCTGCTGCAGATGAGATCTCATCTGCATATACCCACGGATGGCCATTCTTTAAAGATCTGGCGGCTTTCTGCGATATGGATACTTTGGGATAGATTCTTTCCTGCTTCATCTCATCTTATCCTGATCAAGCCCACGGATCTGCTGACTTGGGAGTCCTGATCATGCCCAATATCATCTGCTCTTCAACAAACCACTGGTTGGTGGAAGGCTTATGACGCATAGTGATAAATCTCTTGGAATCAGCGCCGGATGATGTAAGAAGGATCCTCATCCTTCCGTCGATCTCCTGTTCAAAGCCTCTTTCAGTCTCGATCGTATAAGGCATTGAAGGCGTGTAGTCGTTATCAGGTGATGTGCCGTTGAAAAATGATCTTACAACATGATCGCCGTCAGCCATTCTGTCTGCGATAAACTGCTTCTGAAATTCTGTAACTTCATAAGGTCCGTTAAGGAAATCGAGCATCTCAAATGTCTCTTCCTTATTCTCGCTGTAATGCATCATCGCTGCGACAAAAAGAGCAGCGCCGTATTCAGGTTCATTCAAAGAAGCAAAAGGCAGCGCCTGAAGTTCAGTAATGTTTTTAGGGAGTCTGTCAAATGTAATGGTCATATAAAAGTCCTCCATCAAACTTTTCAGGATTCATAGACTAAAAGATTATAACATTAAGACAGAGTATTCGCGCTATCCCGCGAACGCTCTGTCTTAACGCTACGGAGGTTATAACAAATTAAACTGCGCTTGCCGCCTCTTCAGGAATGTCATATAACGTAAGGACGGAATCAAAGGCCCTGATGATCTTTTTAACCTTGGTGCTGCCCATGGAATATGTGCTGCAGACATAATTAACCGACTTCTTCTCAAAACAGCACAGAATAACGACACAGGCATTCTCGATACTGCCGCGCATCAATGAATCGACCTTGTTCCAGAAAGATCCGGCTGAGATATCGCATTCGACAGATCTGGTATCTACAGGCAGAAGCTTTATCTGCAAGGTTTCTTCATAATATCTGGCAATAAGGTCACAGGCTTTACGGACATAACGCCTTATAGTCCTGTGTGTATAGTAGGTCAGCTTTGCAAGAGTCTGCTCGGAATGCCTGGACTCAAGATAGTTTACTGCTACGGCATATTCATAGTCTTTCATGTTGGCAGCAGCATAAGCCAATGCATTAAAAATGTTATCCCTGATCCTGGTATAGATTACCGCATGATCCGTATAGCCCTTGTCTGCGAGCTCTCTTACAGCCTTATCGATCATGTTCGCCCTTCTGAAAATATCCTTCACCGTACAACAAAACTCATCCATACTAATATCTCCTTAAAACGAAAAACATTTGCTAAAAAAAGAACAAATGTATGCTAAACTTATGGAGTAATCATAGCACCTAGGCCCTCGAAAGTAAACAGATTTTATGTGACATTTCACTACATATTGGGTTTTGTAATATTACAGCGCTCAAAAAACAACTATTATAAGAAAGCCCTTATATATATTAATTATAGTATATATTATCGCTTTACAGAAAATTTTTAGTTTTCTATCCCGACGTTAACCCTTTGGCTTATCCAATGTGTTAAAATTATTTTATAATTCGATATCCGGGGGCTCTATGAGGATACAATATCTGATTGAACTGGTTGTTATAGCTCTCTTCCTGATAGCAATGATAATTGCTTCAATGTTCAAGCGGAGAAAAAATCTCGAAAAGAAAGCCACCAGCGTATTTAATGTATTCCTCGCCGTAATCGTTCCTTTAGCAGGCAACGCTCTCGCATTTCTTACCGACTCCGAAAAACTGGCGAATATCGGCTACATGATCATGCTCCTCGGCGATTGTTTCCTGATATATAACCTTTTCATATTTGTAATGGACTACTGCGAATTCCGTTTCAGGCGTACTGCGGTCCAATATATTGTCCTGGCTGTTTTATCCATCGCTTCTGTTTCTGTTCTTGTTAATCCCTTATTCGGCTTTGTTTTCGGAGTCCAGACTAAGACTCTTTCTGACGGAAGCACTTATTTTGCATTAGAACCTCATATAGGAATGCTTTTGGGATTCTGCCTTCTCGAGGCTCTGCTCGTTCTGATGATCGCTATCCTTATAGATAAATGCTTAAAGATATCTTCCGCATATCATGAGAGATATATCGTTATCATGATCTCAATGGTTATCTGCATGGCATTCCTTTTCTATGTATTCTCGGAAAGCCCCGTCAACAACTCCCTGATAGGCTATGTTCTCTGCGGATTCCTGTTATATCTTTTTACCTACATATATAAGCCGTTCTTCATCAGGAGAAGACTTGCCGACTCAGTTGTCGGATTCCACACTGACGGCATCATCTTCTACGACACAGATGTCAATGCGCTTTATGCAAACGACAGGGCTTATGAGATCCTCGGAATAGAAGCAGGCGATCCCAACAAGTGTACAGACAAGCTGTTAGAAATCACAGGCGGCGTAGACCTTGGAGCAAATTTCGATATATCTGCAAGCTTCCGTGATAAGGATAAGGAAACGACATATCTCAACATCACTCACCGCTTGATGAAAGACAAAAGGAATAAGGAAGTCGGTTCCTTCTTCTCTATTCACGACGATACCGAGCAGGTCAACCTCAATGAGGAGAGAAAGTATCTTGCAACGCATGACAAGCTCACGGGGCTTTCCAACCGCTTCAGTTTCGAAGACCAGGTAAACGGTATCCTCGAATCAAATCCGGATACTCCTTATTACATGATCGTATCTGACATCAATGACTTCAAGCTCATAAACGATGTCTTCGGCAGAGCAAAAGCTGATGAGATCCTTATCAAGATTGCAAGAGACCTCGAGAAATTCTCTCATCCCGGTTCAGCAACATGCAGATGGAGAGGCGATATTTTCTGCGCATTTGCGAAGAAATCCGTTATCGATCTGAATGATATCGAAAGGCTCGTCAAAGAATCCTGGGGTATTACCAACATCATCAATTCACCTCTCGTGATCCACATTGGTGTTTTCGAGACAACGTCAAAAGACCAGGATGAAAAGCTTACAGTCAACAGTATGGTCGACAGGGCCCAGCTCGCAATCGCAGGCATCAAGAATGACTATAATCGCTGCATAGCGATCTACGATAATAAGCTTCGAGACGATAAGCTCTGGGAACAGCGCATCACGAGCGAACTTGCAAACGCTATTGCCAAAGGTCAGATCATCCCTTATCTTCAGCCACAGTACAGAGCTGACGGCAGGCTCGAAGGCGGAGAAGTTCTGGTCAGATGGAACCACCCGGAAGAAGGTTTGCTGTCGCCGTTTAAGTTCATTCCCGTTTTCGAGAAGAACGGCCTTATAGCAACGATCGACAGTCACATCTGGGAAGAAGCCTGCAAGATACTTTCGAGTTGGTCCAAAAGAACTGACGGTTACGAAAAGCTCAGCCTCTCGATCAACATTTCTCCCAAAGACTTCTATTTCCTTGATATCTATCAGGTCATAACAGGCCTTGTCGAAAAGTATAACGTCAGCCCTGAGCAGCTCCATCTGGAGATCACGGAATCTTCAGTCATGAATAATGCAGCAGAGCACATCAAGGTCATCAACAGCCTCAGAGAATACGGCTTCACGGTCGAGATGGATGACTTCGGCTCAGGCTATTCGTCACTTAACATGCTTAAGGACATGCCGGTCGATATCCTCAAGATCGACATGGTTTTCCTCGGAAAGACTGCAGACTACAGAAAGTCCAAGATAATCTTAAACAGCATCGTTGATATGGCAAACAATCTCGAAATGCCGCAGATCACGGAAGGCGTTGAGACCAAGGAACAGTTCGACATGTTAAAAGATATGGGATGTAAATTATTCCAGGGTTACTTCTTCTCAAAGCCTGTTCCGTTGGACGAATTCGAAAGACTCCCACTGGTTTGGAAATAAGCCTCAAATCCTGAAAAAAATACAGGTTGCCTCAAATCGAGACAACCTGTTTATTCCCTAATCTATGCCCCCGCTTTTTGCGTTTACGCTCCTATTGCGACCAGCACACCCGATAAGATGCAGATTGCAATATATGAGACAGAAGCAAAGATAACTCCTGCCCTGAAATGAGGCTTGCCGCGGTGAACGGTGATAATTGTCATCAGGGCTGCAAAACCCAAAGCAAGCGTTGCCCACATAGCAAGGATCCTCTTGGGCGTATAGCCGTAGATGCTGTAATAAAGACCGAGCTTGCTCATTGCGATAGCTGCAAAGATGATGCTCTCCACCATGAGAAGAGTTACAAGGATCTTCGAAGGTACTGAGAACTTGCCGTCTGAGTCCGTTTTTCCCAGGAGAATGATCGCAAGATAAACGCACATATTAACAGCCATGATACCTACGAGTTCAAAGAAGCCTTCTCTCGCATAGTGAGATACGAGCATTCCGTCCGGCACGCTGCCTGCAAAGCCGCCCAGCATATAAGTAAGTCTCTTTATAAAGAAAAGGATATAACCTACTACGAAGATGCCTGCTGCAATGTAGACCAGAGTGGAAGATACGGTCTTTCCCTTGCCTCTGATACGCATGAGCCATGAAGCGACTCTCTTTTCCCTCTCGCCGTCTGACTTTGCGCTTCTGGACATAAGGCCATAAAGATAGAAGCATACAGGGATAGCAAATATTCCGCGGACGAAGATCTCTTCGAGCCTCAAATGTACAAAGTAATCAGCTAAGTCTCCGAATACATTATCAAGGAAATTAGAAATATCCTTATCGATCGAAGACATAAATCCAAGCGCGATCATCATCAAAACGAACATGATAATGACGAACAATATGGCGCTTATGGGATTCTTCTTAGGCGCCGGCTCTTCACCCGGTTCAATTTCCGGTTTCTTCCTGGAAAAAGCTTTCCAGTCAACTACGAAATTCGGGAAACCTGCAAAAGACTTAACATAGAAGCCGTGAATAAGGTCTGCCGGAATGAATCCTGAAGTCTTGCCGCCTAAAAGGATCTTATTGGATACCAGCACCGAATAAACAGCGCCAAGGTGCATTGCAAATACGGATACGACCTCAATGTCATCCAGGATCACTGTAGAGCCCACAGTCGCCGTAAGGCCTGAGAGGAACGTAATCAGATACCAGAATATCATCTGGGGTGTAAGCTTGTCCTCAGCGCCTCTTCTGCCGCGTCTTACAATCTCATTTACGACAATGAAAAGGATTGCAAAGATCGGGTATGCAATATTGTAATGAAAGTCGCCTGCGCCTACTGTTGCGTTTATGTAGAAATCTTCCGAGAAGTTCATCAAAAGCCTTACATAAGCGTATGCTAAAGGATAGGCTAGGATAATTCCCAGCCTTTGGAATATTACTTTTTTGTCCATTTGAGTTTAGTCCTCCCTGTACTCGAGGATATCCCCGGGCTGGCAATCCAATGCCTTACAGATATCGTTTAATGTTGAGAACCTGACGGCCTTTGCCTTCTGGTTCTTAAGAATTGACAGATTTGCCTGTGTGATTCCCACCTTGGCTGCCAGATCACCGGAGGAGATCTTGCGCTTTGCCATCATTACATCAAGATTTACAATAATCATGTCGCTCCTCCTTTCTTAGATCGTAAGATCCATTTCTTCTTTCATGGTGATCGCCTTGGCGAAAACAACTCTGATGCTGAGCACTACAAGCGACATGAACAGAGCAACTATTGCCAGGATCCAGCCGCCATTCCAGATGAATCCGCAAACTGTGCAGTCAACGGCGATACCGACCAACGCACATGTGATGATCATCATAAGCTTTGTATTATCCCTGTCAAATACTTTATCCTTGCTCATGTTATTAAGCATCTTGAAAAGCGGGATAAGCACCAAATAACCGCCGACAGTACCCAGATAGAAAATGACGATAAGTGCAATTACTCTGGGAAGATCGAAAACTTCAGCCCAGCAGTAAGCTATATACTTAACAATAACTACACCGAATATATCTGCAACAGCTGCTAAAGCGGTAAACAAAACAGTGGCGATCTTAGCCCACCTTAATATTGCGTCGTCATATCGCATTAACTTATTTCCTCCTTGAAAACGATTAAGCATGCTTTATTGCGAGTATACTAACATAGTGATTTTCGTTTTTCAAGACTTTTTTATCGTTTTTCAATAAATATTTTCTGATTAGAAAAATGGAGTCTTCGTTGGCGAAAAGCCGCCTGCAGCCCTGCCCTTCCTATTTGATGTTAATTGCGATTATTAATAAAATATATTTGCAGTTTTTGGATAGATTAACTTTTGTATTTGTTGTATGCTTGTATGGAAGTTAATTATATGAGGTTTACTATGGACTTTATTATCTCTTCTTCTAAACTCAAGAATAAAGACATTGAGATCATCTGCGGCAAGGACACTTTATCAGGTGTCAGAAAGATCGCTGAAAAGGTCTCATCAGACATCAAAGCAGTCTTCGGACATGCACCTTCAGTTGTTGATTCTTCAGAATGCAAGTCACCCATCATCGTCGGCCTTACAGGCGACAAGCTCATCAAAGCTTCCGGCGTTGATGTAAGCGATATCGAAGGCAGGCGCGAAGTATATAAGATAGAAGTTACCGGCACAGCCCTCGTTATCACCGGCAGCGACAAACGAGGCGCTATATACGGCTTGTTCAAGCTCTCAGAGATGTTAGGTGTCTCTCCTTTTATCGACTGGCTCGATATCAAGCCTCCGAAAATGTCTACATTCAAGATACCGGAAGATTACTGCATGGTATCCAAAGAACCTTCCGTCAAATACAGGGGCTTTTTTATAAACGATGAGTGGCCGGCTTTCGGCAACTTCTGCATGCATAACTTCGGCGGATTCAACGCGAAGATGTACGAGCATGTTTTCGAGCTCCTGTTAAGACTCAAAGGCAACTATCTCTGGCCTGCAATGTGGGCTGAGATCTTCCCTGAGGACGGCCCGGGGCTTGCAAATGCAGAGCTTGCAGACGAGCTCGGTGTCGTAATGGGCATGAGCCACCACGAGCCATGCTTAAGACAGGGCGAAGAATATAAGTATTTAAGAGGTCCCAAGTCCATCTACGGCGATGCATGGAACTTCCTTAAGAATGAGAAAGGCATAACAAGATTCTGGGAAGACGGCCTTAATAGGAGCGGCAGGTTCGAAAACGTGATCACCGTCGGTATGAGAGGCGAAGCTGATACTGCGATAATGGGCAAGGACGCTACGCTCAAAGATAACATAGACCTTTTGCGCAAGGTTTTAAAAACACAGAATAAACTCATCAAAAAATACGTAAATAAGGACCTGGATAAGGTTCCCAGAATGCTCGCTTTGTATAAGGAAGTAGAACCGTATTTTTATGGTGACGAGAAGACACCCGGCCTTATGGGAGACCCTGAGCTTGACGGCGTTACCCTGATGCTCTGCGACGATAACTTCGGAAACTTAAGAACTGTTCCAACCCCTGAAATGCGCAATCATAAGGGCGGCTACGGAATGTACTATCACTTCGATTATCACGGACTTCCGATCTCTTTCGAGTGGTTCAACACATCGTGCCTGGCTAAGACATGGGAGCAGATGACAACAGCTTATGACTTCGGCATAAGAGATCTCTGGATCGTTAATGTCGGTGATATTTTCAGCAATGAATATCCGCTGTCATTCTTCTTAGACCTCGCTTACGATTTTGACATGTGGGGCACAACAAACCACGATGCTCCGGCAGAATACACGAAGCTTATCGTTGACCGCATTTTCGGTTCTACCGTCTCTCCTGCCGACAAGCGCGCAATAAGAGAGCTGCTCTTAGGTTATACCCGCATTACTTCCGCGCGCCGCACAGAAGCAATGAACGACAAAGTCTATAACGCATTTAATTACAATGAGACTTTCGATCTTCTCGAAAACATCGATGCGCTCATGAAAAAATGCGACAAGTTAAGAGACAAGTTCAAAGGTAATACTGAGTTTGGTTTTTACGAACTCGTATGGCTCCCTCTTACAGCTAACCTCAATGTTCAGAGAATGTGGCTCCTTACAGCTTTGAACCACGCTTTCTGCGAACTTGGCAGCACTTATGCAATGACTCTCGCAAAAGAGATCAACAAGTGCATAGCTTACGATAAGATCATCGTTGATGAGCTTCACACTATTCACGGCGGCAAGTGGTACGGCATGGGCTTATCTGAGCACATCGGCTTTAACAACTGGTGCGAGGAAGGCTGCAAGTATCCTATAGTAAGCACTTTCGAGCCTGCCAACAAAGAAAGGCTCATTACGACCATTAAGGGTTCCTGCCAGGCTACAGAAGGCAAGTTCTGGACAGGCAGAGTCCTTCTTTTAGACCGGTTCCTCGATCCTTCCGTTGATGAAGCAACCCTGCTCCTCAGCACTGCTTGCGACAAGGACGTAAAGTTCTCTGTTGAAAACCCTTGCAAGGGATTGGCTTTCTCATCTGAAGAAGGTGTAATCGCTCCTTATACGCTTACAGAGCTTAAGGTTAAGATCGACCGCTCTAAGATCAAGCGCGGCGATTCCACAGAGTTCTGCATCAGGAGCGCTGATGGGTTTACTGTCGTCAAAGTTCCTTTCAACAAAGCATCTTCGTTTAAGGGCGAAAAGGTCCATCACTGGGTTGGAAGAAAAGATTACGGCGAAGATATTATCAAAGCCAATATTTTCGACAGGTCGCTCGAAAAGAATGCTTTCGGAATGAACTACATTTCCATCCTGCCTGTAGATTACAGCTCATGCTGCTCTTCGCCTTCATTTGCTGCTTTCGGATTGATAAAGGATTATACACGCGGCATGGATGCCATAAAGGCTTATCCGCAGGATGAAGTCTTGGGCGTAAAGAATGCTCCTCATCTTGATTACAAGATCAATGTGCCTTCAGCCGGAAAATACGATGTAACCTTGTACACGAACCCCAGCAATCCTTTCAGCCGCGAGCCGAAGATCCTTGTAGGTGTCAAAGTAAATGACGGCAATATCAAAAAGATCAACATGATCCCTGAAGGCTTTGCAGTAGGAGACGGAAATCCTTACTGGTCACAGGGTGTTTTGGACAATGTCCGCAAGACAAAGCTTACGGTCGACTTACAAGAAGGATTAAATATTTTGAGCATTTACGCTATCAATCCGAATCTCGTCCTGCAGAAGATCGTGATCAGCGAACAGGGTGCAAAGATCCCTGAATCCTACTTAGGTCCTAAACCGACTTACATGACTTAAAAACAACAGGCTGCCTTCGGGCAGCCTTTTTCGTGAATGACTGAAATGGTGACTGATTTTGAATTTTGAGTCACTGTTTGAGTCATTTTCACCACAAAATGACTGAAGTGGTGACTGTTTTAGGGAAATTAGTCACTGTTTGAGTCATTCGCTGGAAGAAGGGCTTTGCAAGCACACAAAAACTTGACCTGAACCGCACCCTTTACGTTCATTGACAGAAACCTGTACGCAAATGACCAAAATCGTCAATAAATTTGTCAATAACGCCCATTTTGACGATTTTATTGACAGTTTGAGCTGTTTTCGTACAGTTTTTCGTCAATCAGGGTTTCAACCACTTCCGCACCCGAAGCACCAACCCCAAATAAAACCCCCGAAGTTTGTTCAACTTCAGGGGTTCATTTCAATTCAGGCAGTATTTATAAATGCAGTTTTAATCTCAAGGGTCGATCTTTTCGAAAAGTTCACCTGATGTGCTTATGATCAAAATATCTGCCGGCACCCTGTTTACTTCCAATACTGCACAGGGGCAGTTAAGGCCTTCGTATTCGGTACCGGATTCCTTATATTCTTCAACGACGATAACGAGTGTCGAGCCGTTCATTCCGAAATCCGAGATCTTGATATCAGCGCCTGAAGATGTATGCGTTCCTGCACTTATTACGATGAAATAAGGTGTGTCGAGCTGCTCTAACTGATCGATATAATAGCCTCTGTCCTTGTTGTAGCAGCCGAACTGTTCCTTGCTGAGCATCTTATATTCGATATCACCGACTGTTCCTTTAGAAGGGAGCTCGCCGGAATCATTTTTTACTGATGTGAAGCTGGGAATGTCAGCCTTAGAAGACTTGGGATTATTTGCCTTACAGCCGGTCAAAACACCTGTAATAAGTGCGAGAGCCATTACGGCGCATGCGATTTTCTTGATCAACTTGTTCATTTTCATTTCTCCTTTTTGAACGTTTCTGACATATATACAGTCCCGCTCCGGAAAATGTTGCAGTGAAAAATAATATCAGTTTGACGGAAGTCCTATTACTTCATGTGTACCGGAATATTCCCATTCTTCGGCTCTGAAGTTGAGACCGGCAGATCCGTCCACCGGTTTAACAATATACACATTAGTGCCTACCGGATACTTGTCCTTCTCATCTTCCTTAAGTATCAGACCCTTACCGTTAGACAATTCAACAACTGGTGAACCGTCACGATCGTATGCGGCAGTGACCGTGACATATTCGATCGTGTAATCCCCGGTAATATATTTTGCAATTGTCTTGTCGTCAAACTTGGCCTTGGCAAGCATGGTCTGACCGCCCATGGTGTTAACAACAAAACCGCCGTTGTCATTTACTGTAGGCACCAGACAGAAAAGGACGATACCTGCTGCGAGCACGATAAGTGATAAAACAATGGCAAAGATCTTAGCGCCCGTATTCCTGTGATAGAAAACCGCATAAGGATCGTCAGGATGAACTCCGAGTTCAACGACATCACCTACATAAGGCGTGAGCTTTCCTGTCCTCATATTGTTTTCCTGGAATGCCTGATAAGTAACTCCGTTTATGCTGTATTCGAAAACAGGAGCACCTGTAATGTAATACCTGTTGTGATTGATATTGCTGTTACTGTTACTGCTATTGCTTCCCTCGACCATCTTGATATAACCGATACATTTGCCCTGCACAGTGTTCTTTGCAGCTTTGGAGAAGCGGACAAAACCGATTATTGAATAAACAATAAAGAACAATCCGCCGAGCACAAACCATGTCGCGCCGCCTGCAACCAGTGACTTCGCATAGCCAAACGTTGGTGCAGCAGCCGCAGGCACTATAACACCGAGGCCGAACGCGATCGCTGCAGCTCCGGGAATTGCTTTCGGGATCTTAGCCGTATCCGGAAGTTCTGGATGCTCCGACTCTTTACCTGGAATGAAAAACGCAATTCCGAAGAGAATGAACACTCCTCCGAAGGTAAAAAGAAGTGCAGGAACCATCTTATTTATAGAGAAAATGATAAGCAGAATTATCGCTATACCAAACAGCGCGATCGGCAGGTATTTCTTAATGCTGGCGCCTGCAGTATCCTCGGGTCTGAAGATGTCTCCGACGAACTCTTTAACATATTCCCTGCTCTGCTCCATAATGAGCGAACGCTCTTCTGCATCAGTCTCAGGATTTTTGCTGAAATAGTAAGCTTTAAGATCCTCATAGAATCTCATAAACATTCCTCCCCTTATTCACTTATTCCTGATGATTATTATATCAGAAATAATTGACAGAGATTCATTCTGTTAACGGCACCACATACTTTTCGATGAATTCCACACGGTCGAAGATCATAGGCTTAAACGTGCCTGTAACTCCGATAGAAATATTCTTTTCACGGTTCACATATATGATGTTTCCGCAGTCGCCTATCGCAGCATACACTTCCCTGTTTTCAATAGGCTTATACCAGAGATATCCGTAATACATATTCCCGAATCTCTCGCCAAGCTTCTGATAGGGCGTTAACATGCGGCTGATCCAGCTTGATGAAACAATTTGATTGCCGTTATAAGATCCTTCATGGAGCACCATATCACCCATCTTTGCGAGGTCTCTTGCGGATGCGCACAAACCCCATCCTGCAGTTACGGTATCCTGAGGATCAGAATACCATTCATTCTTTCTCGGACCTTTGTTCATGAAGAAATCGAACTGGTCTTCCTTGCTGCTGTCACCGTGAATAACGTGCTTTGGGATCCCAAGAGGAATAAACAGATTCTCATTTGCAAAATCTATGAGCTTTTCACCTGATGCCCTCTCGATAATGCCTGCAAGTATCTGTATCCCCAAAGTCGCATATCTGAATTCGCCTGTGATGCCTGCTCTGCCTCCCAAAAAGTCCAATGCTGCTTTGGTCCAGTCATTGGAAGTGCATACTTTTTTCCATGGTTCAGACTTGCCCTTATAGGGCGCAGTCATGGTCAGAAGATGATTTACCGTAACGTCATAGATCGTCTTCTCACCGCGTTTAACCTGATAATCAGGAAAATAATCCATGACCTTATCGCTGACTCTTATAAAGCCCTTGTCAGCTGCGATTCCTGCCAAAAGGGCCACAACGCCTTTAGTTACCGAATTAACGTTAATGGGATCTTCCAAAGTAAAATTCCGCCAGCTGTCCTCGTAGACTATAGCACCGTCTTTTACAGCACATATCTGGCATATGTTGCTCTCATTTCCCTTGCTTTCTGATACAAATGCATGAAACTCTTTTCGTTCCATATAAGCCTCCTCTTAAACTAAGATTTGGACGTCCAAAAACTAGGCTAATATGATTAAAAATTCTTTTCAAGAGTTTTTTCGGGGCAAAATAAAACCGGCTTTAAAACTGGTTTTAAGATAGCTGAAATCAAACGCTGTATATATGTCTTGCAACAGTCATGACATCTCCTGTCGTAACTATCCCTATGACGTTTTTCGCGTAAGAAACAACAGGCGGGACAAATACTATCTCATTGATATGGAGATCACCATAATCTAGCGGAATATCAGCTCTCGTAAGATTCGTGATGCTGATGTCCTTGACCTTATCGCCATAACCTAACAGATCAGCGACTCTGGACGCAATCTTACTCTCAAAGCATCCCGCATGAACAAGATTCAGAGAATCTTTTAATGTAGGATCGAGAAGCCCCATAAACTGCAGCACCAGATACCTGGACCTGGTGTCATCCAGTTTCCTGCGCATAGCCTTAAAGACGGCTCTGGCATTGTCTTCAAAAGACTTCCTCTTATCGTATCTGTATTTGACCGAGATGCCCGTTGCCTGGTTTCCCATAGACCTGTTGCCGTCAGGCCTTCCGTCTACCGCAAGTCCTACATCCATCGCTGCATCAGTATCCTTGATAAGGTCGGTGATAAGATATGCAGTAAGCGATACGCCTGCATTCTTTGCATTCTTTACCAGACTATCGAGTTCATCCTTTGAATAACGCTTCAACTCGACCTTTGTCCTTCGCTCTTTCCAGAAGTCTGAATAAGCGTTGTCCAGATCAGCAAAACTGAAGACCTTCTTTTCCTTCTGCCATTTCCTGTTCCAGGAATTAGATAAAAGTTCATAGTAAAAAGGCAGTTTGCTTTCTTTAGGGAGATCAGATAACCCGAGCGACCTGAATGGCAAGTATCCGCATTCTTCACCTGCAAGGCACTTCATAAATGTCTCTATGAAATATAAAAGTGACTTACCGTCTCCGCCCAGGTGATGCATCATAAAAACAATGCCGTCAGAAGAAATGAAAGCCCTTATGAACTCACCTTTATCTACCTTAAATCTCTTCCTCTCGTTTTCAAAGATAAGGTCTTCCAATGAAAGATAAGTAACAGCTATGCTGTTTTGAGGCTCATCGTTATCAACATAAAATGCTTCGCCGGAATCTTCGATTACCACCTTCGAATTAAGCACTTCGTGAAGGCTTACCGCCTTATCAAATGCTCTCCTAGCATCTTCATAAGAAACCTTGTTATTAAGTGATACCCTCATCGTTATCACGATATTTACATCGAAAAGGTCAACCCTCTCGGTATCGATCCTGTATCTCATACGTATTTCCTTATGCTCCTGCTCCACTGGCTCATAACAATATTAGTAGGCGTTATCTTTGAATAAAACCTGAAGTATTTTGCGAACGCTCCGGGCACGGACATGTCCTTGCCTTTTGCGCTGTCCTTAAGCGCCTTTACCACAACAATTTCAGGGTCAATCATGCCGGCATATTTGATCTCTTTACCGTCTTTAGTTCTAGGCAGCATTCCTGTATCCACCCATCCCGGACATACTGCTGTAGCAGTTATCTTCCTGGACTTAAGCTCAACATTTAAAGCTCTCGAAAAGTTCTTCAGATAAACCTTGCTCGCCGAATACATGGCAAGATAAGGATTCGGCTGAAACGAAGATGCAGATGAGATGTTTAATATCCTCGCGCCCTCATGCATATAGGGGAGCGATATGGATATGAGCTCAGAAGGAACGCTGCAGTTTAACCTGCAGATATCTCTTACCTGACCTTTTTCCATCTTCTCGAAAGGACCCATATATCCTGTTCCGGCGTTATTTACTAGTATCCTTATATCAGGTGCTCTCTCACTTATGAGACGTGAGATAACATCTGTTCCGTCGGAACCAAGGTCAGCTGTTACCGGCACAACCTTTTGACTTACTGCGCATAAAGCGTCCAGCTTATCTTTGTTCCTTCCGACTGCCCATACTTCATCTATATCATCCATAGCGCAGATCTTTTTAACAAATATTCCGCCTATGCCACCGGTCGCGCCGGTTACTATTGCTATTCTTTTCATCATTTCACCAAAAGCCTGAACAGAGTATCTTTCGTAACCATCTTGCAGCCGGGTACAAACAGTTTTTTCAGGGCATACATATAGACCGTGCCCCAATAAAGGTCAGCAAGATAAAGTGCATCTCCCTTTACAACGCTTCCCTCTTTCTGGCCCTGCTTTACTATCTCTGCAAGAACCTTATAAAGATCGTTCTTATAAAGGTTTTCTTCCTGCTCTAAAAGGAGCTGGGATAATATCGTGATCCTGACCACGTATTCTTCGTCGTTTTTCAGCTTCTTTTCCATTTCAGCAGAGATCTTTTCGATCTTTGTTTTTGCAGGGATAGGGAGTTTTGAGAGGGTCTTTAAACGCTTGATCTCATCTTTATTCTCAGCGCTCTTTCTGATCTCTTCGAAAAGCTCTTCTTTGGACTTGAAATAAAGATAGATCGTTCCCTGACCTATTCCTATATGCTTGGCAAGATCGCCTATCTTCGTGTCTCCGAATCCGTTACGCGCAAAATAAAGAGAAGACTCCTTAAGTATCCTGTTTCTCGTATCTTCCCTGATCTGCTGGCACTGCTGCTCAGTCTTCGGCATCCCTTATCCCTCCTTTTTTGGCTGAACGAATATTCATTCATAAGGAATATATCACCGGAGTTAACCGGTGTCAAGAAACTGGGATCGAGCCCATTTTTCAGTTGTAATGAACTATAGATCTAATAGATTCATTATCCCAGGGCATCAAGATCAGAATCTTCGTATCTGTTATGCCCGGGCAGGCTCTTTTTGTATTTCCAGCACTTGATGGCATCGTCTAACGAACGTCCCTTATTTGCTTCGAAAAAGTCTCTCACATAAGTATTGTATTCGAACTGCTTGTCGATCGAAGTCTTTGTTTTCTTCTTTTCTTCAAGGATCTCATAATAAGCAGCAACAGCTTCTCGGTATGTCTTTCCTACATTAGTCTTAAGCCATTTCTGAAAGGCAACATTAAACGAGAATGATTCGCCGATCTGTTCTTTGAAAAACGCGCGGTGAACTTCCGAGCAGACAATATCAGTTTCTATGATGCTGTCTAAAGAAAGCGATGTAACTTTGGAAGCAGCGCGTTTAGATGTATTGCTTAATAAGATCTTTCCGGTATCAAGGAAATAAGCAATCCTTTCCGTGAGTACAGTTTTCGAGCCATTGGAAGGCAGGCCGTTATCGCGGCAGAAAGCAACGAGCTCTTCTTTGAGCCAGTACCATTGGCGGAAAGAATCGCCATTCAGATCTGTATTAAGTAAAGGTCTGTCATTCATAAAAAACTTGCTCCCTTGAGTATTATACCAAGAGAGCAAGGATATTTACTTTAAGTTCTTTCTGCCAATATCGTCGTTACCCTGTTTTTTATGATCGGAAGTATATCATCAAGGCTCTTCTGGTCTATAAAATATGGCGGCATCTCTTCTCTCAGCACGACAATTATCGCAGGGTCAAGATTATCCATTACTGCTGCAGACAGAAGAACATCCTTATAGGATGATACTGCACTTTCATCCTGTTTGAATCTCGGGAAAGCTTTGTTGTAGCTTTCAAGCGCTTTTTTCGCAGAAGAATCAAATGCTTTCAAACTGACCGGATTGTAGTTCATTGCAACAAGATCTTGAATATCATCGCTCAGGAATGCTTTGATAAATTCCCAGGCGCCATCAACTACAGCAGAAGGAGCAAAAGCAGATATTCCTACGGAAGCTTCCACTTTGATCGCAGGTCCGCGGCCGTCTGTCGAAGGATAACCCAGGAGCGTCATTTTCGAAGCACGATACTGTTCAGATCTTAAATGGCTGCCGATATTGTAATAAATGTCGTATAAGGCCGGATCATTTTCATCGGGGAATCTGTCAGGTTTATATATGACATTATCCTTTACATAACCGCAAAGGGCTCTGAACGATGCATTATCGAAGTCTGCTTCTTTTCCGTTGATGCATGTATCACTCAAATAAGGAAACAGATCGCAGAGCACTTCGGTCTGGGTTTGATCGAGCGGATTTATGCCATTGCATACTTCATCAACGAATTTCACATATTCATCGAAAGTAAAGCCTACCTGACCGTCCCTGACATTAGATTTATCAGTAGCTATACCGTCTACAGAAAAACTTAGCGGCATATAAAGAAGTTTGTCATTGGTTTTTGCCGCATTAATAACATTGCCGAAATAGTCTGCTTCATTGATGCCGTTCTTGCCTTTGACAAAACTATTCAGATCAACAAGATAATCTTCTGACTGGATCAGCATGAAATCACCTGCATTCAGAATTATATCCGGACCGTTGCCTGAAATAATATCTGCGGCCAGCTGGTTGCCCAAAGCAGAAGAACCTTTATAGTACAGATTCATCCGCGCATCGGAATCATCTGTGCTGCTGAAATCGATATAATCATCCAATCTGAGCTTGCTGTCTATCTGTACGAAGTATTTCTCATTAGTTTCATTAAACAGCCTGATAGCTTCACAAACCGTGTAAGTCAGATCCGTCTCGCCGGCAGCAGCCGCAGTGATGATTATCTTTCCGGCATTAGGATTTTTATCTGCCTTCTCAAGCACAACGATCACAGGAACGGATTCAGGTTCAGAATCATCCGCAACAAGCGAATTCTTGCGGTTGACATCACCTGCCAGCACATACCGGTCACCTTCGACGCAAACAAGTTTCAGCCTGCCCATTTCAGCCCTGTTGATATTACAGGAATTAAAAGAGACAACATCGTCGAGCTGCTTTGTTTCAAAGTTAATGCATTTAATTCCGCTCTGATCAGTAATATAGGTCTTACCGCCAAAAGAAGCGATGCGGCTCTTATAGTCGAGCTGATTAAGCCAGGAATATTCTTCGTCTTTATCTTTCAATTCCCCTGTCTTGAGATTAAGAGAAAGGAACTTAACACTCGTAGAATAGCAAACAAAGATAATTTCATTTTCTGAAACAGTTATGAATCCGCCAATTGAAAACAAGTCCGTGGAACGGGAAATGGCTGCCAGATCCACATCTTTACTTTTGCCGTCCCTGCTGATCTTAAATCCTCTATTAGATTCTTTTTCATAAAAGACAACTACATAATC
Source organism: Ruminococcaceae bacterium R-25 (assembly GCA_003149065.1). Lineage (NCBI taxonomy): Bacteria > Bacillati > Bacillota > Clostridia > Eubacteriales > Oscillospiraceae > Ruminococcaceae bacterium R-25. The sequence continues at coordinate 1,273,086 of QGFZ01000001.1, forward strand.
TCCGGCAGCATAAGTTTCTTCATACATGGCCCAGTCATCATCAGATGCACTGTCAGGAACGCTTTCTGCTAATTCTATGTTTTCAATAGTTCCTTTCTCCAGATTGAGGCTCGCCGTAAAGTGCTGGGTCTCTTTAACATCGACCGGTCTTAACTGGTTAAAGAATCTGATCTTTATGCCGTCATTACCGATAATGATCTGTTCTATCTGCCTGTTAATAAGGTCTTCACTGGCATCGATGGAATAAACCAGCTCTCCGTTAAAGTTGTAGTAATCAAAAGCTTCAAGATTTGATCCGCTCGAATACCAACCTGTGGTATAGATCAAAATACCATCCTTATAAACGCCGCACATTTCGGTTTCAAAATATTCCAGTTTTTTGCCTTTGAACCTGCTACCGATCTCAGTTGAAGAAGCGTTATACCAGACAGAATCCTTGGGCACTTTCCTGACTGCGCCCTTATTTTTATTGCATCCTGCAACAGATACAGCTTGTGCGAAAATAAGCAGCGCTGAAACGAGCACACTTATTGATTTTGTTATCCTATTTCCCATAAATACTTCCCCCCCGGATAATTATGCGCTATCCAAACGCGAGATAAAAGATTATTCAGCCATATATGTCACGCCGTTGATCTCAATGCCTTTTATGTTATTAATATCAAAAGCAGAACCAAACCTTATGGAAAGCTTTCCTTCGTTAATATCGCCGTAAATCTCGATCGTTTTTCCATTAGAGGCAATAATACTTCCGCCGCCTGCACTCACAGATAATCCGGACAAACCGAGTTCTGCAAGAATATCGTGATGTTCACCATCTGAATCTATGATAACCAGGCTGTTGATCTTTGAGAAGGTTGGCCCGTTTTCGGGTTCATCCTTATTCTCATCGATCATACTCATTCCAAAATGAGATATCACTATTTCTGCTCCATCTTCCGAACGGAGAGTCTTTGTCGGAATATTCGGTTTAGTGATCAGATCAAAGTAGATTCCTTCGTAATAAGTGAAGTCACCGCTCATCGTATGGCCATCATAATGGAACGGTTCACCTGTCTCGAAATCTTCAAAGAAGATTATTCTCATCGGACGCGATTCATCAATAGCCTTGCCACGAACGGGAAATCTGAAGCTCCAGGAAACCTCATCTTCAGTCCAGGTTGATCCGTCAGAAGATCCGAAGCCTCCTGCACCCCACATATATTCATTGTCATCTGCATATACGCGATAAAAGTGAGCAGTGTGAAGATGATCCTTTGCATCTTCTGTCAGCGCCGTAAGGGTATAAACACCCTCAACGAAATTGCCGTCGCAGATCTGAACATCTACAGTCAACCGGATCTTACCGTTTTCGACAGTATATGCATCCGCAATATTATTCTCTTCAAGTAAGCGTACGCCTTCTTCGCTATAGTAAATGCTTACTTTGTCGCGGTGTGTTAACTGCGTGAAAGCAAACACACCTGCAGGTACCATCAAAGCCACAGCTGCAGCAACAGCGATCCCGATGCCGATTCTTTTTCTTAAACTTGTAACACGCCTTGCAGAATAGTTTTCGTACTCGGCAACAAAACGCTCATCTATTCCGCCCGTTATCTTCATATAATCTTGTTCATTCATAGGGCGCCTTCCTTTCTCTCAATGAAAGTCCTTAAGTTTTCTCTCATCCGGTGAAGCATAGTCTTGACATTACTCTCAGAAAAACCGGTACGCTTTGCGATATCAGAGATCGATTCGTTGTACCAATAGCGTCCCAAAAAGACAGCGCGCTTGTCTTTTGGGAGCTTTGCCAGGAACTCGTTGATGCACATAGAGAGTTCTTCGCTGCGCTCATCGGTTATGTTGCTGTTATCTGGAATGCACTCATTCATTTCCTGAGTCAGTTCCACCAGCTGAGCCGATCGTTTTTGTGCCGTGTTTTTCTTTATAATGTCAAGAGCGGTGTTTCGGCAGAGAGCAGCGAGATAGGCAAACAAACTACCGGGACGATTAGGCGGAATAGTATCCCATGCACGTGCATAGACATCATTGACGCATTCCTCTGCGTCTCTTGTGTCCGATAGAAAACGCATCGCGAACCTCAAAAGCCGGCCGTTATAACTTTTCATGGTCTCGCTTATCGCGTCTTCATCCCTTGCAAAATACAAGTCTATTATTCCGTTATCGTCCATTATCCCCATATTTGCCTTTCGCTCTTTCCCTATAAGTAGAATTCCGCTTAGGAAAGGTTACAGTTAAGCGTGCGATTTTACACCAAATCCTGAAAAAATAGCACTTTGGTGTAAAAATAGCCCTGTTTTCACACCAAAGGCTCGAAAAAATGACGTTTGGTGTAAAACAATTAAGAAAACATAGTTAAAAAGCAAGACATCTTCAGTCACCCTTTTTCCAGAAGGACCAATGGAAACCGTTGCCATAACCGATCTTGCCGTAGAACGGATCTCCGCCGCCAGTCATGTGCGTGGCACCTAATGCTTTCATCCTGCGGTAATGCTTTGTAAGAGCAGCTGCCGCCAAGCCCTTTCTCCTGTGCTCCGGAGCGGTGCACAAAGGCTCCATGTAGGCGAGCTTGTTTTCGGGCACCCACCACATTCCTGAAAAGCATACATACTCTTCGTTCTCATCAGCAATTACGATGGCATATTCCTCCGTCGAATGCGGAGATGGTGCCATAAAGTCACCTGCAATATCCTTATGGGATTTGGCAGGCGTCCAATCCAAAGAGTCGTCGTACCTGTCGTAATCTTTGAACTCACCTTTATCTCCGTGGCCGAATCCGTACCAGCAGAGCTTCGAGAGCTTAACCACATTGAAATCTTCAGGCTCAACAAAGTGATAACCTTCAGGAAGCTCGTAATTAAGTTCGTTTTCAAAATCGAAGACCATATCATCATATTCAAAGACCTGCTTAAAGCCTCTTTTTTCTGCTGCCTTCTTAAGATAATCCTGACCGCCGAAAAGAACGAACTGCTGTTCATTACCGAAGTTTGGCATAGTCGTGATTGCATAATCTATAAGTTCATCAGAAAGGAACTCATAACCCGGACGGACGTTAAAATAGATATCCGTTACGGGTGCTTCGTAAAAGACAAACGCTACAACCTTATCCCCGTCAAACCACAATCTGTCCAGATAAGAATAAGATGAATCCACCCACGAAGCCTTGATCGCATGCTCAAAGAACGGCGCAGCGACACCGTTGTCTTTCTTATACTCGTAAATGTCAACCAGAAAATCCCATACGAGACCCAGGTCCGTAAACTTCTGAAACTGTTTAGTTGTAATTCCCATAAATATCCCCTTAATGCGTCAGTCAGATCACAGATCTGAAAAAATATCATTCAAGTACGGCCGGTATCTTTCCACGTGATTTCTCATGGCCTGCTCAGACTCTGTGTATTTCCAGAAATCCTTCAGATCGACCCATACGTAATCAGTGGTCTCGCCTTCCTGAAGCACAACCGAATCCTTATCGCAGCTTACGACAGCCAGATAAGAATAGTAAATGCTGTGGCTCTTCTCACTTATCGATCTGTTTATAAACTCCCAGCTGTCAGCCTTAAGGCCGGTCTCTTCAAAGAGCTCTCTTTCAGCACACTCTTCAGGGCTTTCTCCCTGCACCGCAGAGCCGCCTGCACCGGGTTCCCAGAAACCGGGATATATATCCTTTCTGGGGTCCCTTTTCGTCAAAAGATACGTCCCGTCCACGTGCCTTACGAGGATATCGCTTACCAGGTGATAACGCCCGTCAGGAATAGCAGTATAATTTCCGGGTTTTCTTTCCCATACTTCGCCTGTCTTGTTGCCGTCTTTGTCATAAAGATCCCAAAGTTCCATAATTTTTAATTCCTTGCTTTTAGATTTCTTCTATTACCGATGTTCCTTCTTCGCCCATCGTCCATTTCCACGTCTCATTAAATCTCAGCTTACCATTCTCGATCTGAGGCGCAGAATCGCATGAACCGGTCCTTAAATTGCCGTCCTTGTTCATGTGCTGGTAGTTAAAGTGAAGGTTATGTTCCTCATCCATTGTTCCAATGAGGAATCCCTTTACGATATCGCCGCCTGAATACTCAGCCCAGATAACGCTGCCCTTCTGGTGATAGCAGAATACCGTCTGGTCAGATACTTCGCCAGATTCGGAGTTTTCGACTGCCGTGAAAAATCTGTCATCTACTGAGAATGTTTCTTCAGCACATACGAAAAAGTTCTTTCCCTTCTCATATGCCTTCTCCAAATTCTGATCCCAGTTGCCTTCACGGGTTTCTTTTTCTCTTGATGTACCGTCGAAAACAACGAATTCCATCTGCTTTGCGCGGTTAAAGAGCCTGTCGCCGAACATTACTTTTTTCATGCTCGCAAGAAGTCCGAATTGCTCTAATCTCTCAATAGGATTTCCTGCAGAGCAAAGGATCATGGCCTTTTCGAGCATTTTCATCTTCTTGTCGCCATATGCAAAACCATAAGACCAGACCCTGTCAAACCAGCCGACGAGCTTAGCCGGAGCTTCGGTCCAGAATACAGGATAGACAAACGCAATGGCATCAGATGAATTGATCTTCTCGTGCTCGGCGAGCACGTCTGATGCGACCTCAGGAGTGTTCCTGTAATTGGCATCCCTTAAGTATTCCTGCTCAGTCATGTCAGCCTTAAAATCCATCTTATAGAGATCCGAGATGACATAATCATTCCCTGAATCAATAATACCCTTTATGAAGGCGTCACGGATATTCTTCGTGAACGAATCTTCTGACGGGTGGCAATAAACAATAAAAACTCTCATTTTATTATCTCCTGAAAACCATTATAGACTTTTTAATCCATGTTGGCTCTTTTATACTTCATAGTTGACAAATAATCGATCTAGTTCTATCATATAAATAGAACATTTGTTTGTTGTTTAGGAAGCCAGAAAGATTTCAGAATTGAATGAAATCATTGATGCATATAAGAAATTATCCTTCATTGACCATATTGTGTTTTAAACGCCCCTTTCCAACAATGTAAATGTACATAATGACAATTTAAGGTCTTTCTTGTCGAAATATGTATTGCCGATGGTAATGCATGTATCTATTGCGAAGGCTCTTATGTCGTTAAGAACGGAAAGTGTAAAGATTGTACTCAGTATTTGTATTTCTTGTTAGATAAAGAATCACAAAGAAACAGCAGAAGAATGTTCTGTCTCGGTTACCACTGTATTTTACTGGCGTCATAAAAACTCGATTCTTTGAAGGAAATAACAGTACATAACAGCAATATATCGGCAAGACCGCCGCTTTCATTCGTCACATAGAGATAAGGGGTATGTAACATGATACTCTCGGAAGAACACAGAATAAAGAAACATAACAATAAGAAGCTTCTTCACGAGATAGACGATTACTGCTATAAAGTGAAAAACCTCTCTAACAGCGTTAACTACCTGATAAAACAGTGCTACCGCATCCATAAGAAGATCGTGAACGGAAAAGCACTTGAGGATTGGGAAAAAGAGTTAATCCAAGAAATAAACAAAGCGCTCGAGAAATACAATGCCGGCCGTTCTGAAAGCAAGCAACTGCGTTATATCAATGCCGATAACGGATACATAGCCGATGCATATTTCCTCAGTTGGTATCTGAAAGGAACGGAAGTATATAAAGACGTTCCGTATTCAACATGCAGCCAGATATGTATACAAGAGAAATGCAGAGAGTGGAAGTCGTTCTACAGGGCGAAAGCCGAATACGGGAAAGATCCAAAGAAGTTTAAGGAGCATCCGCATGTACCGGGATATCTAGACCCGAAAAAAGGAAGAGGCTCTCTTGTTATCACCAGTCAGATCTTCAAGGTTGATGAGGCTGGTAATGTTACCATGCCTAAATTCCTTAGCGGCATACACATCCGTGCAAGACACAGAAACATAAGGCAGATAAGGATAAAGATGTTCAAGGATTCTATCCTTATCAGTCTGATGTATGAGAAAGAAGAAAAACAGATAAGCGGAACAAAGATCATGGGGATAGACTTGGGAGTAAACAATCTCATAGCAGCCGCATGGGATTCTGAAGACAGGCCTGTGATAATCAACGGAAAACCGCTGAAATCGATAAACCAGTACTACAACAAGGCAAGAGCTCATATGCAAAAGGAGGCGAAGGTATATAACGGAAAGAACAGGACCAAAAGACTGAATAACCTTACGGCAAAAAGGAACCGCAAGATAAAAGACTACATGCACAAGGCAAGCAGGAAGCTAGTTAACCTGGCAGTCTCTTCGAATGTAGGGCTCATAGTTATAGGAGCCAATCAGGGATGGAAACAAAAAGTACACATGGGAAATGTAACAAACCAGAACTTTGTATCCATACCGTATAAGACGCTTATAAACATGATCGAATACAAAGCAAGACTTGAAGGCATTGAGGTAAAGACAGTACGAGAAAGCTACACGAGCGGCACGAGTTATCTTGATGGAGAAAAGCCTGATCCAACGCACTATGACAAGACGCGCAGGATAGAACGCGGATTATTTAGGAGCAATAGCGGTATATTGATAAACGCAGACGTAAATGCTGCATATCAGATGATGAAACTAGGTGACACAAGAGCAATTCCCATCAATACGAGGAGAACAGATAATCAAGATAAAAGCAGCCTGAATTAGATCAGGTAGAGGCATCAGGCTAGTGCCATTAAAGATCCGATATGATACTATTCATTTCGGAGATTTATAAATATCAGTCACAAGCTGGTAAATAGCCATCCATGTTTTCTTCTCCCCACTTCTTCAGTTCCAGAAGAATGGGAATGATGCTCTTTGCTTTGTCTGTAAGCCTGTACTCAACACGGACCGGCATCTCATCGTACTGTGTTCTTAAGACCATGCCGTCTGCTTCCATCTCTTTTAAAGATGTTGCAAGCATCGTATTGGTGATGCCGTAAATACCTCTTTTAAGCTCACCGTATCTTACGACTTCGCTGCGGTCGATCAGGCATAAGATCAATATCTTCCACTTGCCGCCGATAAGGTCTAACACGCGCTTTAATCCGCATCCTTTTCCTGCAATATCCTCACATAAAACTTCTTTTTTGCTCATTTCTATCCTCCTTAACCCGGTAAGAAAAACCGTACCAGGTCAATATATTCTGCGTACTTGATACGAAAATTATACCAGATATACTTGAAGTATCAAAGTCATTCCAAAAACGTAAGGAGGTTCAATATGGAATACAGATTTAATGAAAACAATTTTACTGATGAGGTTATTAAGAGTGACGTTCCCGTCATGATCGATTTCTACGCAGAATGGTGCGGTCCGTGCCGCATGATGTCACCTATCGTGGAGGAGTTCGCGAAAAACTACGAAGGCAAGGTTAAGATCGGAAAGATCAATGTCGACGAAGAAAGTGATCTGGCTATGAGATTCGGCGTCCAGAGCATCCCCAGCTTCATCTTCATCAAAGACGGCAAGGTCATCGACAGAATAACAGGCGCAATGCCGCGGCCTATTTTAAGAAATTATCTCGATGAACTCGCAGCCGGTTAAATCAGGCGCTTATCATTCTTAAATCCGGTCTCAATTATTCATCAGCAACAAAGAACACCACCTGTCTGAAACAAGTGGTGTTCTTATATTTATAGCATTGGAGCTAAATCAATCTTTTATCAGCACCAATTTCTCGTTTGAGCAATATAAGTGTCCATCATCACTTTTATATTCCACACTGTATTCCCCTCCGATTGAAGTTTGTTTTGAAGCAGATATTAAGTGTGGACAATCACTTATGTCTAATTCATTAAGACCCCTTAACCCGATAAAAGCATATTCAATATTCGGAGAGCCGGAGATATTCAGCGTAGCTCCGCATATTTTATCTAGATCATAGTAACGAAGATCAAGTATTGAGCAGCTTTTAAGCATGCTGCAATTACTAAGATCAACAGAAGCAATTATCTGTCCATTCTCAATTCTGACATGATCAAGATTATCGCATCCTGACAGATCCACGTTATAGCGTTGTTCCTTCAAAGGATCAAAATCATAATCTAATAACAGATTATTCAAGTTCTTATCAGCCGCATCAAAATACGCACTGAAATCGATCAATCCGTCACAATCCGCAATAACAACATCACCGCTCACTGCACAGTCTTCAAAGATTACTTTTTTAACAAGATCATTATCAAAGAGAATGCCTTTCTCAAAAACACAGCAGGAAAACTTAAATTCGGTAACAGGATATTCATAAGCAAAAACAAATCTCTCACTGAAAACACACCTAGATATTTGCATTTCCTCTAAATTTGTCAGATTGTTAATTCCTGACAGATCAGGACACTGTTCCTGGAAAGTAAGTGTTTTTAAATTAGTCAGACTCTCAATACCGGGAAAATCAGAACAATGACAATGAATGACACCAAGAGTCTCCAGATTAGTCAGATACTCAATACCCGTTAAATCATAACAATCTCCCCATATAAGAAGAGATTTTGCTTCTTTCAATTCCTTCTTGCTCAAATAGCCATTACCGTTTGAATCAAAGCTCCTCAAACTAGACCGTAATTCATTATCCGGAAAATGTTCAGCATCAAGCGCGAGGCCAAGCAATGAACAAGACGGAAGAGCAAAAACAGAAATTGTTAACGACAGCAACGTCAGCAATGAGATAGCTTTTTTCATAAACTTTTCCTCAAAAACAAATTGAAATAATCATATATATCTTAACCACTTTCTGCCACATTTTGCAAAAAACAGGGGCTGGAATTACTCCAACCCCTATATTTACCGGTATTTTATCTAAACTCAACCGTAAAACCGCCCCATCCAAGCGGATCAAAAACATCAGGTACTCTTTCTCCTGCAGAATCGTAGTGAAAACATAATGGTTCGAAGGTATAACTCTTAGCATTGGGATCAAGACCCTCCAAATCCGTCATAAAAATTGTCACGCAGTTATCATCGGAATCAATACCATAAACCCATACAGTTGTACTATTTCCACTGCTATCGGTAATCCGGTACTTTACGATATCTTTAATAGACTTCGATGAATCATTCAATTGATAGACGATACTTACTTTGAACATCGATGGTGCAACAGTTACGTTTATATCTGCAACTCCACCTTCGACAGAAAGCTTTTCCTTTCTCAGCTGACGCGCGTCATTTGGTTTCTCAAAATCAAAACGCAATTCCTGTTCTGCTATCGTCTCAACCTCGTTGTTTTCCTGAGTCGTAAGTAATTCAGGCACAATCTTGTATTGATTCAGTTTCAGATGGGTTACAAGAGTTACCTTCCCGGAACTGGTATCCGCATTTGAGAGATCAACATAACAGATGTAGTGTCCGGTATACGTTTCAGTGTTTTCATCCCAGTCTCCGTCAGCTGACAATTGGCAATCTGTGCCATTCACATCAGCGTGGTCACTCCACACGACCCTCATATTACCAGCATCGATTACCTTCTGTGGGGCAGTTGCTGTAAAGTATAAAGTCGCACCATCATACCAGTATTCTTCAATTGTCCAAAGCGGACCGTAGTCTTCACCCTCAATTTGACTGATTTTTATCTCATTCTCCGAGGGAGAATCCAATCTCCCGTTTACTTCTTCCTCTGGCATAAACTTGGACAGGAATCCAGCCAATCCGCCGTTTGCAGCCCACGCTACACCACCACCTATCAGTACAACTGTGACTATAGCTGCTGCCGCGACCGCTGGGTTCTTGAAAAAACTTCTTCGAATATTGCTGTTTTTGCTCATTCTGCTTTCCTCCTGAATTTGGGCAAAAGCGTTCTGAGCCTTTTCCTGAACTATATCAGGCACGTTCATTTCTTTAACTGCACGACTAAAATCCTTCATATGATTACTCCATACCATTGTCAAAATATCTGGCCAACTGCGCCCTGCCTCTTGAAAGCCTCGTTTGTATGGTGCTTACAGGGACATTGAGTATAGCTGCAATTTCTTTAGTGCTATACCCGTCACCATAAAACATCATGATCGGCACCCTGTATTTTTCATCCAGCTGCTCTATGGCTTCCTTTATTTCCAAATTGCTTTCATCTTCATGAAAGGCAAGTTCTTCATGCTCACTGATATCTACAGTGTCTATTCTCTTCTTTCTGATATCGTGGCATCTGTTGATCAGGATTCTTGTCATCCATGTTTTAAAAAGCTTGTTGTCACGAAGGGAACTCAGCCGTTCCCAACATGCAAGGATAGTTTCCTGTATCGCATCAGCTGCATCCGCATCATTCATCAGTATTGCAACCGCTGTTCGATACATGTCCTTCATATAAAGGTTCATTAGTTCAGTAAAGGCTTCAGGATCCCGCCTTTTTGCCTTTTGTACCAATTTGAAGTTCTCTGTGTTACTCATTAAACTTCTACTCCTATGCGCGCATTGCTGTAAAGCATCGTCAGAGCGTCCTCCGCTTTTGCTCTACATTATATTAGACGGAAATTTATCCCCATAAATCCCATTTGAAATACAAATTTTACAAGAAACGCTTATAAAAAATTAATGTTGTTATAATCTCAATCAAAAGGAGTCAGAAATCCACAGTAAATAAAGACAATTACTGAACAAAATACTTTCCGCTTCGCCCTTATCCTCGCTCATCCAGCACCTTCTGTACTCTGTCTTGAGCAATTTTAATTACATCAACCAGCTCTTTTTGTCCTAAGAAGTAGGCCGGCATCTCTTCGATAAGTATGAGGTTAATCTCTGAATCAACCGAATTCATTCTTGAACAGTTCAATATTACTTTCTCCAGATCATTTACGGTTTCTTCTGAATACTTCTTTCTTGTACCGTTTGACCCTGCATTATAGTAATCAACTGCAGTTTTTGCAGCCTGTTTTAAAGCTTCCCTGTTGACTGTAATTCCGTCACACATAGCATAGTTCGTTTGAACATCATCAGACAGGAGCATCTTAACAAATTCAGCACAGGCAGCAATATTCTTTGCCTGTGCGGAAACAGCAACAGAACGTCTGGGAGAGAATAAAGGACCTCTGCCATCTGAAGAAGGAATGCCTAGAACAGCTGTGGCGCCGCTAAGAGTTGCTGTATCGGAGAAATAAGAGCTTATACTAGGGCAGGAATTGTAAATTGCACACCGGCCTTCCTGTTCCGCGATAGTACTGTCATTAACAACTTCGCCAAAAGCTCTGCTGTTTTGCGGAGCATTGTCTTTCACATACCTGGCAAGCTCTTTAAACTCAGGAGTCGTAAAATCGACTTTGCCGCCTTTAATAAACAAATCTCTTTCAGCACTGAACAACCTGGCGAAATACACCGCCTGTCCGTCGCCTATTACATCTTTGCCGTTCAATGCACCTCTGAGGAATACTTCATATTCGGCAGTCGTAAAACCGACGCCGGAACTTCCGGCATACTTCGGATTCGTATGTATTCCATCAACAGTAATTGTGACCGGCACCTGATAAAGCGCTCCGTCGTACTTCGCACCTTCGATTACGTTGGTAAAATACTTATTTGAATCGAGTGTACCGATATATGGTGTCAGATCCGCCAGAAAATTCGGATTGTTCAGAAGTCCAAACGAACTTGTATTCATTAAGATATCCGGACCTTTACCGTTTATGAGATCGACAGCAAGAGCTTCACTCTTTTTCGAATTGACCGTAAGGTTATACACTTCGTATTCATCTGCATTTCCGGCACTCTGCTCGGTGCTGGAATACTTACTCAGATTATAGCGGTCCGTAACTTCAATAAAATATTCACTGTTAGTATCATTGAACTTCAATACAGCATCAGCTGTTGTGTAATCCAGTTCCCCGTCGGCAGAATACAGTTCAAGAACAGTTTTTCCTGCATGGGGATTCTGAGCAGCTCTGGAAAACTCATATATCATAAATTCCGGTTTAACGTTTGATATAAAACTTCCCGGCTGATACTTCTGTCCGCAAAGAAGGAACGAATCTCCCGTACATTCTGCCACATAGAAAAAGTTAAGTAATTGTCTGTTTATATTGCACCAACTGTAATCGAAAACCATCTCAACGGCTTTCTTATCCAAATTTATCCTGGATATACCAAGCGGAGAGGCATAATAAGTCTTGCCATCTGTTCCGCTCAATAATGAACCATAAATATATGTATCAAGCCATTTGTATTCTTCGTGGTCAGCGGGTGCTGCCGTACCCTGCTCAAGATCAAAAGTATAGTAGATAATACCCTTGTCCGTTTCTGCGCATATCAATGCTGCAGTTTCAGTAACCGGCAAAACAGCATTAACTGAAAAGATCTGTGTTCCATTACCATTAACTTCAGTTTCCTTTGTATTGCCATCAGGAGAGATAACTCTGACAGTGAAGCTTTCAAGCCAGGAATTCCAGTCCCTGATTATCTCAGTTCTGTACTTACCAACGGTATATGTACGGTCGACAGAATCTTTAACTTCACCATCAATCCTGCGGGTGTCCAAAACACTTCCGGATAACGGATCAATATCGGTTTCTATGTTTGTTGTTTTGTTGGCAGAAGCATCGTATTTAAGGGACGTAACAGTAATCCTGCCTGAAGCATAGTTAATAACATCAATGATTCCCTCAACAGAAATATCATTCTTAACATTGATGTGTTTAACTGTTTCACCTTTGGCTCTGTCAAAAACAGAAACTATCGGAGTCGTAGAATTCTCATATTCCTGCAGATCACTGTCAGTGACAGTATTATCATCACCAAGCAACTTGTAGTAAACAGTTGTGACAACAACAATATACTTATCGTCCACGCCGGCAAATTTAGTATCTGTATATTCAGCGTCAACGTTCTCTTCTATGCCCAGATCAATATTGATCCTCTTGCTTTCAAACCAAGGAAAATCAGAAGAAACTTTCTCACCTGTCTGAACAGCAGATGTCTCTGAAGGATCTGTCTTCTTATCGCAGGAAGCTATGCTCAAAAGCAAAGATACTGCTGCAATGATACTTACTGTCTTTTTTATGCTCACAAAGAATTATCCACGCTCATCAATTACTTTCTGGATCCTATTCTGAGCAATCTTGATAACCGCATCAAGGTCTTTCTGTCCTAAGAAGTAGGCCGGCATCTCTTCAATAAGAATCATACTTATTGAAGAATTATCCGATCTCATTCTCGAACAGCTCAGAATGGTCTGTTCTACTTTATTTATATCACTATTGTTTAACTCAACATAATAAGTCGAACCTTTTCTTACAAAAGTGTTGAAGTAATTTACAGCGGCCTCACCGGCATTTCTTGATGCATTGCGGTTAAGAACAAAGTTGTCGTTCATGGCAAGATAAGTCTGTACTTCTTCGGAGAGCAGCATCTTTACGAATTCTCCGCAGGCATCTGCATCAACAGTTTCTTTGGAAATTGCAACTGAACAGTTAGATGAGTATCTTGGACCTCTTCCATCAACAGAAGGGATACCGAGAACAGTGGGGTTCTTGACCGGGCCGTTTCTGTCTGCATAATCAACAAAATAATCTCTGTATCCCTGAATCTCAGAATCATATTCGGCGTAATTCAGAGCTTCCGTTAAACCACTGGAAAACTCTCCATAAGGAACTCCATCTTTGGGAACGTTGTTCTTCACATAATCAGCTAACGCAGCAAATTCCGGACCTGTCAGATCGGCCTTTCCGTTTACGATGAACTTGTCATCCATAGCATTAAACAGTTTGGAAAACAGCATTGCCTGTCCGAAATACATGATATTCTCGCCATTCAGATCACCGTCAACCAACGCCTTATATTCATCCAGCGTAAACCCTACACCGGTTTTCCCGGCATACTTTTCATCTGTCCTTATTCCTTCGATCACAAAGCCTACAGGCAACTGGTAGATGACGCCATCGCGTTTTGAACCTTCAATGATGTTCGTATAGTACTTATCAGGATCAAGATCTTTTACATACGGCGTCAGATCCATCAGATAATCAGGATTGTTAAGCTGGCCGTAATTACTTGTGTTTATCAGGATATCAGGACCTTTGCCACTGATGATATCCTTCGCCAGAGCGCTGCTCATATTCAGTTCTGAATTGAGCATTATTATTCCAGTATCATCTATATTTTTTACCTGAGACTCTGAATAATTACTGGTCTGGTTATAGCGATCAACTACTTCTATGAAGTAGTTTTTGTTTGTATCATTATATCTGGCTATAGCTTCTCCAATATAATTCGTTACATAGGGGGCATACAATTCCAGAACAGTTTTACCGGCATTAGGATTCTTTTTTGCCTTTGTAAATTCTACGATCTGGCATGTCTTCTTTATACTCTCGTACTCTGAATCACCTGTTGTCTGTCCGAACATGATAATGGTGTCTCTGGTACATTCAATAAACTTAAGATCTGCAACTTTTCCTCTATTAATTCCGCACCAGTTGAATGTAAAGACATCTTCCACTTTCTTAGCGCTTACATTTACCCTGGCAAGGCCACTTAAAGTTCTGCAGTATACCTCTCCATTTGTTCCGGTAAATGCTTCCGTCAGTTCATTGGGATCAAACCAGCTGTAATTCTTCTCATCCCCTGTTATTAATTTATTAGTAGTAAGATCCAGCTCGTAATATCTGTTTCCCTTATCCGAGGTTGCAGGGATTAAAACAGTAGTATTGTTTAATGCCAGAACAACTGAAGAATAAATCCTGTTGCCGGGTTCATTCAATTCAACGAGAGAAGATTTTCCGTCAGGCGAAGTAATAACAACGTTGGTGTGATAAAGACCGCCTTCATCGTATGCTATTGCAGTTTCGATCCTGTAATTGCCGATTTTAAAGAAACGCGAATCCCAGCCTGCGTCTTCATTTGCTAAAGGACGGGAATCCAGCAGATTACCTGTTGCAGGATCATAGTCGCGCTCATTGGAATTAGTTTTTACAGTTATCTTGCCTTCCATATAGAAGGAAGCTTCAGGGTTAATGTATTCTCCTGAGTTCTTATCAAGATCGCGCTTAACATTAACAGTATTTACAGTTTGCTTTGTGTTCCTGTCGATTACTTTGACAGTTAAGAACTCCTCAAAAGTCGGCAAATCCGCATTTTCTTCCACATAAGAACCTTCTGCGCACAAAACATAGTATTTCTCATCTGCGCCCCAGAAAAAAAAATTCGGATAATAGATATCTCTGTCCTCTTTCAGACCCAGATCGATATCATAAGTTTCAGAGGTAAACCATGGAGTATCCTTTGAAATCTTGCCCGCATTATCAGTTGAATTTGCAAACGAACAACTCGTAAACAGCAAAAGAGCAGCCATGCTCAAAGCAAGTGCTTTTCGGCTCTTATTTGCAGGTTTCTTTATGTTGCTGATCCTTTTCTTCATCACCTTATATCCCCCTCTCATACCTGTAGAAACAGTAAACCCAAATGAAATTCCCGTCTTTCTCTGAAGCATCGAAAACAGAGTCTTTGCATATTCCTTAGCAGATCCTGAACCGCATGTTTTCAGGACTTCTTCATCGCAAGCCAATTCGCAGTCCTGTCCTGACAGGAAAAATGCTGCCCAGATCACAGGGTTATACCAGTTAAGAAGCAGAACAAGATACCGGACAAGGATCCATATATGATCGCCATGCTTATAATGGCATGCCTCATGACAGATAATGTAATCACTGATTTCTTCCAAATCTTTATCCACATAGATCTTGTTGAATAACAGGTACGGCGTTCCCTGGTGCTTTATCCGATAGATCTTAAGCTTTCCGGAAGGGTCTTTGCCGACATATTCTCTTTTGTGTCTGCAATAGGTTATAAAGCCTGCGTTATATACCAGCAATGCTAATACCAGGAGTGCTGATACGGAGTATGCAATATAACCCAATAATTTCTCGGTCTTTATCGTGTTTTTAGTTCTGGATTCCGTTTTCGAATCATTATAATTTGCAGGCAAAGACTGTTTCTCCGGTTTTGCAGCAACATTATCCAGCTCATTGGTTTCTGCCTGTTTGCTTTGTTCATAAGGATTCACCTTGTTGTTATCAGCAACAACAGCAGGCATTTTAGGTGCCGCTGCTTCATATGTGATCTCAGTCTTTTTTACAAACAAAGACTTTAATTCATAAGCTGCCGGAACATCGATCCTTATGAAAGGCATAAGGATCATATAAAGAGGAATAATAAGCCAGAATGCATACTGTTGCTTCTTAAGCACCTTTCCGTTCGTCAATGCACGGATGATAATTATGACGGCAGCTATAAACGTGATTCCTATTACATAACGAAGCATATCAGATATCCTCTATCATCTTCCTGATCTCTTCCAACTGTTCCGGTGTAAGCTTTTCTGAACCAATCAGATTAGAAATAAGAAGTCCCGCATTCCCGTTATAGACTTTATCAAGGAGCGATTCGACTTCCTCATTCTCAGCTTCAGATTTCTCGATAGCAGGAGAAAAGATCTTGGTGCGACCTTCCTGGACAAAAGAGACAGCGCCCTTCTCGAGCATGCGCTTAAGCAAGGTAATAACTGTAAATCTTGTCCATCCGGTGCTCTCGCTCAATTCATCCGTGATCTCTGCAATGGTCATGGATTTGTTTTCCCAAAGGCAATTAGCTATTTTCCATTCCGAGTCTGTTAAGCGCATAAATACTACTCCTGTGAATTTGTTGACAAATGTCCACTTCGAATATAACTCGTTAGTGGACAACTGTCAACATACTGAATAAACTTCTTAAAAAGAGAGAGAGTTGAGGGTCGTATTTCTTCTGCTACATCCCTCTCAATATATGTATCAATATAAGCCAGCCTCAGATTATCTTATTCCGAAGTTTACTATTATCGAATTCCGAAGTCAGTAGTTATTAAATTCCGAAGTTTGATTACTTCTCAGAAGCGTTTCAAGAACAGCTAAAACAATGAAAGAACAGAGTTTCCGGGCTTCGCATTCAGTTTTTAAGACACTCTTCGGCCACTTGATAATTACTTTTAATCATTCATGCACCTGAAAAATATGGTATTACTGCATTTCAGCAAAATAGAGGATAATCAGCCGGTAAAATAGAGGCAGATTGCTGTCTACGAAGAAAACGGTAATAAATCGAGTTAATAATAAACAAGGCCCCGAAGTGTGGGGACACTCCTTTCGTTGGGACCTTGCGTTCTTATGTTCGAAGGACTTATTCAATCCTTCTATAGTCGGATTCAGTCATCCGTACTATACTGCTTATATTTCAAAACTACCCTCGTTCATCTAACACTTTCTGTATTCTGTTCTCGGCAATCTCAATTACAGCATCCAAATCCTTCTGCCCTAAAAAATACGCTGGCATTTCTTCAATAAGAATCATACTAATATCCGGATCTTCAGATTTAACCCTTGAACAGCCCAGTATTATATTTTCAATAAACTCTATGTCCTGCATTGTTATCTTATTGCCAATACTGTTGCCATAGCTGCCACTACCTCCATTGCTATAGTATTCAACGGCAACTGCACCAGCGTTTTTAAATGCTTCCCTGCTCAAAACAAATCTGTCATTCATGGCAATCTCGTTTTGAATATCATCAGACAAAAGCAGCTTTACAAACTCGCCACAGGCTTTTGAATCAACAGCATGTGTAGACACTGCTACAGAACAAGTAGGTATAAACAGAGGCCCTCTGCCGTCAACAGACGGAAAACCAAGCATAGTCACCCCTCTTCCGTAAGGAGTAATACCCATACCCATGCCATAAAAATCGTTTATTCCCGTACATCCCGATTCCAAAGTTAAATCGCATTTCAGAAGAGGACTCTCCGCATAGCATGAACTATACCACGCATTAAGGGAACTTCCATTTTCCGGTACATTATCTTTAATATAGTCAGCAAGCTCTTTAAATTCCGGTTTAGACAAATCAACTTTTCCGTTCGATATAAACTCATCACTCATACCACTAAAGAGCATTGAAAAATATACTGTCTGACCATTAACAATAGGGTCATTTCCATTCAAAGTTTCTCTGACAAACTTCTTATACTCTTCAAGCGTAAAGCCCTTTGCAGTACTACTGACATTTTCAGCTTTGGTGAAGATTCCTTCCATTCCAAAGCTTATGGGCAATTGATAAAGAACGCCATCAATTTTTGACCCTTCTATAATGTTAGTAAAATACTTATCAGAATTATATTCTTTTAAATATTGTGAAAGATCAACAAGACAGTTTGAATTATTAAGTTGATTGAACCCACTAACATTCATCAGTATGTCAGGACCTTCGCCGTTGATAATATCTATGGCAAGTTTGTTGCTCAGTTTGCCTTTACCCTTTATTTCAGACAAATCCATGACGTCCTGATTATTATTATCATAATCTTTATCAAAGAAATCACTATATAAATACCTTGTTGAAACTTCAATAAAGCATTTACCGTTAGTCTGATTGAATAGTGCGATTGCTTCCCCCGTAAATCTGTCCACTCCACCATATGCATATAATTCTAAAACAGTTTTACCTGCGTGAGGATTCTTATCTGCTCTCGTAAATTCGATAATTCTAATCTTATCAGCCCTTCTTCCGGAATAAACATTTGTCATATCATATTTGCAGCAGATCACAAACCTGTCATCAGAGCATTCCATCAATGTAGAGTACTGGATCAATCCAATATTAAGATCACACCAGTTAAAATCTAGAGCAAGCTCAATTGACTTTGTCCGTGCATTTACTCTTGATATTCCACAGTCAGAGTTGAAATATATCATCCCGTCAGGGCTGGATAAGGATTCATATAACGAGGCATAATCCAACCACTCATAATCTTTAGAATCAGCAGGGGTTAACTCATTATTTTCAAGATCAAGGTGATAGTATACTCTTTTATTTCCAATAGATTCCATTATCAATGCACGGGTGTCAGTTACTGCTAAAACCGATGAAACCCATACATCTCTATCCGCTTTCTTGATTTCTATCTTTGATACCATCTTGTCAGGTGCTGTAATACTCAGTTCAGCGTATCTGAGCTCCTCATTATCCTGATGATCGATCACTTCAATCTCATAACCGCCTATTGTGTATAATTTCGAAGATGAATATAAATCATTCTTGCCGGATTCATGGGTAGCCAGAAGTTCTCCTGTAAACGGATCATAATCTCTTTTTGCCAAATTGGTTTTAGCAATAATTATCCCGTTTGAGTAGTAAGCATCCTTAACAAAGTTTTCACTGACAGTAAGATCCTTAAGCAAATCGATAGTATTCACAGTTTGACTGGTCTTACGGTCTATAACTGCAATATAACAGAATCTATAGTCCTTTTGATTGTAATTATCCCAATCTATTTCGTCATCGGGAGGCATCTCATAGTCTCCTGATGTGCGAATAATATAGTAGTTATCATCCATTCCAACAAATTGATAATTCAGCAAAGACATTACCTTGTTTTCATCAGCACCGCTCTTCACTTCAATTATGTTCGTGTTGAACCAGGGATCATCTGCCTTAACCCTTCTGGTATCTGAAGTCTTTGCAAAAGAACAACTTGTAACCAACAGTATAGCCGCCATGCTTAAAGCCGTAACCTTTCGGCTGCTATTTGCCGGTCTCTTTAAGTTAATTATTCTCTTCTTCATCATCTTATATCCGCTTCTCATTCCAGTTGACAGGGTGAAAACAGCTTTATTTGCCTGTTGTTGTGGTATTCCAACCAGTGTTCTTGCATATTCTTTATAAGAATCAACACCATAAGCTCTCATAACTTCTTCATCGCACGCATATTCACAATCCCGACCGGAAAGAATAAAAGCTAACCATATTATTGGGTTATACCAATTAAGAAACAGAACCAAATATCGGATTAATACCCATAAATAGTCACCATGTTTATAATGACTGACTTCGTGACAAACTACAAAATCGTTAATCTTCTCCGAACTGTTATCAACATAGATTTTATTAAAGAGAAGGAATGGTGTTTGTTTATATCTGATACTATATATTTTGAGACCACTTGAAGGATCTCTGCCGATATATTTCCTGTTGCGTTTGCAATAGGATATAAATCCAGTGTTGTACACTACTAATGCTGCGATAAGAACGACAGAAACAAGAACACTGCTACTCCTCAGTGTTGCACCTACTTTCTTAGATTCGTTTGTTTTAATTATTGATATATCTGCATGATTATCCGTTATCTTCTCACGTTCATAGGATTTCCCGGAAGATCTTTGCATTTCATAATTTACAACAGACTGATTATCCGAAAGAGATTGCTCAGTCTCCATATCTCCAAGCATGAATGTAGAAGGAACTGCTTCTTTAACTTCCTGTGTCGCAACTTCAGTATTTGAAGTGAACAGAGTATTTCCAATATCTGCTACAGGAACATTTATCTTCACAAATGGCATTAAAATCATATAGAGCGGAATAGCAATCCAAAAAGCATATTGATACTTTCGGAGTATTTTTCCGTTCGACAAAGCACGTACAATAATAATGCCTATTGTTAATATGGTAATGCCAATGATATAGCGCAACATATTAATCCTCTTCGATTATTCTACGAAGTTCCTCTAACTGCTCTTTAGTAAGTTTGTCTGAACATTTCAGATTCGAGATCAGTAATCCGACATTACCGCCATAAACTTTATCCAGGAAAGAAGTTGTCTCTTCAAGTTCTGCTTCCGTCCTGTCTATTGCAGCACTGAACCATTTGGTTCTCCCCTCCTGGTCATAGGAAACCAGTCCTTTTTCAACCATACGATTAAGTAAAGTAATAATTGTCTGCTTAGACCATCCGGTCTTTGCATCTAAAGCTCTTGTAAGTTCCATTAAAGTCATGGATTTATTAGTCCAAAGACAATTGATGATCTTCCATTCTGAATCAGTTAAACGCATTAATAATCATTCCTCCGCACTGGTCTACTCTTGTTTACCAATATACAACTTTGGTCTACAAGAGTCAACCAGACAAAACAGTTCACGTGTGATGATGTTCTCATACAAATGTTGCCGTTCCTGAATAGCAACGAATCCGCTACCTCTGTTTTTTGTTTTAATTTCCTAAACACCACACACAAACAGGCTACCAATGCGAAATAATGTAATCAATATTAACAGCAATTTGAGGGTATTTTCTGAGCCTGTTACGTATAGATTCAAACTCAATCGAGCTTTCAACACACATCAACTCACTGATATTGATAGTACGATATTCGCCAATAATATCAAACAAACAATATGACTGTCTGAAATAATGCCCTTATTATCTTGAACAACTACCAAATCATTAAAATCTACACTTTCATAGTGATCCCAGAAAATGCCAAAAAGCTTATATGTGCTCTTCGTCACTATTCCTCATAGCTCAATCGCAATTCCAGTATTATTTGCAATGGCATATTGGAGATAGTCTTTAAGTTTATTAAAAAAGTTGAGAAGAGGAATCATACGTTCTTCTCTACTGACATTGTTTAACCATTCCAATAACAATGCACATTGCGAAGCATTGTAATATTGATAATCTCCGAGATCCAGCGTTGCTTCGCATAACTCATTAGTCTGATCAACAAAAAGATCATCAATTAGATTGCTATCCTCTTCAGTTATTTCAAATGAGACAACCTTTTCTTTCTCTTGCGTAAGATCAGGAACATCTCCATACATAGGAATATTTGATAAATCATGAGCTAAATAAACTTTCATATTACATTTCACTCCTGCGAGCTATGACACATATACAAATTGTATAGCGAATTCAATGCGCAATAATATAAATCTTCTTGCGTTTCCGCATAACGATCATTAATATAAACCATTTCAAATTCACAGGATTTGACTCTGTAATATAAGTTATTACATGAATCAATAACAAATCTACATAACCAAAAAGTGAGTTCCGCTTCTTCACAAGAACCAAAGTCTTTTTCAAGCCAAAGATAATCCATTGGCGGCAACGCATCCGACTCAATGTTGTTTTCCTTCATCCAAAGATAATCGTCTATATACTTATCAATTGATGAATGATCAGCGTTCTTAAATATCTCTGTGCCGGATTTAATATGGTTTGTAAACGAATAAATATCATAATTACTAATATCAAGATCAGAATAATAATCAAAAGCTCGATATAAGTATTGGTTAAACATATATAAGTATCGTCTTGTTGATAATTGGTATTCTTCTAAATCCGCGCAAAAGCGCTCCAATGCCTCTTCCAAAAACAGCGATTTCATATCTGCCAATAATTCAGCATCACATGCTTTTAGAATATATCTTTGTATTTTGGGGGGTAACAGAATAAACTCGGTATACATAGATCTACAGTGTTTGTGTTCAGGACTATAACAAAACGCTATTTGACACAGAGGAATTAATTCCTTTTCTTGTTCATGACTAATCAGGAACGCTCTTGCAACAATCTCATCAGCCTCATCAAGAGATACATTTGTCTTAGTCTTTTTGGCAGACGATTTGACAACTGTTTTTTTCGCCTCTATTTCTTCTTCTGACAACAAACCAGCAGATTTTGTGATTATTCTTACCATTATGGCAGCAACACGTTCAGCAACATTTTCAGCATCTAAACTTTCATCGTAAAGAGACAATTCTCTTGCCAAAGCCTCTCTTGTTGCTAGCGGTCTTTCGTTTATTCGCTCCATCAGAATATCAGGAGTCAATCTGTTGACTATGGACTGAGCAAAAGTCTTAGATAATCCCCTCTTAATGAAATTAAGAATAGTGTTATCTTTTATTCTTTTAGTATTAGGATCAACCTCGGTTCCCCATTCTTCTTCGGTAACTGTAGTAATCATGGCCATCAAGTCCCTAAAAAAATAGGGACGATCATGTCCATCACCAAGACATTTCTTAAGTGGATTAAAGATTTCCTTAAATTCCATTTATCTCGTATTCCTCTCATGAACCATTTTGAACCAACCTGCACCCGTTGGAAACAAGACACTTTTATACACTTCAAACATATCAAATACAGCTCAAATTACAACACCATCAAAAAGTGGGCAACGAGAGCATGAAAATCAGGGAGGAAATGAAAAATGACAAAAACGAATGACAATACAAAGGATTCCCGCCCGGGGTGCAAAGATATTTGGAATGCCTATATGGCAGAAGGCGTTGTCTTCTGTAAACACGATATCCCCTATTGTCCTACAACGGCTACGACGATTCCCAAAGCTATCATAAACTGGGAAGAAGCCAAATCAATCCATAAAAAGCACCTAACCCAAAAAGAAACAGATTATAAATATGATGCATTTGTTTGTTTTTATATGGATGATTATAAATTTGATGGTCCAAAAGGAGTTTGGTCCAATCCAAGATTAACACTTGAAGTACTTAAGCACTTTTCTGGAATCATCACTGTAGATTTTTCAACATATCTTGATTTCCCGGAACCAGTTAATACATATGCCACATACAGAATGCGCTTGCTTGGCTATTGGTGGGGCAAAAACAAACTTGCGGTGATAAACAACGTTCGATGGGGACCTAAAGAATCCTATGACTATTGCTTTGAAGGGATCCCCCAAAATAGTGTTGTTGCAATCGGGACTGTGGGCGGGAGCCCCAAAAGAGTCATAGATCGTGAAAGATTCGAACAAGGATTCTTTGAAATGATCAGAAAGCTTAAACCTCACACTATCATTGTTTACGGTTCGAGCAAGTATCCATGCTTTGAAGCAGCAGAGAAAATGGGTATTAGTGTAATTGCTTATCCCAGTCATACAGCAAGATATTGGGAGGCAAGAAAATGAGCAAGGGTTTTAGCGGCTTGTTTCGTAACACTTCAGGTCACAAGTTAAACACTAATACATTAAGGGATAAAGCCATACATGCTGTACATAACCTTATCAGTTCAACACCCGGAGGCAAACAAAGAGCCATGGCGGTTGGTGCTTATGACATACAAACAGGAGCCATCGTTACCTCATTCGCAAAAGCCATCCCGAAAAATGTTCATCCTGAGTTACTTAAAAGAGCAGAAAGAATTGGCGGTGTTGGCTCACTTGGCATCACTGACAAAAACACGGTTGGGATTTGCGCTGAATTCCATGTGATAAATTCTCTTCTCTATAAGGGAAGCAAGTTGGAGAATATTAGACTAACACCATCAATCCAACCAAGAACTGGTAATCCTAGGCTGTATTGCAACAACTGCAAGGCAATGTTCTATGATATTATGAGTTTGGGGGTATTCTACAATGAGAATTACTAAAATCGATCTTCAGTGTTATGACTATTTGTGGTTCGCTATAGATGCGAATGGCTGTATTATTGCATTTACTTCAGGCGGTATAGGTGATGTTCCAGAATTCGTTTGCCGCAGCAAAAGTGAAACAAAAAAACTGGAAGAATATTTCCTGTCGCTTCCTAGTAGTTTTACACCTGCCAAATTACTTATTGACGATGACGGAAGTCAAATGGCTATTGATGCTAAGGATTTAGCTCAAAAAGGTATATACTATTTTGATGCTTGTTCAGATATTGAATATGAATATGGATATAGTAAAGTTTCGTATCCGGAAAGTGCCCTTCATCTTATTGATCTACCAGCAAATATACAAAAAATCATATCCGATCACATTATTGATGTTGATGTTTCCGTCGCGGAACGAATAATCGTTAAGCATGCATACTGAACGATTTAGAGTCCAGACCAAATAAAGAAACCTCTATATTCTTCTTGTAACAAATATGAATTACGGACAGAAATGATCTTGCCGACAATTTTGTTTTCAACTTGGTCTATGTAAAATATGGATGATAATGAGCGGTTCGAAATGCTGACCTTCCGCTTCCCGAGCGGAAGGTTTCAACTATAAAACATAGAAAGGAAAGGCGTTTCGGGGCTACACCCGCTCATTTTCAACCACTTTACGCTGAATTAGCCAAAATCTTCAACCACTCTTAGGACATGAAAAAGGTTTCCAGAAAACCCTGAAACCCTTGAAAACATTGGTGATCGTGAGCGGATTCGAACCGCCGGCCTACCGCTTAGGAGCGTCCAAAGAACATCTAATAACATTGAAAGGGCGGGGTTTCCGGGTTTTACATTCCGTTCTTAAGCCACTCTTCAGCCACTTATTAAAGCTATCTTCTTTCATTCATGACAGTCCTTGCCCTGTCATTCATTATCTTAATGACATCATCAAGAGATTTATCTCCGGCTAAATAAGGCTGGATCTCTTCAAAGACAATAATATCGATATCTGCATCGGACTTATAGATGTGATCTAACGACTCAGCAACTTTTTTCAAGGTGTTGAGATCATCTTTCTTCGTATACAGGCTTGATTTGTCGGCACCGGTCTGCCAACTGTACTCCTGATCTATTTGATGATTAAAGATATCAACGCAGTCTGCTCCAACCTCATCAAATGCTTTTCGATTGAGCGGGAATTCATTCTGGAAAGTACCGGTCTGACTGCAAAGGCTCTTCTGAACATCTTCACTTAGAAGTGTTTCGATAAATCTCCACGCACCTATCGGACATTTGGAACCTTGTGTCACCGATACAAAGCAACGTATATTTGCAGCTGGTCCGCGGCCATCAGCTGACGGAAATCCGATCAGATCCGCATCACCATAACCGAAGGGAGCGCTTTTAATCTCACTGAACCAGCCAAGATAACCTTCAATACAGGTATTATTAGAACAAATCGAGGACCGTGTGAAACTGTTCCAATAATCATTGATCTCCACATCGTTAACATGATCACGGGTAAACTCTGCCATTGCTCTGAATCCCGTACAATCAAAGTTTACAGTACCGTTCTGTTCGACAACGTCATATTGATAATTTAAGCATTTGCCCATAAAACCTGTCCGGCTGTTAGAAATAACATTAAGGCCATTGCAATAAGAATCAGTAAACTGACCGAATTGATTGAATGTCATTCCGTTACCCTCAAATCCGCATTTTGTTCTGTCTACGATAATTCCATCCAAAACGAACGACAACGGCATGGCATATAGACATCCGTCATTCTCACAAGCCTTGACGATGTTATCGAAAACCTGATTTTTCATTTTGCCGGATTCTAAGTAGGGCTTCAGATCCATCATGCAGTTGCCGTTATTTAACTGGCCGTAGCTTGTCACGTAGAAAACCACATCCGGGCAGTCACCGGCCATAAGATCGACCATCATACGGTTTCCGACTTCGCCTCTTGTATATATCGCAGGCTTATCAGATGTATTTGCACTGCGCTCAGCATCAGTATAGATATTCGGTACTATCTTGATGTAATAGTCCTTATCCGTTCTGTTAAAAGTCCAAATAGCGGTATATATTACGTCCTTATAAAAACCATCTGTAGTTATGATCGTTTTCCCCGCATGAGGATTAGTTTTCGCTTTTGTGGCATTGTATATCTCAAATCCGCATCCGTCTTTTTCCGGCATATAATCCATTACGATAAATTCGGCTGATTCCTCATTTGCATTAGCAACATAACAGTATTTTTGGCCGGATGAAGCAAAGACAGCTCTGTTTATATCCATATTCTCGAGAAGAATAAGGTTGTTGAAACATTTTTTACCAAAGTCCGGAACTGCCACCGCATCCGGAGTAATAAAGTATATTTCTCCATTACTGCCTGTATTGTATCGGATATCAGGTCTGTACCAGTTAAAATATGGTTTGATCCAGTCGTATTCCGAAGTATCCTTTGAGAGCTTCCCGGAGGTCACATCATAAAGGAAGTACTTCTGTGTCTGATAATCAAAAAACAACGCCTGAGTATCACTTACAGGCAGAAGATCAGAAACATATCCTGAAAGATCCATTTCCAGTTCAGGGCTGGGGTTATATATCGAAGTCTTGCCATCAGGTCCTACGCTGAGGATACAGAAATACTCATATAAGCTTACAAACAACTCGTTCTCACCGCATTTAACTCTATTAACACTAAACAAGTTATAACCGGAAGGCTTGCTGCTCTGAACGCTGTATGTAGCGGACAATTCTACTGTCCCATTCAAAAGATCCACGTCAAAGAGCATTATCGACATATCACTCTGATTATCGATCTTTAATTTCAGCTTGCCATCCTGAAGATAAAGATCGTATGCACCTCTGAATTCCGGCATGCTCAGGTCAGGGTATAACTCTTCTACTTTCGCGAAAAGATCCAATTCAGCGGTCCGGGTTCCTTCTCCGGAATAAAGATACACTTCCACTATATCGGATCCGATAACATTAAGAGCGTAGACGTAGCCATCTGAGATTTTTCCTATCGGATACTGGCTTATCTGATCTTCTGCAAAATCATTTGTGTTTTCGCGCTTTACCTCACACTCCGTGACCTTACAATCGAACCATGGAGTATCGGCAGATACTTTCTCACCACCCTCATCTACTTTTCTGCCAAAAGAACAACCAAAAAAAGAGCCTGCAAGAACAGACACTGTTAAAAGCAGTGATAGTTTTCTGATAATAGTCTTTCTATATCGCGCAAACATCATTAAGCTCTCTTTCCTTATCCTCGTTCATCCAAAACTTTCTGCACTCTGTCTTGAACAATCGCTATTACTGAATCCAGATCCTTCTGTCCTGTGAAGTATGCCGGCATCTCTTCAATAAGGATCTTGCTTATATCAGCATCTTCGGAATAAATTCTCGAGCAGCTGTCGATTATCTTCTCGAAGTCATTAACAGTCTTTTCAGAGAATGTCATCGGTCTGTTTGAAATCGCGACATCATAACCGAAGATCCAGTTGCCGCCTGGTCCGTTAAGGTATTCGGCCGCTTCCATTCCGACTTCTCTAAATGCGTTTCGGTTCAATACCAAGTGTTCCTGTTCGGCCATTCCCTTTTGAATCTCATCAGACAAAAGGATCCTTATGAACTCAACACATGCATCAACATTTGTTGACTGAGAGGATACCGCCACTGAAGTATAAGCTTCGAACATGGGTCCACGACCATCTGAGGAAGGCAGACCTAAAAGTGCAAAGTTCCCATTGTATCGATATTGTTCACGGAAACAATCGCCAATTCCGTAGCATGTACCGGCCAAGGCTGCTCTTTGCTCTGTTGGCTCCTCAGAATCAAAATCATAAACAGCGGTCTTTTCCGGAACATTTTCCTTTACGAAAAAGGCGAGCTCCGCAAACTCGGGACAAGTAAAATCCGCTTTCCCGTTCTTGATGAAGTCATCGCTCATGGCAGTGAAGAGATCGGTGAAGTAATATACCTGAGATTTATAGAGAGCATCCGTGCCATTCAACGGGCCGTTTAAAAACTCCTCATACTCATCAATTGTAAATCCGACACCTGAAGTGCCGCTGTACTTTGCTTCAGTCATTATTCCGTAAAGTCTGAAGCATATAGGCATCTGATATAGTTTTCCGTCATATTTTGATGCCTCAACAATGTTGGTGAAGTATTTAGAAGAATCAAGATCGTTGAAATAAGGAGTCAAGTCGGCAAGATAGTAGCTGCTGTTAAGAGCACCGATATCACTCGTGCTGATGAAAATATCAGGACCGGTGCCGTTAATGATATCCATTGTGAGCTGATTGCCCATATCGCTATTCATGTTAAGACGAGCTAAATCATATTCATCTTCGCTCCTAGCATTTGAAAGACCCGATTGGTCTTCTTTGTACTTGTCCGTCACCTTTATATAGTAACTGCTGTTCGAACTGTTAAATAACTGTATAGCCTCGTTTACTTTGTCTGATGCAAAATCCTCGGCTTCATAAAGTGTTAAGACTGTCTTTCCCGCATTAGGATTCTTTTCTGCTTTTTTGAAGCTGACTACATAATATTCATTTTCATCTTTGGCGGGATTAAGCGCCATTCCGTAGTTGAGACTTTTCTGACCTGCAACGACTGCTGAATTGCCGTCACAACTGACAATCTCCATGTATTCCAGCAGATCTCTGTTTGTTACTGTCCAGTTATAATCAAGGAATGTTTCAATGGTCTTTTTCTCCAGATCGATTTTCGAAATCCCGTTCGAAGTCGTAAAGTAAGATTTGCCATCTGCTCCAGCATAAACATTATTAATATCACCAAGAGCATCAAGATCCAGCCATTCATAATCTTTTGCATCCAAAGCTTTGACAATACTCTCATTAAGATCTACTTCATAGAATCTGTTGTCTTTTTCTGTGACAGCACAAACGAGAACTTTGCTTTCGTTAATCGGTACAATGAACGGTATATCCTGATAGTTGACACCGGCCTCTTTGAGTTCAATAGTAGTGTGTTTATCTTCGCCAGGAGATTGAACGTATAATTTGCACCGTCCAATGTTATTGTTATCGATAAATAAATAAGCTCCGATTAAAAATTCACCCAGTTTAAAGCGGCGGGAATAGGTAAAATCGGTTGTTCCCTTTGAATTAAGGATCTTTCCTGAATCTAAATCGATCTCAGTTAACAGCAGATTCGAATTGAATGTCTTGGGGTCGTAATGGTTTACTGTCAGCGAGAGTATGCCGTCTTTATAAGATGTATCATTAATAAAGTCTGTGGCTGTAAATTCGTTTGAAAGGTCTATTTTCTTTACCTGTTTGGTTGCCTGATCGAAAACGGAAACAAGAACAAAATTCTCGGCTTTATCATAGTCGTCCGATCCGTCATCGGCTCTGTAAGAACCGCTTGCTACGATCACTATATTCTTTTCATCAGCGCCGGCCATGTTGATCAGGTAGCCGCCCAGCATCCTGGAGGTATCTAATCCCAGATCAACTTTTGTTACTTCACTGTCAAACCACGGATCATCTTCGTTTATTATCTCAGCATTTTTCTTTTTGCCGTTTCTGCATGATGCAACAGACATTGCCATTGCGAAAACCAGAACCAATGCAACGAATCTGAATAATATCTTTTTCATAAAGTATTTAGATATCCAGCCTTCCCGGATTTTCACTTATCTTACACATTCTGGCCGAGTTCAATCACTAAATAGCCTTATCCTATATATCTTTGTGAATAAGTTCCCGTAATCAATGCATAGGTTTTCTTAAAGCGTTATCCAATATTTACCTGCTTTCCATCCGAATCAACCAATACAGGTGCCTTTTTGTTCTTGTCATATACGGCCAGCGGCTTTTTACAAACTTTAGCTTTTCTCTTTGCGTTGCTGACAGCCTGCCTAGCTCTTTTATCCATATCTGCATCATCGGGAGAAAGAATTCCTGACTCAATCAACTTAGCGCTAGTAACACGCTTCTTGGCGACTTTGACTTCCATATTATCTATCTTCACAACATGCTTAATTACTTTTTTCTCTTCATCACCCATGAGTAAGTACTTCCTTTCGTATTTTTGTATTATTTTAACTCAAAATGCGTAAAAATGTCCTGAAAGAAGTTTTTGGGTTTATCCTCCTATGAAAAGAAAGAACACCACTTTATCTTGCGAGTTCCGCAGGTATTTTCCTCAATCAGCTGCGGTCTGCTTTTAGAAAAATAGAAAAACCACCTGTGATACGAGTTCCGCAGGCGCTTTAGCGCCGAGGACCTGTTTGAAGTATCACAGGTGGTTTTCTATGACTTTGGTGATCGTGAGCGGATTCGAACCGCTGGCCTACCGCTTAGGAGGCGGTCGCTCTATCCAGCTGAGCTACACAATCAGGCGAACGAGATTATATCACAAACCCGGGATACTATAAAGACACGTCTCTGCCAACATTATGACTAATGAGATGAGGATCAGGTAAAAAGGCAGACCGTCTATATATTTGGACTTGGACACGAAGATAAGTCTTCGTCTGATAACTGAAAGAAGTCCCGTCATGATGATATCCGAGCAGATAATAAGAGCCAGGGCGACCAAAAGGTGCCAGACCTTCGGAAAACCGGGATTTGCAAGAAATATAACCGAAATAAATGCAGCAGCCATGGATACTTCACTGATGAAGTAACGAAGGCCGAAGATCGAGCTTCTGTAATTATGCCTTGCAGCATAGACCATTATCGAGCCTGAGAGGAGTGCGATTACCGCACAAACAGGTATTGCAGAGAGCCTGAAAAGCTCGCTGTCAGTAAAGATCTTTAAAACATAAAGAGAGGCCATGCACAAAAGACATACAACGGCAAATTCGCCCCTGGCGCTTAAGAATCTGCGAAGCTCGGAAACGTTGGCTACGGGAATATCCCAGAATTCCGTAAGTTTTTTGGAAGTAGCGCATCTCGGAGCACCGGTGATCCTTGAAATTACCCAGCTCATAACGATAAGGAACATTACTGATGCAAGAAGAGAAACAAATACGAATCGCTTCTCGAAAATAAAGGTCATAAGGGTTCCGAATATTGAGCAGACGAGGGCTATGGCATAAGGGAGCATTACTTCCCTGCCAAACGCAGGCCTCGTGAACTTATCGTTATCGTCGTCCTTAAATCTTGCTACAGACATGATTCCGATTGCCATTGGAATAAACCCAGCTATGGCATATGGCACGCATAAACCGAGCTGGTAGGAGTATTCTCCTGCTGCGACAAAGAGCGCTAATACAAACGCAAATGTAATTACCGACAGGTTTCTCGGCATGAAGAATCTTAATGTTATTGCCCATGCAAAAAGACAGACAAATGAACATGCGGCAGGCCACCAAATGACATTTCCCGAGATCATGAACTCGAGGCAGAGAGATACCATTGTATAGCCTAAAAGGAGTGAGGCTCTGGTCGACAGGTATCTTGCGGGTCTGACGTGGGAAGCCGTGAACTTTTCTTCCACGGGTCTTCTCATCTGCTCGTTATCGAACGGCGTATTGTATTTCTCAGTAAACAGG
This sequence comes from Ruminococcaceae bacterium R-25, assembly GCA_003149065.1. Lineage (NCBI taxonomy): Bacteria > Bacillati > Bacillota > Clostridia > Eubacteriales > Oscillospiraceae > Ruminococcaceae bacterium R-25. The sequence continues at coordinate 1,304,777 of QGFZ01000001.1, forward strand.
CCCATTATGTTACCTTCCAGTTCAGATATTCCTTGAGGAATTTGTAGCATGTGTTGCAAGCCTTGACTACCGTTCTTGTCTGGTCGTAGCGGTTCGGAACAGGCTCAATGAACGACGCCATTTCGGTCATGGGGAGGTCGTCCAAGCTGTTCGTGATTATCTGGTCGTCGAAAGATTTGCCGGAGTTCAATCCGTCTTCGGTGGAATCGTAATCGACAGTACTCTTTTTGCTGTTATTATCGGTGTCTGTCTTCTTTTCGGGTTCGGTGTTGCTGTTAGGAATGGTCTGGCCGCGAAGCTTTGCTTCAATCTGCATAACGCCCATATATCCTATAGCAACTTCGTCTTCATTGTAGATAGTATATATCTCAGGAGTTTTCTCAAATGAGAATACGACGTGCTTGTCATCGTTAAGGTATTCCAGGTCTTCCGCATCTTTCTGATAAAGGTGCAGGAGAATAAGATCAAGGCCGATCATGTATTTATCTTTGTCGTAGCCGGCACGGGAATTTTCGATGCACTCCATCGCAAGCTCTACAAAAGGCCTGATATCGCATGTAACGCCCTTGACGATGTCCGTGGTACCGTCTGATTTCATCGCAAGCCTGTCGGGATCCTGGCACTCAAGGAGCGCGTGGCAGACATTATAGGACTGCGTAGCCCAGTCAAGACCGGAGATAACATAAGCACCCTTCAGAGAAGCTTCGCTCCTGTCCTGGTTTGTCTTATCAGTACTGAAGGCATCCCACTTAACCTTTGTAATAACACCGTTCTTTATTTCCATCTCGACATAGTCGATGTAACGGTTCCTGTCGTCGTACAGTCTCTGGGCATAGTAAACACCGTCGTTTAAGCCCGGAACGGTAATCTTTTCGTTATTGTTATCGTCAGTCTTCTGCTCTTCCTTTACGAAAGCTACAGGGATCTGCTTGCCGATAAGTTTATCTTTTATAAGGTCCATATCACTGTCGCTTATAACGAATGCGTTATCTTCTTCGTTCTTATTGAGTGAAAGTCCCTTGATCCTGGTGTTCTCGTAATCGAGTGATACGAGCATGCTCAGATCCTGTCCGTATAAAGACTTAACTGTCAGATCTAGCACATAGCCTGTCGGCGTACCGTCAGCATCGTAGCCGATATAGAAACCCTTGATCTCAGGATAGCTGTTTAAAGCCTTGGAGTTGACCTTTTCATAAGTTGCGGCTTCCATTACCACGTCGAACCTGCTGTGATAAAGGCTCTGCATGCGCTTATTGGCATTCTCGGAAGAGATGAAATACCCTCCGATGACAAGAGCAACGCTTAAGATAAAAAGCAGGACCGCCTCAGTAATAAGCTGCTTGAGCTGTGTATGCGTCATCATGATACATCCACCTCCCTGGAATGGATCTTTCTTCTTGAAAGAGTTTTCGAGAAGAAATCCAATACGAAAGATAAGAAATTAACTGCCATTACGGGCGCTAAGAGCGACACCATGGGTGATACGAACGGTTTTGTAACGAGCGTCAGGATGCCGCATGCGATGCCTGCAAATACTCCCGCTGCAAACCTCGAAGGCATTGTGGTCATGTCTCCTAAAAGGAATACTGCAACAAATACCGCACCTGATGACATGACATATACGATGAGCCCGTCGAAAGAAAATTCTCCTGATTCGAGAATAGTTGCGACAGGATAAAAGACAAATAAAGTGAGCACATAGGATACCGGAGAATAAAGTCTCATGGTGCCCTTAAGTGTAAGAAAAAGACCTCCGACCAGAATACAGATGAAGCATGCGGTGCCGATCATGCCGGGATAGTTTCCGCTTAAAAGTTCTGTAAACGAGAGGTTCGTAAGGTCAGGCAGAGCGCCGGGCTTTTTCTGTACGATAAGGCTCATCAGCTGGAGCCTGGAATTATCTTCTCCATAAGACAGGCCCTGGGTTCCGCTGGGCATAACGAGCTCGATAAATAGTCTGCCTGCACATGCAGGATTAATGATGTTGCTTCCTGCGCCGCCGAAGACCTGCTTGGTAACAATGGATGCAAACAATACAGCCGCAAGAGCCGTAACAAGCGTTGTATCAGGGGGCAGCATGAGAGCGATAAGAAGACCTTCCACAAGGGAACTTAAGTCAAAGTAATCGCCGCCTGATCTCCTTCCTGTTACCCTCACACAGAGATTATCGATCAAGGTGAAGGCTGCCATGGAGAACAGCATCAGTATAAGCGCCCTCAAGCCGTAATAGAAAATGCCGCAAACGATACAAGGCACCAGAGATACCAGGATCGTGATATAGATATACGGAGCGTTTTTCTCCGTATGGATAAAGGGCGCAAGCTGTCTATTATCAGAACTCATACTTCTTTATCCCTCTCAAAAGGCAGCGTAATAGTATCTGAAGACTTCTTGTTCTTATTATCATCGTCATCAGAATAGTCTTCAAGAAGCGATGTCCCGCCCAAAGCAGGTGCCTCATAATTGTCATAAGTCATGTCTTCTAAGCCGCTGTTATCCAAAAGCGAATTGACTTCGATGATCCTGCCCTCACCCGCAAAGCTTGCGATAGCGGTAGTAAGATTAATGCCTGCAGGACATACATAGGAACAGGAACCGCATGCGATGCAGTCTCTCGCGCCCTCTTCAGACGCCTTCTGTCTTAAACCCTGGTTGAGCATCTCATAGATAGTATTAGGGGATAAGTTCATCGGGCAGCATTCAGAGCAAAGACCGCAATGGATACAAGGGGTCTTCGGAACTTCTGCTCTTCTGACAGCTGAGATTACGGAAGTAGTCTTAACTACAGGCGTATGCTCAGGATCTTTTATCTCGATTCCCGTAAGGCAGTTGCCCCAGATTATCCTGTCGCTTCCGTTTCTTACATCCTGAGCATTTGAAAGGAGCTCTGATACGGGTGTTCCGATAGGAACGAGCATATTGTGTCCGCCTGAAGCGTCTCCAGTTACGGATACGATCCTGCTCATCATCGGGATATTATCTGATAATGCTTCCCAGCAGGCAAGCATTGTAGAACAGTTAAAGAGCACTGCCCTGCAAGACTTTTCGAGCGTCTCGCCAAGGACAAGGTTCTTGCCGTAAAGGGCTCTTGCAACGAGCCTGTAATAGCCCTGCGGGAAACGCTCCCTGAAAAGCTTTATGTCAAATTCCAGATCCTTAAAATCTGACTTGATCTTGTCGATTGAATTGGAAAGTGCCTTTCTCTGTTCCTTTCTGTTTTCGGAAATAAGGAAAACACACCTTGATGCTCCTACGGCTCTGGCGCACGCGCAGGCGCCCATAACAACATAATCGGGATATTCCGTAATCGCTACGAGATCGCATGTAGAATAAGGCTCACTCTGAAGGCAGTTGACCAGGAAATCTTTTACGATCTCATTTCTTGCTCTTTTGAGCTTTGCTGCAGTCGGGATTCCTTCTCCGCCCATTCCGCAGATGCCTGCATCTCTGATAATGTTTATTGTCTCGGTAGCGCTGATCTTAAAGCCTGATCTGGGTTTGATCGAATCAAGCCTCGTTCTCTTCATGTCGTTAACGATGGTAACAGCAGGCGTAATTATTCCGTTAGGAAGCCTTATCTCGGAAATGTCGGAAACTTTACCGGATATTCCGCTGTGAACAGGAACGGAGAACGCGCCTTTCTGAGGAACGCCGACGCACTGGCCGATCCTGACATAATCACCTGTCTTAACTGCAGGGACTGCCGGAACGCCGTAATGCATCTTCATTGGAAGGATTATCTTCGAAGGATAGATCCTCTCGAACATGATCTCCTTGACAAAAGGGGAACGCTTTGAAAAATTCAAAACGTCCCCTGTAAATAGTCCTCTGTAAAATGAATATCGTCTTCGGTCTGCCACTATAAATTATCCCCAAAAGGAAGGTTACTTAAGCTGACAGGCTAATCAGTCGGAATAACCTTCGAGCTTCTTTGACTTAGGCGATCTGTTGAGCTTTCTGATGGCTTTTGCCTCGATCTGTCTGATACGCTCACGTGTAACGCCGAGCTTCTTACCGACCTGCTCGAGTGTCATCGGAACGCCGTCCTTAAGACCGAATCTTAATTCGATAACTCTTCTTTCTCTGTCTGTTAAGCCGTTCAAAGCCTGGATCAAGTCTTCCTTCAAAAGGATCCTTGCAACCTCTTCTTCAGGTGCAGCGAGCTCATCGTTGGAGATAAAGTCAACCAGGTGGCTGTCCTCTTCCTCACCTACAGGCTTATCGATGGAGATAGGATCCTGTGAGATCTTCTGGATCTCTCTGATCTTTGCAACTTCCATGCCCATAGCTTCAGCAAGTTCTTCTGTAGTAGGCTCTCTGCCTAAATCCTGAACGAGCTGGCGCTGAACTCTTGTAAGCTTATTGATAGTCTCAACCATATGAACAGGGATTCTGATCGTTCTTGCCTGGTCAGCGATAGCTCTCGTGATTGCCTGGCGGATCCACCATGTTGCATATGTGGAGAACTTAAATCCCTTTGTGTAATCGAACTTATCAACAGCCTTGATAAGACCGATGTTACCTTCCTGAATAAGGTCAAGGAGTGAGAGACCACGGTTCATGTACTTCTTAGCAATAGAAACAACGAGTCTCAGGTTGGAGTTGATAAGGAGCACCTTTGCTTCCTCATCGCCCTTTGCCATTCTCTGGGCGATATCCTTCTCCTGCTCTGCATCCAAAAGTTCGATCTTACCGATCTCCTTGAGATACATCTTCACGGAGTCATCTACGACATTGGCATCCTCGCCGTCGCTGTCGAGATCTGTATCGTCGTTATCAAGATCGGGATCGCTGATCTTAACGCCGCCGTTTTCGAGCTCAGCTCTGAGATTGATCATCTCATCGGGTTCGATCTTATATGAATCTGTGATTGCTTCGAACTCTGTCTCAGTAATCTGATTCTCATTCTTCTCTGCAAATTTCTTTGCCTGTGCCAGTGCTTTCTCAAAATCTGTCATTGATAGAAAACCTCATAGATCGTCAATTGTAATTGTCCAAAACCAAATCTGGCCGTAAGTTCCGGCCGGAAAAGATTACTTGCTGGGTACGGGTGTAGGTGTTGAGATCTTTACTGATTCCTGAACATCCGTCTTTAAGCCGTCTTTGGATACAGAGATTATTGTGCCGGGTGTGTAAATGTACATCTCGACATCGTCAGATTCAAAACCGCGCTTTGCAGCACGAAGATTCATGTAATTCGTATAGAACTGCTGTGCTTCGCCCTCAGTAATGTCTTCTGAAAGACCGATCTTAATGTACTGACATGAAAGTCCGTAGATATTGATCTGCTTGTAATCAAAATTTCTCTCTGTATCGTTCGTAGCAAAGATCATGTCAACTTCTGAAGTGATCGCTTCATTCAGTGACTTGCGTGAAAAATAGAGCGGGAAAGCGATAGCGAGGATTATTGCTACTACTAAGACAAATCCTCCGATCATTCCGATCATAAGCTTTTTAGGAGCTTTTACGTCGTTAGGAGAGATCTCAAACTCATTGGGCTTGAGCTTTGCTTCTGCTGTCTGTGTCTTGGAAGTCTTTTCTCTCTGAACTGCCTTCTCAACAACATCCGGCATTACCGGGTTGGAATAATAGTGCTTGGTGCCTGAAGTGGTATTCTTCTCAAACTTCTCGTTCTTGAACTCATATCCGTCAGGATTCTCGAGGATCTTAACTGCTTCTTCTGAAGGGAAAACGCAATTACAGAATACGCACTCACAAAGTTCGTCTCTGTCATCAAACATAACGAGCGAACCACAGTTCTTGCACATACCTTGTTTAGTCGCCATTAAAAAAATCGTCCTTTTGTGTTGAAGTATGCGCTTTAAGCAAACCGGCGCCGACTATTATTCAGGGATAATGTTGAAAACCGGCCGTAAATACGGCATTCCCTCTGCGTAGGCATAGTTCTACTTATAGCAATCGTAAATTATAATATGCTTATGTTATATCGTCAAGAACAATTTTCGTTAGTCTTGACACTTTCCGTTTCCGCTCTGTATTATCAGTCCCATAAGACATTTTACGAGGTTTTCCAAGTTGCCAAGATCCAGATCAAAGCTTTATCCTGACTTTAAGCCCTCCTCAGACAAGGAGCGCTTTATGCTCGAAGCCATAAAGGAGGCCGAAAAGGCCATAGATCTCGGCGAATGTCCCATTGGCTGCGTCATTGTCAAAGACGGCAAAGTCTTCGTAAGAGCACATAACTTAAGGCTTACCAGGGGTAATGCCATAGCTCATGCCGAAGTCATCGCTATCGACAAGGCATGCAGAAAACTCGGCGACTGGCGGTTGGAAGACATGGACATGTATGTCACGTTAGAGCCCTGCACCATGTGCTCCGGAGCAATCATCCAGTCCCGGATCAGAAAAGTCTATTTCGGAGCTTATGAGCCCAAAAGCGGCGCCGTTGTATCCTGCAATGACATTTTCGAAGTATCACACGGCCACAACCACAAGGTCGAGTTCGAAGGCGGCATCATGGAAAAGGAATGCTCTCAAATGATGCTCGATTTCTTCCGTGCTATCAGGAAAAGAGACGCCGGCAAGAAGCGTTCCAAGCCTTAAACCTCAACAAATTCACCGTAACGCACAAGATACAAAAGCTTATGACAGACCTTAAGGCCGTCTTTTTCGCATGCAGCCGCGTAGCTGTTCAGCTGGAAAGCGTGCCTCTCAAGTGCTTCCTTTGCGCGCTCTTCAGGAGTTGCTCCTCCTAAGCGGTCGGTCTTAAAATCCAGTATCGTATAACCTTCATCTGTCTTGTAGATCAGGTCGATGATACCTTGTACCAGTGCCGTATCTCCTTTGTCTCCTTCCGTAAAGACGCCGAAAACAATAGGTTTCTCAGATCTGGCGGTACCATCTGCAAAGCTCTTTATAATGTCCTCACACCTTAAGTCATTACAGAAAGCCAGTATTCCGTTCTTAAATTCGCCTGCAACTTCCCTGGCATTATCATCAGAACAGATATTGAGATATCCGCCCTTTATCAGTGAATCTATCTCATCTTCAAATGTTATCTTTCCTGTCCTTAAGCCCTCAAGATCAATGAATCTCATTATCCTGTGAAGGATCGTACCCTTTGCAGCAGATGTAAGGAGCGATACATTGTCGCTCTCAAAATCATCAACACTCCTTATCGCAAGGTCAACATGGGTCGTATCTGAAGGCTTTCCGTCACCGGCAATTCCAGTTACCGACACCTTGAAAGGGATATCAACGCTGTCTTTGTACTTATATTCGGGCAGCAACAGTTTCCCTTCAGAATCAAATTCGGGCTTTTTCCCACCTTCTTCAGCTTTTTTCTCAGCTTCTGTGATCTCTTCTGCCTGCTCTTTCGAAGCGGCATAAATTTCAGCGAGCTTATCGCCCTTCATCTCCAAAACTTCAAAACCTTTGGTTTCAGAACCGTCCAAATCAGTAAATGTAACAATGTTACATTCCTTAAGATCGCCTGTTTCAGCGATTTCTCTCAGCTTAGCGCCGTCTACACTTCTCGCCAGGGCACTGAAAAGGCAATAAGGAAGTTTCATGTCGCCCGTAAGCCAGTGTCTTCTGTCAAACTGCCTGTTTTTGTAATCTGTTGCCTGCGTAAAAGCCTTTCTCATAGGGCTCTGCTTCGTCTTGTCGTCGATGTCACAGGTCGTGATCACAGACAGGTCTTCTTCTGCTCTCGTAAGCGCTACATAAAGGAGTCTGCATGTTTCGGCATTGCTCTCAAGTCTCATCTTCATCTTGTAGATATACTGCTCAAAAGAATGGCTCCTGGTGATATCTTCAAAATTGAAATCTTCAGTAAGGAAGCCGTCATCCCTATCGAACATGATGCTCGACAGAGTATCTTTCCGCTCATCCATACCGCCCGTCGCAATGAGAATTACGAACGGGAACTCAAGGCCCTTACTCTTGTGTACGGTCATAGTGGTGATCTTGTTCTTGTTGGCATCGGTAACTTCGATATCAGCCTTCTTGATCTGGATCTTCATCTGTTCCAGTTCAGCAGCAATTCCCGAAATATCGGAACCTCTCAATTTGAAGCTTTCAGACAGCCAGTCCTTAAAGACGTCGAACTTGTTGCTGTCGCCTTCCCTTGATTCCAAAGTTGCCTTGATCCCGGTCTCTCTGTAGATCATTTCGATTATGTCATCAATATCAGAGACCATCGAACTCATTCTTATCCTGTCGAACGTATCGACAAAATTCTTAACGCGGACAGATAATTCATCACTGCATTTTTCGATATAGACACGAAGCCTTAACATCAAAGGCTCTTTTTCTATCGAATCGCCGCTTAATTCATGGATAAACGCCTGAACAGACGCAAGTTCTGCCACCGTGAAATTCGAGAACTTGTAATTAGACAGCATGACGCCCGCAAGATACTCATCCCTGTACTCGTTGCCAAGACAGATAAGGAAATTGATTATCCTGTGGATATCCAGGTCTTCGAAAACATCGGTCGTAAATCTTCCGGATGCTTCTATCTTTCTGCCGTCGCTTAAGGTGCAGCCGTTAAGGTATCTTGCAACGGTCTCTGCCTGGTTATTTGAAGCTGTCAGGATGCAGATATCCTTAAATTCGGTCTTGCTTCCGTCAACTCTGGTGCAGTTTTCAAGATATCTTCTGACTTCGCTCTCAACGGCCGCAAGAACGGCTCTTCTTTCAGGTTTTACCTTATCGCCGTCATCTCCTGCAGGAACAGCACTGTCAGCAACGATTATCCTGGGGATATTACCGTGAGGCGTTTCAGCTGCCTTGCTTAATCTCTGGCTCTTATCGTATTCGATCTCAGAAGCCTTTTCGCTCATTATCTGATCGAAGATGTAGTTAGCAAATGAAAGTATCTCGCAGGTGCTTCTGTGGTTTTCCTTGAGATAAAAGACTTCGCCTTTCTTTGACCCGGTCTCGTATTCTTTCATCCTTGCACCGAAGATCTTCGGATCTGCAAAACGGAATTTGTAGATACTCTGCTTGATATCGCCTACACGGAAAACATTGCCTTCCGGATTTTCGAACTTTTCGATTATCTTATCCTGGAGCCTGGTGTTGTCCTGATACTCATCGACAAAGATCTCAGAAAACTTCTCACGGTAGAAAGCTGCCGCTTCGTCATTTTTCAGAATCTCATATGCAGTATGCTCGAGATCTGAATAATCCATGCCGTGCATGTTATTCTTAACTCTTGCATAATACTCGTCAGTCTTTTTCAAGAGATCGACAAATGCCCTGCAGGCTTTAGTTCCCTCTTTCTGGTTCAAAAGGACCTGTTCTTCCGTAAAGCCCAAAAGGCTGCTGTATTCTTCGGGAAGGTCGTAAGGATTATCGTATTTTGAATCAGTCCACTTATCAGGTGTCAGGAAGTGCCTTAAGGTTACGATCGCAAGAAGCGGCCTGTCATCGCCTTTAAGATCCGCACCTCTGAAAAATGATTTGAATTTCAGATCTCCGATATCCTTAAGCGGCGCAAGACAGCTGAAGAAATCAGCTCCTTTATGAGTCTTATAGTGCTCGATCACATTATCAATCCTGCTCTTAATAAGGCTTATGAATTCGTCATTCGAATATTCTTCTACAATCTGATAAGACTCGTGATCAGCAAGAACCGAAGCAAGATCGCTGTCATCAAGCATTGATCTCACATTCGCTAAATATTCGGTGATAACTAACGGTATTTCGTTCTCTTTTTCGAAATACATTATCTTCCCGTTCTTATCACGTTCCTCACGCGCTTTTACAAAGCCTTCGCAGACATCAAGATAATCCGGAAGACTTCGCAAAGTCTTATAAGTGCCGGTTACGATACCAGCCAAAGAATTGTCATTCCTGCCGTCACCGAACCTTCTCGTAAATCTAACGAAGTTATCTTCTTCTGATGTACAGGATTCATACATTGCTTTGAACGCATAATCTACCGCAGTCTGAAGCAGAACTCCCTGCTCGCTGTCACTTAGGATCCTGCAGGAAGGGTCGGTAAAATCAGCCATCGGACCTGCTTCTAAAAGATAGCCCTTCTCCTTGATAACACGCGAACAAAAGCCGTGCATAGTCTGAATATATGCATTGGGAAGGAGATCTATCTGATCGGATAATCTTGCCGCCATCTTTGTATCGCCTGAAAGAACAGCATCGTTACGGAGGCTTCTTAATTTCTCTTCGATCTTGTCCGCCATATGCGCAGCTGCATCTTCCGTAAAAGTTACAACGAGCATCCTGTCGACAGAAAGAGTGCCGTTCATTATCTCTTCGCCGATCCTGGCTGTTAATACCGTTGTCTTACCAGAACCTGCAGAAGCGGAAACGAGGTTGTTATTAAGTTCCGCATTGATTATCTTTTCCTGTTCAGCCGAAAACTTCATAACTCATTCCTCCTTTCCTTTTTCATCTGTGCCTTCAAGAATGTCTTTCATTCCTAGGATCGCTATCCTGTCGGCTTTCTTCATGTTCTTATCGGCACCTATCTTCTTGGTGACTTCATCATAACCCGGGTCGGCTTTTGCCTTGCCGGATTTTGCGGGTTTAGCAAATGCCTCGCAGTTTGCGACCATCACACCGTATTTTCCTGAACTGCTGAGATCCAATTGTTCCCTGAACTTGGGTGCCTGCGGGTCATTTCCGCAATAGCCCTTATAACTGCAGTAGTTACAGAGCTTGAGCTTAGGCTCTGCCACAACCGCATCAGCTTTTCCTGAAGTTATCTCATCAACGCTTTCCTTTATTACGTGCTTCGAGAAATCTATCGCAATATTCATTGCTTCCTCATCGTAGCCCGAGAGCTTCGGCGCACAGGTCAGAGGCTCACCCTTGTCGTCCGCCTTAAGTCCGACCTGGACATAACCGTAATCGTCGATCACGGCATCGCCTTCTTTGGAATACTTATCCAGGATCGCGCCCGAATATACCGGCAGCTGAATCTGAGTGCCGTTAATAAGCGACTGGGCATCCACATCTTTTTCAAAGCTCTTGTAGTCAATGGTCCTAAGATGGATCTTACCTGCTTCATCACGCTTTATATCAAACCTGTCGATGAAGCCTGTGAACTTCAGATCCACTCCTTCGTACGGAATATTAAGTTCAAACTCTCTTGATCCGATTTTTTCTTCAATTCCTTCAGGAACAAAACCTGTCGCAACCGAATCTTCAAGAACGCCCCTGAACATCTTGGTAAACATTCTTCTGAGCTTGGCATAGGTATCCATCTCAAAGACTCTGTCTGTCGGCATTCCGGCCTCATCAACGGAGCCGAAGACAGCCCTCTCGGATGCTGCCTTTCTTAAGCAGATATCGGCATATTGATTATAATTGTCTTCGTTTTCGAGAAGCTTCTTTGCAATGGAAACAAACCTTTCAGGATCTCTTTCACAAGCATCTCTTAAGCCCCTGTAAGCTTCTTCAAACATACTGTGGATAAGGGTTCCGAAAGAATTAGCCTGAATCTTCGTATTATCTTCTCTGGGCGATATACGGAGCTGTCTCTGGAGCATGTACTGGAACGGACATTCCTTAAAGCTCTCGATCGAAGAAACGCTCGCATAGATAGCCCTGCCCTTCGTGCCGTCTGTTTTAACAGTCGTAAGGAGCCTGTCCATAACGTCTGAGGGTATCTTTGCTTCTTCGGCATTATGTCTGAACTTAACAGCCTCACCCGCTATAGGATTTCTGAACGTGTTTACTATGTGGTGCTCTTCAGGAACAAAGCTCTCAAGATATTCGAAAACACGGCTCTTCGGCTTGCCGTATTCATGAACCATGTAGAGGATATCCGTTGCCGAACCCAATGTAAGACAGCAGGTAACGAATTCTTCCCTCATCTTGTTCTGAGCCTTGTCAGGAAGTTCGATCCTGTCCGTGGAAGACGAAAGATTCTTAAGTTCTGTTCCGCTCAAAAGGCCTTCCCTCATTCTTACATAAGGAAAATTATCTTTCTGTGCACCTACGATAAACAGCACTTTGCATGGCGTAACAAAAGCATGCTCGGGAGTCGTTATCTCAATAGAATCGACCTTCAGAGGAATAGTACCTTCCGTACGGTTCCTCATGTCAGTCCTGATCATGGAGAGGAAGTCTTTCTGGCTTATCTCACAATCGTTCATCTCGTGTGTCGAACACATAAGAAGGCTTATAAGTTCGTCATAACCTCTGACCAGAGCTATGGCAGCTGAATCATCGCCTCTGGAAAGGAATTCGTCTCTCAAAGGTTCTATAAAACCGCGCATGCTGTTAAAGAATTCCAGGCTCTTTCTTGCTTTGCCGGATAAGGTCTTCTCGTTATAGATCGATTCGCAGGCTTTCTTAAGCGGTACAAGAGATCTCGTGACAACATATTCATAAAAGAACTTTCCGCTGTCGACAAAGCCTTCATCAAGTCCAGGTACAGTTCCGCCGATTATCCAGAATTTCAGCTTTTTCCTGTGTTCTCCGTCATCGGCATCAACATAGGCTTTTTCATCGAAAAGCCTGCCGTAATCAGTTATGTTCTTTGCATAACAGTAGTTTTCGAAGCCGTCTGCAATATAAGGAGGGATCCTCAGCATTCCGGAGCGCATAGCCTTCATTATGAGCTCTAAAGTATACCCGACTCTGGGGAGCTCTAATATTATCTGCATCATGTAAGGAACGACAGTTCCGCCCAATGCGATCTTACGGTCGATAAAGACATCCAGGCCGTAAAGCTCAGCCGTGCTTCTCATCCTGGAAGTGATATCTTCGTTACAGCAAACGATCCTTATATCACGGTATCTGTAGCCATGATTTCTGGTAAGGTCTATGACCTCATTAAATATATAGCCCACCCTGTCATCGATACCTGAAAGCTCAGCAAGTCTTACCTCGCCGTCACACTTGATACCTTCAGGCTTCGAATCAGATGCAAATCCGTTAACGATAAGGCTCAAGATGTCTTTGTTATCGGCAATCTCAAGCTTAGAGCAGGAAGCGCCCAGGCCTTCGAGCATACCGGAAAAATCTTCACCTGCTTTGAAGACAGAAGAAAATGAAGATCCGCTGCCGCCTGAGATAACATTAAACTCAATATCACACCCTAATTCAGACAGGAGCGATACCAGTTTGATCTCTTTGGGTGTAAGCATTCGCGTAGCGCCGAATCCGACAAAAACTATCCTGGAATTTAAAAGAGCCTTAAGACCGCTCGCCCTTCTCGTCGAGAGGCTGGAAGGATCAATAGATGACAGCTTATCGCATGCAAGCGCAATGGGCTCTCTCAAAAGATTTAAGCCGTATTTGGAATTCATCTGCTCTAATTCCGTCATGATCAGATGAAGATCCTTAAGCTTGTTAATAAAAGCTACTGAAGAAGATGAATTATCGAGGGCCTTGACTGCCTCATCGATCTCGTCGATCCCCACGCCGTATCTGGAGAAGTCACCTAAAAGGGCAATCATCATGTTGATATAGTCGATGCGGGATGAGAGCGTGCCGAATGCATTGAGCCTTGCTTTGTTATTGGCGAGGATGTTATAGATTGCATTGCGGAGCATGATCTCACCGCCTTCGGCGACATAATTGGTGCCTAAGTCATCTAAGATATTTCCTGCAAGCTTTCTGAAACTTATGACATCGCCTGATACAAGCGAAGATGACAGAGTAAGAATGCCGTCACCCGTATCGATAGTGCCGTTTCCTTTTGATATCTGTTCCTTGACGGCCAACACTTCGCGCTCGATCTGTGCCTTTGAAAACTCAGGCGCAACAAAGATCAGCTCTCTGCCGTCGGAATTCTTTACCGCTTCTGCTATAACTTCCTGTGAAACAGGCCTTATAGCGCTATATGTCTTAAACCTTATCATGCAAATACCTCAAAATCATTCTGACCTAATTTTAAGGTTTTACGAAGCTTTTTAAAAGCCGATTAATGGGACAGTTTAGCAGTTAGAAACTCTTCTCTGCACTCTCGGTAGTCAGGCGCCTTTTTTCTAGTGTCTTTTCAAAAAGCAGATCCGCCGTCTTGGGGAATCCCTCATATACAACCTTTGTGCCCTCTTCGGTTATACCGCCTTTTGTGGCAACTCTTGTAACGACATCTTCAAATGACATCTCTTTTTGAAGCATCAGGTCGCCTGTGGCGCTCATTGTGCTGAGGACCATCTTTACTATCTGCTCTTTGGGGATTGCTGTATGTCCTTCTGCAGACTTGCAGATGACATCGAAGATCGATGCGATAAAACCCGGCATGCAGCTTACGAGTTCTGATCCCATACCCATTTCATTTTCGGGCAGCTCTATTACATCACCGATGCAGGAGAGGAGATTTTTAAGAGTATCCTTGTCTGTTACCTTGTCATTGAAACACACGAGAGTCTGGGATCTTCCGATCTCGGCAGTAAGACTCGGAATGACCTTTGCTGTCTTAATATCTATTACTTTGCGGATCGTTTCGAAGGAAACACTTCCGTTAAGTGATACGAGCAGAGCGTCCGGATTTATTGAATCCTTTATATCTTCAAGTACAGCCTTAAGATCAACGGGGCGCACGCAGACAAAGACGATATCGCACAAAGAGGCTAATTCTTTGCTTTTTACCGCATTAGCTATGTTCTTCGCTTCTTCAAGCTTTGATTCTGTCCTGTTTGAAACAAAAAGGTCCTGTTTATCTATGTTTCCTGCTTCTGAGAACTTCCAGAGCAGCATCTTTCCCATACTTCCATAGCCTATGATTCCGACACGCATAAAAAGCATCTCCTCTAAATGATTTCACTCATTATAACAAAGAGGAGATGCCTTATTTACTTTGTTCTATTCCTATTACCCTTATACTACTTTCCAGTGCTTAAGCTCTGAGAGCCATCCGTCGTACTGGGCACGTCTGTCGCTGTCTGATAAGTTCTCAGGATTCGGCATGTGCTCTATAAGGAAATCCAAAAGGTCGTCCTTGCTCTCATAGACGAAGTCGCCATCTGAGTAGCACCATTTGCAGTAATCTTCGTTGAAGTCTCCGTTAGGCTCCCTGCTGATATTGAGGTCTTCGTTAAGCGGCATTCCGCAGCACTGGCAGTAAAGCTGTCTGGGGCTTCCAAGAAGCGTATTGATCGACACATTGAACTCTCTTGATAAGATCTTCAGAGTCTCTGTGTTAGGCTGTGTCTCGCCTGTCTCCCAGCGACTTACAGCCTGTCTTGTAACCAATACTCTTTCTGCAAATTCTTCCTGTGTGAGATTATTTTCTTCACGGATCTTTTTCAATACATCTTTAGTTTCCATACCATTATCTCCTTTGCTTTGGTTTGATAGCTCCATTATGAGATTGCCCTTGCGCGAAAACAAGAAACGCGCTGTTGCGTCACTTAATCAGAACTTATCTGTTGGCTTTCCATGACCATAGTAGTATGTTCTTTTGCCGAATGAACGGATCTTTTCGACTGTCTTTTTCTCAGCTTCGAGATCAGTATAAAGATGAGCCGTTGCCGGCCTGATCCAGTTATCGAGAGCGTCTCCGACAAGCATTGCATCATCAGATACCAGAAGTCCTATCGAACCATTTGAATGACCGGGCAGCTCAACGACTTTAATATCAGGGAATCCGTAGTCCGCAAGAGTGTCGCCTTCCTTAACAAAGAAACGGTTTTCAGGACGTATAACCTTTGTCTGGCTTAAGACTTTCAGAGATGCCTTGAGCACAACAAAACCCACAATACCGTATGAATACAAAGGCTGTGAATTATAGTCGTCGAAGATGCCGTCATCTGCCTCGTTATAGGCTACAGGAACATTGAACTTCTTAGACAGCGCATCGGCATTTTCCGCATGGTCGAAATGAGGGTGTGATAACACGATAAGTTTCAGATCATATTTACCGCATTCATCTATGACCTGCTGAAGGTATTCACCGCTTGCAGTATCAAAAAGCACTGCATTCTTTCCGTCTGAAACAAGATAGCAGTTATCCGTTCCGCCTTTGATGTGTGTAATGGTGTATTTCATTATGTTTCCTTACCACGAACCTTTATATCCGACACCATATTCGGTCGTATAGTAATCGATACGTTTCGAGTCGTTGAATTCAGGTTCGTAAATGTTTTTATCGGGATCGATACCTACAAGCGCACAAACCGCTTTGTTTGCACGTATTGTAAGGTCCTTCTCTCGTTCTTTAGGGTTTAATGACTTATCAGGAAATATCGGTTCACCGATATGGAGCGTGAAGCATGCGATCTGCTTAAAGATATGCTTTCTTATCCAGCCCGGCTCGCGGTATGAATAACCCAACGGGATTATCGGCTTATCGTTGCTGACTGCAATAAGCGATGCGCCGCGCTTAAAAGGCCTTATCGGCCGGTAGTATTCCCACATGCTGCCTTCAGCATAGATGTGAAGCCAGCCGTGCTCATTAAGAAGTCCGCCAATTGCCTTAAGGAAAACCTTCTGTCCTGCGACAGTATTTTCAGGGATTGGTATACCGCCTACCATGCGGATAAGAGTTCCGTTCTCACCGTTTATATTCGGCGCCCATGCAAGGAGCCCGGATCTTCTGGGACGTATACCCTTCATTACACCGATGTAATCCCACATATGCACGTGATTGCAGACGGAAACAACTCCGCCGTCAATAACGTCTTTGTATTTCTTGAGATTCTCTCTTCCTTCGATCTTAAGGCCCAGACGTATTGTTGCCACAGGGAATACGATCACATTAAGGAAAATGCGGGCCATGTTCTGCTTGAACCTGAACCATCCTGACTTATCGATATACGGATAGGTTGCATCAAAGACAAGCCCCCTGTCCTTATGGATCTCAAGGTAGTGACGGTCTGTCTCTATCGGATACGGATACTTGTTCGTCTTCGGATCAAACATAACCAAACTCTGCATTTCTTTCCAAGTCTGGTCTTATTATAACCCAACAGTTTTATTTCTTTGTTATCACCGCTACGGCGCAGGGCATCCTGCCGTCAACGACATAGTACTTAATATCTTTGAAGCCCTTTTCCTCAAAGAACTTCTTATAAGAATCGATATCAAACTGTCTCTTGAAATCAGCGCCCATTTTCTTTATGACGCTGACAGCGATACCGGACGATTTTTTGAGCATGTTTATATATGTTGGGATAATCACTTTACCGCCCGGCTTAACAACCCTTAAGAGCTCATTCAGGGCCTTTTCAGGTTCAGGCAAAAGATGGATAACGTTACCTGCAACGACCTTGTCAAAGCTGTTATCAGCACTCTTAATATCCGTAATGTCTTCCTGCCTGAAAGAAACATTGCTGTACTTCCTGCACTTTTGGGAAGCACGCTTTAACATTCCTTCTGCAAAGTCCGTAGCTAATACCTTTTGAGCCTTCTTAGCGATTTCTTCTGTTATCGCGCCCGTTCCGCAAGCGCATTCAAGAACGCTGTCGGTCTCATCTATGAACTCTGCGACCTTTATTCCCGTGCCCTTATAAACTTTCCGGTTGTATACATTTTCGAAAAGGTCATATACGGGCGATATCTTATTCCAGAACATACTGTTACCTGTTAAGCTTTCTCATGCACCTCATGGCATTGAGGATAGCGATGATGAGGACGCCTACGTCGCCGAATACAGCGAGCCACATGTTTGCGATACCGAGTGCGCCGAGCACGAGTATTACAGCCTTTACGCCGAGCGCGAAAATGATGTTCTCCCAAACGATCCTCATCGTCTTTCTCGCGATCTTTATGGCATCTGCGATCTTCGACGGCTTATCATCCATTAAGACTACATCAGCCGATTCGATTGCAGCATCAGAACCCATTGCGCCCATTGCGATTCCGCAGTCTGCACGCATGAGAACCGGAGCATCGTTTATTCCGTCACCGACGAATGCCAGTCTGCCTTTACTGTTCTTTAAGAGCTCCTCAACTTTAGATACCTTATCGGCAGGCAGGAGTTCTGCAAAGAAGCCTGTCAGACCGAGCTTGCCGGCAACATTCTCAGCAACACTCTTCTTGTCGCCAGTAAGCATTACGAGACGCTTAACACCGGCATTCTTAAGGCTCTTTATCGCCTCTTCGGAATCTTCCTTGATCTGATCGTTGATAACTATATGGCCCAAATACTCACACTTGCCGTCATCTTCGCGTGCGATGTGGATTATCGTTCCTGTCAGGTGACAGTCATGCCAGTCTGCTCCGCAGATCTCCATGAGCTGTCCGTTGCCGCAATAGTATGTCTTGCCTTCTACAACGGCTTTTACGCCTTTTCCGGCTATCTCCGTAACTTCGCCTATCAAGGACTTATCGATATGGCCCTCGTGGGCTCTTACGATCGACTGTGCAACAGGATGGCTCGAGAAGCTCTCGCAGCAGGCTGCGATATCCAGAAGTTCAGCCTTGCTGATCAGGTTGGGATGAACATCATCTACCGCAAACACGCCCTTTGTAAGCGTTCCGGTCTTATCGAAGACAACAGTATCGATCTTGGACAATACTTCCATATATCCGGCACCCTTGATGAGTATACCATCCTTGGAAGCGCCGCCGATACCGCCGAAGAAAGACAGCGGAACCGATACGACAAGTGCGCAGGGGCAGGATACTACGAGAAATACGCAGGCTCTCGTAAGCCATTCTTTCCAGATATCCCAGCTTCCGATGCCGAGGAATAACGGAGGAACCACACCAAGTACCAGCGCTGCAATAACAACGGCAGGCGTATAGTATCTTGCAAATTTGGTAATGAAATTTTCAACCTTGGCCTTCTTGTCAGAAGCATTCTCAACAAGCTCCAATATCTTAGATACGGTGCTCTGTCCGAATGTCGATGTTGTCCTGATCTTGATAACACCCGTAAGATTCAGAGTTCCGGAAATGACATTATCACTTAATGCCTTATCAACAGGTGCTGATTCACCTGTAAGAGCAGCCTGGTTAACAGAGCTCTCGCCTTCAATGATGACACCATCGAGCGGGATCTTCTCGCCGGGCTTTACGATTATTACTTCGTCCACCTGAACATCTTCAGGAGATACTTCGAGTTCTTCGCCATCACGGATAACGGTCGCGCTGTCAGGCCTGATATCCATGAGCTTTGCAATGGATTTTCTGGATCTTCCGACCGCAATGCTCTGGAAAAGTTCTCCTATTTGATAAAAGAGCATTACGAAAGTAGCTTCAGGATACTCACCGGTCACAATCGCTCCTACTGTGGCAACCATCATGAGGAACTTCTCATCAAAGATCTGACCGTGAATAAGATTGATAAACGCTGTCTTGAGAACATCGTAGCCTGCAATTACATAAGGGATCATATAAAGCACAAGCTCAGCCCACCACGGAACTTCAACAAAATGAAGCGTCACAGCGGTCACAGCTAACAGAGCAATAGCTATTATTATCCTGTTGCGCATCTTCTTTTGTTTTTTCGTAAGCTTGTACTTCATAATAATTCCCTCTTTAAAAAGCCGCAGTTTTTAGGCTGCGGCACATTTGATTAAAGTAATACTGTGCAATCGGGCTCGACCTTTGCGATTGCCTTTACTGCGAGCTTTACGATCTTGTCGAAATCGGCATCATCAGCTTCCAATGTCATCTTCTGCTTCATGAAGCTTACTTCGCAGTCTTTAACACCCGGGATCTTTTTGACAGCTTCCTGCATCTTCATGGCGCAGTTAGCGCAATCAAGATCTTCCAACTCAAATGTCTTTTTCATAGGTATATCTCCTTCTAATTAGATTACTCTGTAATGTGCTCATATCCCTGAGCGATGATTGATTTAACGTGTTCATCAGCCAGACGGTAGTAAATTGTCTTGCCTGCTCTTCTTGTTGTGACGAGATTTGCTGCCTTTAAGACCTTCAACTGATGGGAAATAGCTGACTGTGTCATTCCGAGGAGATCAGCGATCGCGCATACGCACATCTCGTCTTCGTGAAGCGCATACATTATCTTGATCCTGGTTGTGTCTCCGAAAACCTTGAAAAGGTCACCCAGATCCTGCAAAAGCTCGTCTTTGGGCATTTCAGCTTTAACATGCTCTAAAAGTTCCTCGTGATTGTGCGGCATATCAGCTTCTCCTTCCGCATAACATATGAACGATTGCTCATATGTTCATTTGTTCATTATACTATCACACGATTTTAGGGGCGTCAACCCCTTATAAATAGGGCGTAATAATGTTACAAATCCCTAAAAATAAGGCTTTTTAGCTAATTTTCTTTCCAAAAAGCCTCAAATTCTCTTGTTTTTAATGTCAAAGAACTTTATAATATCGGCATTGTCGGCGCCGAAAGGCCCTCCGGCAAAGTAATTAACCCATATTCCAAGGGAGGAATTAATAATGAACAGAACAGAATTAGTTGATGCAATCGCTGTTAAGGCTGACATCTCCAAGAAGGATGCTGACGCTGCAGTTAAGGCTTTCATCGAAGTAGTTTCTGATGAGCTCCAGAACAAGGGTAAGGTTCAGCTCGTTGGTTTCGGTACATTCGAGACATCCGAGAGAGCTGCTAGAACTGGCCGTAATCCTCAGACAGGCGCTGCTACAAAGATCAAGGCTTGCACAGCTCCTAAGTTCAAGGCTGGTAAGGCACTCAAGGATAAGGTTAACACAAAGCCTTCTAAGAAGTGCAAGAAGTAATTCTTATCAACTGATTTGCTAAATAGAAGAGGTTGTCCAAACGGACAACCTCTTTTAATTTTTTGTTTATTCTCTCCGGCTGATTTGTACGTCAAAGTCCGTTATTTAAGGGAAGAACAGTGCCAATATGTCAGGCAGGTATGTATTTGCGAACAGAAGCAGTGCCAAAGCGAAGAATACCCACATCGTTACACTGTGCGTCATGGTATGAAGGATCGTTTTTCTTGGGAGCTCCCCTACTATCGGCATGAGCTTAAACCTCTTGCGTCTGACGATAACAAGGATAAGACCGGAGACCTGAAGTCCTCCAAGAACAAGGAGCCAAACGAGTATCAGAAGCACGATCGGAAGAATGGACTTAGCCATAGCATCGTAATCGATATTGGGATCTATAGTTCCACTGCTCATGTCCAGGCCCATGCGCTTCATCAGTTCAGACAGAAGTTCGACAGTAACAGAAGAAGTGATAAGATTGAGGCTTCCATGGAGGATCATGGTGTAGATGATCCTTCCTGTACGGATATAAACAAACGCGAACAAAACTCCTAAGAAGAATGCGAAGAAGAACTGCTGGAAGTTACCGTGCCAGATACCGAACATGATTCCCGACAGAGCGCAGCTTAAAAACTCGCCATGACGGAGTGTACGGTCGATCATGAACTTTCTGAATAAGAGTTCCTCAAAGATCGCAGGAAGGATACCTACTGTCAGGATCCTGATAAAGCTGTCGGAACCGAGTATCATGCTGTTCTTAAGATTGCTCATTGCTTCTTCTGCTGAAGCGTCCCTGAAATATGTGACAGCTGTCAGCGCACCATGGATCGGCATGCCCATCATCGATCCTGCAAGGCCCAGACCATATACCATCAGAATAAGAAGCAGGATCTGTCCGAAAGTAAGATTTCTCTTCTCGATCTTTACCGAAGGAAGCGCTTTGAGGGAAAGTCCCAGAACAAGGCATCCGACTACGCTTACATTGAACGAATTCATGAGAAGATATATCGTTGCGAAATGAGCCTTGTAAAACTCCGGGAAGAAAAGCTCCCAGGCAGTTGACGCAAACCTTATGAGGAATATGAAACACCAGCCCCATATAGCATATCTGGATGCTATGGCAGCTACCGTCTCTTCAACGGTATCAGTGCTGTTGCAGCGGCGTGCGAGAACTACTAAAACGGTTAAAAGCATTATTCCGAAAGCGGCGATAAAAGGCATGCCGTATATTTTCACATGATCGCCGTAAACAATGCCGTTAGCATTATTAAAACTTATCAAGAGCGCGGATATTACGGTAAGTATTATCGCTGCTACCGATAAACCCTTACGCAAAGCCTTATCTTCCATAAATCCCTCCAAAATCCCTTTTGCGGCCAAAACCTAAAGTAATCTCACTAAAATAATACTTACTTTTCATTAATAGCAACCAAACTGCACCTTAACATTACCTTAATTATTTTACTGGTTGATGTATATATCTTTCAGGCAAAATACGTGTATACTGTCGTAGTTATCTTTATGAAAAGAGGGAAAATTCTATGTCAGAATCAAAAGTATTCAGGATATTCGTAGTAAATCCTGGCAGCACGTCAACCAAAGTCGAGTTTTTCGAGAACGAGAAAAGCGTACTCGAAGGCAATGTATTCCACGATTCAGCGATTCTAAAGAATTTTCCCACGATTAACGACCAGCTGGATTACCGCATGGAATATGTAAAGAAATGGCTAAACGACAACAATATCGATCTGACCGGTGTTGATGCCATCGTCGGCAGAGGCGGCGCATGCTACCCCATCGAAGGCGGCACTTATGAAGTAGATGACAGGCTCGTTAATGATATCCGTGAAGCAAAGGGCGGTGTTTACCACTCCAGCATGCTCGGCGTCCAAATGGCCAAGCAGCTTCATGACGAATTCGGCGGAAGACTCCTTATGGTCGACCCCATTGTCGTTGACGAATATCAGGACGTAGCAAGGATCACAGGCGTTAAGGGCATTTACAGAACATCTGCAACACACGCACTTAACCTCCGCGCAACAGCTCACAAGTACGCTAAGAGCGTAGGCAAAAAATATAACGAGATGAATCTTATCGTCTGCCACATCGACGGCGGTATCACTATCACCGCTCACCAGCACGGCAGAATGATCGATGCAAATGACGGCAGCGGCGGTGACGGCCCTATGACTCCTACGAGAATGGGAACAATGGCAGTTACTGACGTTCTCACAAAGCTGATGGACAGACCCAAAGAAGAGATCAGGAGCCTCTGCCTTGCTACAGGCGGTCTTTCTTCCTGGTTCGGCACATCAAACTCAGATACGATCCACGATTTGGTCGAAGCGGGCGATGCCAAGGCTACTCTTATCTGGAATGCCATGATATATCAGATCACAAAGTGGATCGGTTCCATGGCTTGCGTTCTTCACGGAAAAGTTGACGGTATCGTCTTAACAGGCGGCCTTATGCGTTTCCAGGATGTTTACGACGGCATCAACGAAGCTTGCGGCTGGATCGCACCTGTTGCATCTTACCCGGGCGAACTTGAGCATGAGGCTATGAGAGCTGCGGCACTCAGAGTATTAAGAGGCGAAGAACAGGCTAAGACATATCCCGGTAAGCCGAGATTTGAAGGATTCGATTATCTTTAAGGAGAATTAATATGAGCTTTATCGAGACAATAAAAGCAAGAGCAAGAAGTGACGTTAAGACTATCGTTCTTCCCGAATCTGAAGACGACAGAACAATACTCGCAGCTGCTAAAGTTTTAGCAGAAAAGACAGCACAGCCCATCATCATCGGAACCGAAGAAGAAGTCATGGGTTCTGCAGCAAGGCTCGGTGCTGACCTTACAGGCGTACAGATCCTTGATCACACAAAGTCAACCGAGATCGATAAGTATGCAACACTTTTAGCTGAGATCAGAGCCAAGAAAGGCATGACCTTTGAAATGGCAAAGAGCCTCATCGAAAGCGACAAGCTCACTTTCGGAATCATGATGGTGAAAGCAGGCGATGCTGACGGTCTTGTATCCGGCGCATGCCATACATCAGCAGACATGCTCCGCCCTGCTCTTCAGATCATTAAGACAGCACCTGAAAGAAAGATCGCATCTATCGCTTTCATGTTCGATATTCCCGATAAGTCAATCGGCGAAGACGGAATCATCCTCTGCGCTGACTGTGCTCTGATGCAGGATCCGAATCCTGAGGAATTAGCTGAGATCGGTGCTGAGTCTGCTGCTTCTTTCGAAGCCCTCATCGGTAAAAAGGCAAAGGTCGCTTTCCTCTGCCACTCAACAAAGGGTTCAGCAAATCACCCCTTCGTTGATAAGGTTGTTGAAGCAGTTAAGATCGCTAAGGAAAAGTATCCTGATGTCCTCTTGGACGGCGAATTACAGCTCGATGCAGCGATCATTCCTGAGATCGGCGCTTCCAAAGCTCCCGGCTCACCCGTTGCAGGTCAGGCAAACGTTCTCATCTTCCCTAACCTTGAAGCCGGAAACATCGGATATAAGCTCATCCAGAGAATCGGCAAGGCTGAAGCTTACAGCTTCCTCCAGGGTCTTGCAGCCCCTGTTAATGACCTCTCAAGAGGATGCAGCGTAGAAGAGCTCGCAGGAGTTATCTGCATTACCGCTGTACAAGCACAGCAGATGGCAGCTGCTAAATAATAGAAATTCAAAAAACTAATGTAAAATAAAAGAAGCGTTGATATTCAGCGCTTCTTTTTTAATTCTATGTCGCAAAGGTGCTCTTTATTATGTGGAACGGACTTAAGATATCTGAAGTATTTTTCGAAGAATACGGCCTTCCGATGCTCGAAAAGGATTTCGCCGAGTATAAAGACCAAATAGCGGCAGGACTTGCCGGCCAGACATCAGAATGTTTCGGTTACGATGACTATATCTCGAGAGACCACGACTACGCACCTGGCTTCTGCTTATGGCTTCCCGAAGATCTCAAAAAGAAGATCGGAGACGATCTCCAAAAAGCATACGATGACCTTCCCGTTCAGGAATTCATCTTAAATCACAGAAGCGATGTCGGAATGGCTGAACCGAGCAATATAATGACCGGCGCGAGGAGCCACCGTGTAGGAGTCCACAGCATAGAAGAATTCTTTTACGAACATACAGGAATGACACATGCGCCTGTAACGACTGAAGACTGGCTCGCTACGCCCCAAATGCATTTAGCCGAAGCAGTCAACGGAAAAGTATTCCGTGACCCTTCGGCCAAGTTTAGTTCTATTAGAAATGTATGGGCCGGATTCTATCCGGAAGATGTAATGAAGAAGAAAGTCGCTGCAGACCTTGCCATGGCGGGTAAAACCGGGCAATTCAACTATATTCGCTCTATAAAACGTGGTGACGTAGGGGCCGCTTATTGTTGCGTTACAGAATTCATATACAAGATAACTGCGGCATTGTTCCTTCTTAACGGCCGGTATATGCCATATTACAAATGGCGTTTCAGAGCGATGAATGAGTTTACCACCTTGAGTAGCGTGATTGAGCCGCTTTTAAGGCTTTCTCAAATGAGCGAAGAAGAAAGTTCGGGTAAGGTTGAACTAATAGAGAGAATAAGCGGCGAGATTGTCAAGGAACTGGTTAAACGCGGTTGGTCTTCGGGCTACAGCGACTATCTTCTCGACAATGCAAAACTCATTATGAAGACCATAAGTGATACAGAGATTGCATCCTGGAATGTTTTTGTCGGTGAAGATTAACTAACTTAATCTGCTTCAGGTATTACTACAGTAACGCGTCCTGAATTATCGATCGTTGTTTCTATCTTGGGCTTGTCATCGTCCATGCGGTAAGAAGCACTGTTCTTTACTCCGTTCCAACGTGCAAAGACCATAACGAACACCATAGTGATTGCGAGCAGAAAGCCCGCAATCACAACAAATCCGCTCCCCATATTTGCGGCAATGTTTTTTACTTTTATAGCTAGATCAGGAAACATTTTCATTTCTCCTTTGCTTAACTTCTGAGCTTATTATGGCAAAGGAAAAAATCAAAAAAGTACTAAATCGGCATCAAAACGGCATCAATTACGAAACAATCAGAAGGCTTCGATCGTACCGTTATAGTATCCGACGTTTACAGTTACCTGGAATGTATAGTTTTTCGCATCCCTGAATACGAGCCTGTATCCTACTGACATATCCAGGGGCTGTTCCAAAACCATATGGTATGTAACGAGCTTTGCAGAGAGCTGTCTCTGATAATGATTATATAAAGCGTTGCTGTATCTCTCAGCTATCGATTTTGCAGGATCAGAATAGGTCTGTGAGCCTTCGACAAAGCTGCTCCATGCATCGGGATTTCCGTACATCTCGCAATGCAGGATCGCACCGGTCCTGTCATCAACATAACACTGGATGCTCCAGTTTTCGCTGATAAGGCAGTCAACGACCCAAATAACTATTGTGCCTCTGTTGTTTGCAAGGTTTAAAAGTACCGGCTTTGAATTTGCGCCATAAGCAGCAGAAAATCTTAATCCCGTAAAGTCGGTCATGAATTCAGTCATTATGCGGTCGATGTCTTCTTTCTGGTTAAAGACACCTTTATC
Organism: Ruminococcaceae bacterium R-25; assembly: GCA_003149065.1. Classification (NCBI taxonomy): domain Bacteria; kingdom Bacillati; phylum Bacillota; class Clostridia; order Eubacteriales; family Oscillospiraceae; species Ruminococcaceae bacterium R-25. The sequence goes on from QGFZ01000001.1 coordinate 1,330,904, forward strand.
GAGTTCAATGGAACTCGATATCATGTATTCATAGCTTACTATGTTGATCTTCTGGTTCATCGCAAGGTCGTCCCTGTATGAGAGGTTGATCTTCTCGATATCCAGTTTCTGATGTTTTCCTTCAGCTAATTTATCTTCAACATTAAATGTGGCCAAAGGTATAAACCAGCCCAAAGCCGCTGCCATGAGGAAAAAGACCGCTGTAATGAAAGTGCTTATCTTTTTCATAACGTGGCCTCCCTAATTGTAACGGTAACGCATGTTCCGTTTCCTTCTCTCGAAGCAAATGCGATCGTTCCGCCGTGAAGCTCGATGACTTCCTTACAGAGCGTTAAACCGAGGCCTGCACCGCCCTGCGCTCTCGAACGCGATTTATCGACACGGTAGAAAGCCTCGGTAATATGCTTGATAGCTTCTTCCGGCATACCTCTTCCGTTATCGTAAACACGGATCCTGTAAAATCCCTGGACACGCTCACCGACGATCATGATATTTCCGCCGTTATCTATCGCCTTTCTGGCATTATCCAGAAGGTTCGTAAGAACGGAACTGAAAAGATCCGGCTCTGCATAGCAAATACAACGCTCACAACGGCTCTGGAGCATAATTCCTTTTTTCGTATATACAGGCTGCAGATGCATCGTAAGATTGTCTATCATCTGCTTCATATCAACAGGAATAAGCTTAATGCTCTCTTTCTTCATCATGAGAAGATCCAAAAGTTTAAGCGAGAGCGATTCGAGTCTCTTTCCTTCAGAGAAAATATAGTTTGCAGCTTCCTGCGCTTCTTCGCCCGTCAGCGACTGGCTTCGTAAAAGATCCGCATAACCGATGATCGAAGTCATAGGAGTCTTTAATTCATGCGCAAAGCTTCCCATAAACTGGTCCTGGTGTTCCATCGTGAGCTTAAGCTCATTGATGTTGTCAGCTAATCTGTCAGCCATGTTATCGAAGTCTGAACCTAACTGACCTATCTCATCTAAAACCTTAGGATTGACTCTGGCATCGAGATTTCCTGAAGCCAGGTCACGCGCCGTTTTCGATACATTAGCCAGAGGCTTGGTCATGAGATATGTGGTGATCCACGCAGTAAATCCTCCGATAACGATCATCAAAAGAAAGATCTGGTGGTAGGTTCTGACCTGTTCATCTCTTGCAGCATACACGGGAGTAATATCGTATAAGATTATCAACTTGAGCGGCGTATTGTCAGTGTTAACGCTTCCGCTTATCTGATAGAAATATCTCGCATCTCTCGAAAACATCAACGATTCGAATTCTTCCTGGCTGTCGTAATCGGTAATAGTCTCACCGGTCTGATACAAGACAGTATCGCCCTTCATGAGCTTTATTCCGACGATACTGTCGGATGTGTTCATTTTTTCGAGCGTATTACTGATACTTGAAAAGTCCTGCTGGATATCAACGAAGTTAACCAGCTGTACAGACTGAAGGATCATCTCGTAAGATTCTTCATTGTTCTTCTTGATCTGGCTTAATGTACTCTTAAAATTCTGCCTGATCAGAAAAACACCGCCCACACCGTAACTCAATGTGAGCAGCCAAACCATTACGAGAAGCATCTTCTGCCTGAATCGCATTAATCGGCCTCCAGCCTGTATCCCACCTTAGGCACGGCATGAATGACATCTTCCCAGCCGAGTTTTTTACGAAGTCTTTGAATATGGAGATCGACAGTCTTGCTTCCGTATGGGAACGGTTCGTTCCAAACGCGCTCATAGATCGTTTCCCTGTACATGGCAATTCCCGGATTCCTCGCGAAAAGAAGAAGCAGTTCATACTCCTTAGGTGTAAGCGGGATTTGATAGCCGTTCTTATAAACGATCATGGCCTTGGTATCTATGGTAAGACCGGCAATAGTGATCTCTGTATCAGTCTTGTTATAACGGCGCAAAACAACATTTACCCTGGCTAAGAGCTCAATGATCTCAAAAGGCTTCGCAAGGTAATCTTCAGCACCCAATTCAAGTCCCTTAACTCTGTCCTCAACCATGTTTTTGGCGGTAAGGAAAATTACAGGAACCTTCATCGGGCGAATATACTGCATCAAAGAAAATCCGTCTATCTTCGGGATCATTACGTCAAGAAGGATAAGGTCAAAAACGTTATTCATGACCATATCCAGAGCCTGTTCGCCGTCATATGCGCACATGCATGAATAGCCTGCTTTTGTAAGGCTCATCCTGATAAGATTTGATATCGGTTTCTCGTCTTCAACAATTAATATATGTATCATAGTCCCCACCTCGTACCATATAATTATACAATACGGGAAGGTGTAATTACCGATAATTCTTTTTTGAGGATTATTCGATACCCGTTACCTTAAAATCTTTATCCTCAACAGCCTTAGTAAGAACTTCATTCGCAACATCTTTTTCGAGTGTTACGACAGCTGTTCCCTTGTCGTGAGATACATCAGCTGAGATAACGCCGTCTAAGGCCTCCAGAGCCTTCTTAACGGATGCTTCGCAGTGTCCGCACATCATGCCTTCGATCTTGATCGTCTTTTCCATAGTGTTTATCTCCTTTTCATTTTTGATTTCTAAATCTTTAAGTCTGTTCCTGATATCACTTTTGGCCTTGTCACGCTTTGTATCGTATGGCTTTACAAGATTTAACCTTAACGCGTTCATACATACCGTAAAGCTCGAAAGACTCATTGCAGCAGCACCGAACATAGGAGTCATGGTAACGCCCAAAGCCGCATAAGCACCTGCTGCAACAGGGATCAGCGCAACGTTATAGACGAATGCCCAGAAGAGATTTTCATGGATATTCCTTATCGTCCTTCTGGAAATCCTTATAGCCGCTGCAGCATCCTTGAGACTCGATTTCATGAGCACAACATCCGCCGCGTCGATTGCTATATCGGTGCCTGCTCCAATCGCGATTCCGATGTCAGCAGAGGTAAGCGCAGGTGCATCGTTAATGCCGTCACCGACCATTATTACCTTGCCGTATTCCTTAAGCTTTTTGACTATGTTTTCCTTGTCGCCGGGAAGGACATCAGCAACGGTCATATCAACTCCGGAGAGCTTACCAATGCTTTCTGCTGTCCTTTTGTTATCGCCCGTCAGCATTACCGTATAAAGGCCGAGATCCTTCAATTCACTTATGGCTTCAGAAGAGTCTTCCCTTATCGTATCAGCAACGGCGATGATGCCCGTAAGCTTGCCGTCAGTCTCAAAAAATAACGGTGTCTTTCCTTCTGTTGCAAGTGCCTTTGCCTTGTCTTCGAAAACCTTGCCGGCACTTGTTATAAACTTGAGATTTCCTCCTCTTAAGATCCTTCCTTCAAGAGTTCCTTCCAGACCGTTTCCTGTATGAACCTTAAAGTTTTCTATCTTCTTTAGTTCGATACCATGCTCTTTGCAGTATTCTGTTACTGCCTTGCCGAGAGGATGCTCGCTGGCATTCTCCAGCGCGTAAGCAGCTTTGAGAAGCTCTGCCTCGTCATTTACCGGGATTACATCAGTTACCACGGGAACACCGCTTGTAATGGTTCCTGTCTTATCGAGAACGATTATCTCCGCTTTGCCTGTCTGTTCCAGTGAAGTGGACGTCTTAAAGAGAATTCCGTTCTTTGCAGCGACACCATTACCAACCATTATCGCAACAGGCGTTGCAAGACCTAAAGCGCAGGGGCAGCTTACAACAAGCACTGATATTGCTCTCGTAAGCGAATATCCGATATCTGCGCCAGTTATAAGCCAGATGACCAAAACCAATGCAGCAATGATTAAAACTGCAGGAACGAAAATGCCTGATACCTTATCTGCGATCCTTGCGATCGGAGCTTTTGAACCTGAGGATTCGCTCACCATCTTAATGATCTGCGCAAGCGTCGTATCTTCGCCGACTTTTTCCGCTCTGCACGTAATAAAGCCTGAACGGTTTATAGTTCCTGCTGAGACCTTATCTCCTGATGCTTTATCAACAGGAACCGATTCTCCTGTAAGTGCAGATTCATCAACGGCACATTCGCCTTCTTTGATAATGCCGTCAACAGGGATAGCGCCGCCCGGTCTTACCACGAATATATCTCCCGCCATGACCTCTTCAACAGGCACCGTGACTTCTTTTGAATCTCTTATAAGAACAGCAGTCTTCGGCTGGAGATTTAACAGGCCCTTGAGAGCATTTGTGGTGCGTCCCTTTGATATGGCTTCTAAGAGTTTTCCTATCGTTATCAAGGTCACGATCATGGCTGCGGACTCGAAATACAGATCGTTCATCATCTCCATCTGAACCTCGTGAGAGCCCGCCGTTGTCATGTGTAACAATGTTACAAAGCTATAAATGAACGAAATACCCGATCCCATCGCAACCAGAGTATCCATATTCGTGCTCTTATGTATGAGCGCCTTAAATCCGTTTACAAAAAACTTCTTATTGATCACCATAACAATGCCAGAAAGAAGCATCTCGATGATCCCTATTCCCACCATATTGTGTTCTAGTAACTCCGTAGCAGGCCAGTTCCACATTGACACGCCCATCGAGAAATACATAAGCACAAGCAGGAATATAGCCGAACTGATGAGCCTGTTCCTGAGAACAGGGATCTCTTTATTCTCCAGCTGTTCTTCCATGCCCGCAAAAAGCTGCCCTTTGGCTTTGCCTTCTGATCTTTCAGGTGATGCTCCATAGCCGGCATCTTCGACAGCCTTGATTATCGCAGCTTCATTGGCAGTTCCGGTAACATTCATGGAATTCGTAAGCAGTGACACGCTGCAGGATTCCACGCCTTTAACACCATTTACAGCCTTTTCGACGTGTGCCTGGCATGCCGCACAGCTCATGCCTGTCACCAGATACTTTTCAGTTTTAACTTCTTTGTTTTCCATCAAGAATACGCATTCTAAGGTTGATGTTTATTTCATAAGTTTCTGCAAGAGCTCAACCAGCTCTTCAGTCTTCTCGTCAGAACCGTTCCTTATATCTTCAGCAACGCAAGTCCTAATATGGTTACCCAAAAGAACCTTAGAAAAGCTGTTCAAAGAACACTTCGCAGCGCTCACCTGGGTAAGCACATCAACACAGTAAGCATCTTCTTCCACCATCTTGCGGATGCCCCTGATCTGGCCTTCGATACGGTTAAGTCTTGTGATCAGGTCCTTAACTTCCTGCTCTGATCTGTTCTTTGTTCTGCAATGCGGGCACTTCTTTTCTGCCATGATGCTACCTCCTGTGATATACCCCCTACGGGTATATTAACCACATGTATGATATACCCCTACAGGGTATGTGTCAAGTGAAGACATCTGTGTGTTTCAGAGCATCTGTTTAGGTGCTATAATTTAAAAATGCAGATTGTGAAAAAGCCTTTATCTTTTATAGAAACTGTAGCTTTAGGATATCTTTATATCCCGATCATTATATTTATGCTTTCATGGCTCAAGTTATGGTTATCCATACCTGTGGCTCTCTTAGTTTTATTCTCACTGTACAAGATCCTGTTCGACAAAGAACTGTCGGCAGACTCTTCAAGAATAAAGATGACTCCTTCTGTGATCCTCTATTCGGTTATCAGCTTTGCGGTAATTCTGATAATGTCCTATCTGCTCGGTATTGGCGGTTTTACAGAACAACCATACGATGCGACCAAACACAACTTTATTCTCAAAGACCTTATCGAACATCACTGGCCCGTCCGTTTTGAGGCTAACGGCACTAAAGGTGTTTTATGCTATTACATTGCAGGATATATAGTTCCCGCGCTTTTCGGGAAGATGACTTCAAGGTTTGAGGCTGCATCGGACTTTTCTGTCATATGGTATGCGGCAGGTCTTCTTCTTGCCGTTTTGATCCTTTATAAAACGCTGGCAAACAAAAACGGTAAAGGCAAACCCTTATATATACTTATCCTGTTGTTTGTAGTTCTCTTGTTTGCTCCTTTTAATGCATTGATGCAGTTCATCTGCATTTATCTTTATCCGGACCAGCCGATAGCATCCGTACACTGGATTTCCGATAATATAAACGTCTCGTTTGTATCGAATCTGACGTCTCTTCGTTATGTCTATCCGCAGTTTGTTCCTTCTTTGATAGTAACCGCACTGTTATTCAGGCTGCGCAGGAACTATAAGTTCTGGGCCTTTTTAGTTGCCCCGTTAATAGCGTTCTCCGTTTTCTCGTTTATCGGCATGACAGGACTTATGCTGATTCTTTTCATATTGGATCTGATCAAGGAAAAGAGCGTAAAAACGTCTCTGAGAAGCATAATAAGCATCGAAAACATATCGGGTATCATATCAGCTATATTGTTCTTGCTCTATCTGGCCGGAAACATAATGCAGACCAAACCTGCAAGCGCAAAGATTGGTCTGAGCCTCGTTGATTACGGACAATTTCCTTTAGTATTACTGCTGCAGGAACTCTCCTGGGGATTATGGATCTTATTCCTTTTTAAAGCGAACAAAAAAGAACCGATCCTGTATGCCGCTTCAATATGTCTGTTTGTGTTCCCGTTCCTTGAATTAGGACGGTTTAACGATCTGTGTTCGAGAGGCAGCATGCCGGCTCTGATCTGCCTTTGCATCCTTGTGGGCAAGACACTGATTGACGTTCTCGGGCGCACACAAAAACGCATCCTTTCCTTAACCGCATTAATCATAGCTCTGTTATTGTCAGGCACCTTCTTTGTGTCCGCCGAGATACATCTTCCTGATACCGGCAAAGGAATAATGACTCCGGAATACAACTGGTGGGGCATTGATTCTTCCATTGATTTTTACACCATGAACGATTGGACCAGGTACCAATACGTAAACTGGGAAGAGAACAGTCTCAGCAACTTCATTCTTAATTAAGCACAATTCAGCAGATTTCTTGCAAAACCCACTCTATTAATATATATTTCTCTTGCTAAAAGAGAGGTATATATGCGCCGTACTACACCAAAGGGAATAATCTTGCTTCTTATCACAGCCATCATCTGGGGCTCGTCTTTTGTTGCCCAGTCGATCGGCATGCAGAGCATCGACGCATTCACATTCACGGGAATAAGGACCACGCTCGGAATGCTCTTTCTTCTTCCCTTCACGCTCATAATCAATAAGGGTTTTGACTTAAGCAAAGAAACTCTTAAAAAGGGTCTTATCCTCGGTATCGTCTTCTCATTCGCACAGAACTTCCAGCAGTTCGCATTCTACTATTCGACATCAGGCAAGATCGCGTTCATCACCGCGTTCTATATGTTCTTCGTTCCGCTCTTCTCGGTCATGTTCTTAAAGAAAAAGATCGCTGTGCTTACATGGGTCTCTATCTTCATCGGACTTATCGGTCTGTTCTTTCTCTGCATCAATCCGGCTGAACTCACGAACATCAATCTCGGCGATATCCTGGCGCTCATCTGCGCCATCTTCTATGCAGTTCAGATAATGCTCATAGACAAGTTCGTCGAAGACGGAAAGACCAGCGGCGTGCAGCTGTCGTTCATGCAGTTCTTCGTTGCTGCGATCATATCCATTGTCGCGATGTTCATTTTCGAGCGCCCTGTAATAGCAGATATAAAAACCGCAGCCCCTTCCCTTTTGTATTCGGGAATAATGAGCTGCGGCATTGCGTATACTCTTCAGATACTGGGACAGAAAAAAGCAAGTCCCGTTGTTGCCTCTCTTTTAATGTGCCTCGAGTCGGTTTTCGCAGTCATTTCCGCTGCGATAATCCTTCACGAGAACATGCTGCCAAGAGAGCTGGCAGGGTGCCTTATCATGTTCGGCGCGATCATTCTTTCTCAGGTGTCGGAGTCGCTTTCTTCGAAGAAGCAGAATCAGAAGCAACATCAGTCGTAGGGAAGACATATTTCAGAAGGATAACCATTCCTACCATCAAGGCGATTCCGATAAAGAGCGAGAGGAAAGCGTTCTTGGCGAAACCTGCAACCAGATATGTAATGAATGACACAGCTGCGCAGGTAAGCGCGTAAGGAAGCTGTGTGGATACGTGAGCGATGTGGTTGCACTGTGCACCTGCAGAGCTCATGATGGTCGTATCAGAGATCGGTGAGCAGTGATCGCCGCAAACAGCACCTGCCATACATGCGGATACGCAGATAACAGCAAGTGTTGCCTTTGCCGGATCGGGATCCGTAAGCTTGAATACTTCAAGCGTGATAGGAATGAGGATACCGAATGTACCCCATGATGTACCTGTCGCAAATGAAAGGCCGCAGGCAATGAGGAATATGATCGCAGGAAGCAGCATATTAAAGTCACCCTTGGATGCTTCTACGATACCTGCTACAAATTCTGCTGCGCCCAAAGATTCGGTCATAGCCTTCAAAGACCATGCGAGTGTAAGGATAGTGATAGGAGCGACCATTGCCTTGAATCCCTCTTCAACGCCGGCCATGCAGTCCTTGAATTTAAGAACTCTTCTGCAGAGATAGAAGATGACTGTGAAAACGATGCCGCCGAACGAACCGTAAGCAAGACCTACGGAAGCGTCACTGTTAGCGAATGCTTCAACGAATCTCTCAAAGAAATTGCCCTGTAATTCAGTACCGTAGAATCCTCCGGTATAGAGCATTCCGATTACGCAGCAGATGATAAGGACAACGACAGGAAGAACGAGGTCAATAACCTTGCCCCTCTTCTCGATATTCTCTTCCGCCTTCTGAATGGGCGGTTCTACAGTAAAAAGATCGCCGTTCTTGGCGTTCTTCTCATGACGTGCCATAGGTCCGAATTCGATCTTGAAAACAACCATGAGGACCATCATAAGGATTGTAAGCAAAGCATAGTAATTATAAGGGATCGCTCTGATAAAGAGCATGAGTCCGTTTGTGCCTTCCGGAGCGAAGCCTGATACTGCAGCAGCCCATGAGGATACAGGTGCAATGATGCAGACAGGAGCAGCAGTAGCATCGATAAGATATGCGAGCTTTGCACGTGAGATCTTCTGTCTGTCAGTAACAGGTCTCATAACTGAACCGACTGTCAGGCAGTTAAAGTAGTCATCGATAAAGATCAATACGCCCAGACCGATCGTAGCAAGCTGGGAACCTACTCTGGACTTTACGTGAGTGGAAGCCCAGTTGCCGAACGCGGCAGAACCGCCCGCCTTATTCATCAAGGAAACGATTATTCCAAGGAATACAAGGAATACCAGGATTCCAACATTATAAGGATCGGAAAGCGAACCTATGATACCTTTCTGGAAAACATGTTCCAATGCGCCTACAGGATTTATAGCGATCCTGCCTGATGCCGTATAAGTCAGCGAATAAAGAACACCGCCGACTGAGATTCCGACAAAGAGAGAACTGTAAACCTCTTTGGTGATAAGCGCCAGAACAATCGCAACAAGCGGCGGAACAAGCGCCCAAAAGGTGTTGAACAAAAAAGGAACAAATTCAGCGTCCATAAAAACCTCCGAGGATAAGGATAAATCCATAATAGCACTGGATTTTTGCCGCCTCAAACCGCAAAAGCAATAAAATAAGTCCTCTCAAAAAGTCATTCTGACATTTGACGGCCTTTGAAAATGAAAAGCCCCCGAAGAAAAACTCCGGGGGCAATATCATCAAATGATTATTCTTAAGATCAGAACTTGCCTGCCTTAGCAGCTTCCTCAACGGATACTGCTGTGGAAACAGTCATACCAACCATCGGGTTGTTACCTGCACCGATAAGACCCATCATCTCAACGTGAGCCGGAACTGAAGAAGAACCTGCGAACTGAGCGTCAGAGTGCATACGGCCCATAGTATCTGTCATACCATAGGAAGCAGGACCTGCAGCCATGTTATCAGGGTGAAGTGTACGGCCTGTACCACCGCCGGAAGCAACGGAGAAGTACTTCTTGCCTGCCTCGAGGCGCTCCTTCTTATATGTACCTGCAACAGGGTGCTGGAATCTTGTAGGATTTGTGGAGTTACCTGTGATGGAAACGTCAACGTTCTCCTTCCAGAGGATTGCAACGCCTTCCTGAACATCGTCTGCACCATAGCAGTTAACCTTAGCTCTAGGAGAATCAGGATTCTTGGAGTAGCATGTTCTGGAGAGCTCCTTGAGCTCGCCTGTCTTATAGTCATACTCTGTCTCAACATATGTGAAGCCGTTGATTCTGGAGATGATCTTTGCAGCGTCCTTTCCGAGACCGTCAAGGATAACTCTGAGAGGCTTCTGACGAACACGGTTAGCCTTCTCAGCGATACCGATAGCGCCCTCAGCTGCTGCGAATGACTCGTGACCAGCTAAGAATGCGAAGCACTCTGTGTCCTCTTCGAGGAGCATCTTACCGAGGTTACCGTGACCAAGACCTACCTTACGTCTGTCAGCAACGGAACCGGGAATGCAGAAAGCCTGGAGGCCTTCACCGATAGCTGCAGCAGCATCGGAAGCCTTACGGCAGTTCTTCTTGATTGCAATTGCAGCGCCTACTGTGTAAGCCCACTTAGCATTCTCGAAGCAGATAGGCTGAATGCCTTCGATGAGGTGATAAACATCAAGACCTGCATCTTTTGTGATCTTCTCAGCTTCTTCGATGGAAGCGATTCCATATTCAGCAAGCTTAGCGTTGATCTGGGGGAGTCTTCTCTCGTATGATTCAAATAAATCTGCCATTTGTCATTCCTCCTTATTCCTTGCGGGGGTCGATGAACTTAACAGCGTCATCAACACGTCCATACTTGCCGGAAGCCTTCTGAAGAGCTGTAGCGGCATCGTCACCCTTCTTGATGAAGTCCATCATCTTACCGAAGTTAACGAACTTGTAGCCGATGATCTCGTCATTCTCATCGATAGCGAGGTCTGTGATATAACCGTCTGTGAGCTCGAGGTAACGGGGACCCTTAGCGAGTGTACCGTATGTTGTACCTACCATTGAACGAGCGCCCTTACCGAGGTCCTCGAGGCCAGCGCCGATCTGGAGACCGTCCTCAGAGAAAGCACTCTGTGTTCTGCCGTAAACGATCTGGAGGAAGAGCTCTCTCATTGCTGTGTTGATAGCATCGCAAACGAGGTCTGTGTTAAGAGCCTCAAGGATTGTGAGTCCGGGAAGGATCTCAGATGCCATAGCAGCGGAGTGTGTCATACCGGAGCAGCCGATTGTCTCAACCAATGCCTCCTGGATGATACCGTCCTTAACGTTGAGTGAGAGCTTGCAAGCGCCCTGCTGAGGTGCACACCAGCCGATACCGTGTGTGTAACCGGAGATGTCCTTGATCTCCTTGGAGCTTACCCACTTTGCTTCCTCAGGGATCGGTGCAGCACCGTGATGAACACCCTGATGAACAGAGCACATGTTCTTGATCTCTGTTGAATAAATCATGTCTATTTCTCCTTTCCTTTCAAGGAATTTGTTGGTGGAATGAAATAAAGTTTCCGAGTTGTTATTATATAAAAATAAGGGGGGCTTTTCAATCAAAAGAAACCAATCTTATAATGACATTCTGCAATGTATCCGCAAAAACACTTAATACGCAATTTTTTATTGTTCTTTTCCCGCCTGCCCCTTATAATTTAGATATTAATTTATTTTGAGTTTTAGCGAGGCTGCCAGTGATTACTGATTATATTACGAAAAACTGGGCACTTATCCTTGTTCTTTTGGGATTTACCGTGTCCCTCATATCAACAGTATTTCTGGATAAAAAGACGATCATGCGCATGTATGCCCTGATCGTTGAGGTCTTGCTCCTCTCAATCCTGGTATTTGCCGAGTTTTATATGGCAGACCATAATGCTCACAGGATGGTAAGAACCATACTTATTGCCATCAGATACAGTGCCACGCCTTTTCTTTTCGCCCAGATCATCATTACGATAAACAAAAGACTGCGGTGGTTAATTTTCATTCCGGCATTTATCTTGGCTGTGATCGATTTTATTTCGATCCCTACAGGCATCGTATTTACAGTCAGAGATGACGGCAAGATGATAAGAGGTCCGCTCGGTCTTCTGCCTTATTTTGTAGTCGGTCTGTATTGTGTTTTCCTGATCTATCTCATGATCAAGCACAGCAAGAAGCAGACTACGGAAAGAATACCTATCATCTTTTTCTGTTTTGCCTTTTTCTCGGGACTCATATTGCCGTTCCTGATCGGAAGCGATTATTCAGAGCTTTTCTGTGCAACCATAGCAATTTCAATGTTCATCTACTATGTATTCTCGATCCTTCAGGTAACAAAACTGGATCCGCTCACGGGACTTTTGAACCGTCAGGCATACTATTCCGACACATCCAGTGAACCTGAAGAAATATCTGCTCTCGTATCAATAGACATGAACGGCCTTAAAGCCATTAATGACAACGAAGGACATTTAGCAGGAGATAAGGCGATCTCAACACTTGCGAACTGCCTTATCCGTGCAGCCAAGCGCAAGCAGCCTGTTTACAGGGTCGGCGGAGATGAATTTGTTATCGTATGCCACAAAACACCGGAAAATGAAGTAATCGAACTTACGAAGCGCATTCACAAGCTTGTATCTGAAACTCCCTACAGCTGTTCAGTCGGATATGGTTATTCCAGCGACGGCAAAAAATCCATCGATGAACTTCTCAGTGAATCTGATGAGAACATGTATGCCGAGAAGGAACTGTATTACCAAAACAGCGGTATCCAGAGACATCGCACTGTCCCTAAGAAATCAGAGTAATAACACTCCCGTACTTTTATCTGATCGCACTTACCATTGACTTAACGTATTCACCTACATGAGCAGGTGCGTCTTTTCCATATTGTGCAACGATCTTAACGATCGCTGATCCTACGATTACGCCATCAGCACTCTTGGACATGTTTGCGGCCTGTTCAGGTGTGGATATACCAAAGCCGATTGCACAAGGAACGTCCGTAGCTGCCTTAACAGCTGCGCAAAGTGAAGGAATATCTGTCGTGATATTGCTCCTGACGCCTGTTACGCCAAGGCTTGATACGATGTAGATGAAACCCGATGCCTCTTTCGCGATCATGGAGATGCGCTCGTGGGATGTGGGCGCGATAAGAGAGATCAGGTCGATGCCGTAATTCTTGCAGACAGAATCGAATTCCTCTTTCTCCTCATAAGGAACGTCAGGAAGGATGAAACCGTCGATTCCGACCTCCGAAGCCTTCCGACAGAATCTCTCGATGCCGTATGAGAATACGACATTTGCGTATGTCATGAAGACCATCGGTACTGTTACACCGAGTTCTGTTCTCAGGCGCTTAACCATATCGAAAACCTTGTCTGTGGTGCATCCGCCTTCAAGAGCTCTCAAACTTGCTTCCATGATGACCGGACCTTCAGCGGTCGGGTCAGAAAACGGAATGCCGAGCTCGATAAGTGATGCTCCCGCCTTCTGCATCTCGACTACGCACTGAGCCGTAGTCTCAAGGTCAGGATCACCGCATGTGATAAAAGGAATGAACGCTTTGCCGTTCTCAAATGCTTTAGCTATATTACTCATTGATGTTCTCCCCTCTGTAACGTGCGATAGCAGCGCAGTCCTTGTCGCCTCTGCCGGAGATCGTGACGACCATGATCTTATCCTTCGGGAGCGTAGGAGCGAGCTTTATCGCATGAGCTACCGCATGTGCTGATTCGATAGCCGGGATGATTCCTTCCATTCTGGACAGGTATTCGAAAGCATTAACTGCCTCTTCGTCAGTAACAGCAACATACTGCGCTCTGCCTGTATCGTGGAGGTTAGCGTGCTCAGGGCCGATGCCCGGATAATCAAGGCCTGCAGAGATCGAATAAACAGGTGCGATCTGGCCGTATTCGTCCTGGCAGAAGTAAGACTTCATGCCGTGGAAGATACCGAGCTTGCCCGTATTGATCGTAGCAGCCGTCTCGAAAGTATCGATGCCTCTTCCTGCTGCTTCACAGCCGATGAGGTTAACTTCCTTATTCTCGATGTAATGGTAGAAAGATCCGATGGCATTTGAACCGCCGCCGCAGCATGCGAGAACGTAATCAGGAAGGCGGCCTTCCTTTTCGAGCATCTGCGCCTTGGATTCTCTTGAGATTACTGCCTGGAAATCCCTTACGATAGTCGGGAAAGGATGAGGACCCATTACGGAACCTAAGCAGTAATGAGTATCGTCGATTCTTGTAGTCCATTCACGCATGCACTCGGATACAGCATCCTTAAGAGTAGCAGTACCGGATGTTACCGGAACAACGTCAGCTCCAAGGAGCTTCATTCTGTATACGTTAAGTGCCTGTCTCTCGCAGTCGACCTTGCCCATGAAGACAACGCATTCCATACCGAAAAGTGCTGCGGCAGTTGCTGTTGCAACACCGTGCTGGCCTGCGCCTGTCTCGGCGATGAGTCTTGTCTTGCCCATCTTCTTTGCGAGCAGGGCCTGTCCCAAAACATTGTTGATCTTGTGGGAACCTGTGTGGTTAAGATCTTCCCTCTTCAGGTAGATCTTTGCGCCGCCCAAGTCTTTTGTCATCTTCTTTGCATAGTAAAGATTTGACGGACGTCCAGCATATTCGTTCAATAACTCCATGAGTTCCTTATTGAACTCAGGATCGTTCTTATAATGGTTATAAGCCTCTTCAAGCTCGATTACAGCATTCATCAGAGTCTCGGGGATATACTGTCCACCGTGTATTCCGAATCTTCCTTTTGAATCAGGCATATCTACCTCCACGCTTAACTGCTTTTATAAACTTTTCTATTTTTTCTATATCTTTGATGCCATCTGTCTCAACGCCTGAACTGACATCGACCGCGAAAGGATTCAGTAATCTTATAGCTTCCTCCACGGATTCGGGATCAAGGCCTCCTGCGAGGAAATAATCCCTTTTAAAGTCCTTCAGGATGCTCCAGTCGAACTTCTTTCCCGTTCCGGCACCCGAGTCGATCATGACATAATCGGCATTGCTTAGAGCAGCCTTCCCGAGCGCACCTTCTTCAGATGCCTTGTAAGCCTTGATAACGGGACGTCCCAAAGTCCTTTTGACGTACTCGACGTATTCATCAGACTCGTGACCGTGAAGCTGGATCATCTCGACTCCGCTTATCCTTGCAGTAGAGATAACGCTGTCGATCGGCTCATCTAAGAAAACACCAACAGACTTTATATCAGACCTTAAGAGTTCTATCAACTCACCGGCTTTGTAGGAATCTACGTAACGCTTCGATTTTTTATAGAAGACAAAGCCTGCGTAATCTGCACCGAACCTGTTGACGGCGATTACGTCTTCGAGTCTTTTAAGGCCGCAGATCTTGATACCGGTACCAAACATCACGATATTCCTTTCAAAGTGTTTAAGAACGCTGTCTTGTCTTCAGCTCTCATCATAGATTCACCGATAAGGACCGCATCGACACCGGAACGCTCTAATTCCGCTACATCTTCCCTGCACTTTACGCCGCTCTCGGCAACGAAAAGAGCCTTGTCTCCGACATAATCCCTGAGCCTTAAACAGTTTGTGGGATCCACCGTGAAGTCTCTCAAGTTGCGGTTATTAACTCCGATAACTCTTGCGCCTTCACCCAATGCCATGTCACATTCGTTCTTATCGTGTGCTTCGACAAGAGCCGTAAGCTCAAGTTCGTCGCAAAGCCTTATGTATTTGCCAAGTGTCTGCGAATCAAGTATCGAGCAGATAAGGAGGACTGCGGATGCCTTTCTCGCGCGGGCTTCGAAAATCATGTATTCATCGATCGTGAAGTCCTTTCTGAGGACCGGGATCTTAACCTCTGAAGCTATCTCTTCCAGATAATCAAGAGAGCCCATGAACCACTTGGGTTCTGTGAGGACCGAGATACAGGAAGCGCCTGCCTGCTCATAGCTTTTCGCGATATCAAGATATGGAAAATCAGGAGCGATGATGCCCTTGGAAGGCGACGCCTTCTTGCACTCGCAGATAAAGCTCATACCATCTTCTTTAAGCTTCTTCTCGAATGCAAAACCGGTGCCGGACGCGGCATATGCCATATCCATCATTTTCGAGAGCGATACATCAAGCTTCCTTTCAAGATATATCATTCTGTTATGTTCAGCGATCTGTTCGAGAATGTCTGACATGGGTTATCCTTCCGAAAATTACTTATTTGATGCTTCAACAAACTGGTTGAGCTTCTCCAGTGCCTCGCCGCTCTCGATGAGGTGCTTAGCCTGGCCGACACCTTCTTCGATCGTCTTAGCCTTGCCTGCCGCGTAGATCGCAGCGCCTGCGTTCATGCATACAACGCTCTTTCTTACGTCAGTGATCTTGCCTTCGAGAATGCCTCTTGTAACTTCAGCGTTCTCTGCAGGTGTACCGCCGACGATGTCTTCCTTTGTACCTCTTGCGAAGCCGAAATCCTCAGGCTTGATCTCATATGTCGAGATTGTTCCGTCAGCCTTGAGTTCAGCTACGAATGTTTCTGAAGATACGGAGATCTCATCTAACTTATCTTCACCGTATACGACCAGAGCGCGCTTTGCACCCAGAGACTTTAATACATGAGCGATGGGTTCTGCAAGATACTGGTCGTAAACTCCTAAGAGATAGAAATCCGGTGTTGCAGGGTTTGTCAAAGGTCCTAAGATATTAAATACTGTTCTGAATCCAAGTTCCTTACGGATAGGTCCGACATACTTCATTGATGTGTGATACTTCTGCGCGAAAAAGAAGCAGAAGCCGACTTCCTTAAGAAGCTCAACACACTTCTCGGGTTCAAGATTGATATTTGCTCCGAGAGCTTCGAGACAGTCAGCAGTGCCTGACTTGGAAGATGCAGCGCGGTTGCCGTGCTTAGCGATCTTGATGCCTGCTGAAGCTGCAACGAATGCAGATGTTGTGGAGATGTTAAAGCTTCCTGCCCTGTCTCCGCCTGTTCCTACGATCTCAAGGACTTCCATGCCGCCCTTGTCGACCTTAAGAGCATGTTCACGCATTGCTGCAGCGCATCCCGTGATCTCATCGATGGTCTCAAATCCTGCGCTCTTTGTTGACAGTGCAGCGAGGAATGCAGCGTTCTGTGTCGATGTTGACATACCGCTCATAATCTCGTTCATTGTCTCGTACGCCTCATCGTATGTGAGGTCCTGCTTGTTTACGATCTTTTCGATTGCCGCCTTAATCATTTTTTCTTTCTCCTTCCGGTTGGTTCTGCCGGAAATAAAAAATCCCCAGCAGGAATTATAGTGTTCCTGCCGGGGACGAATTAAATACTAATAATCCGCGGTGCCACCCTGGCTTTGCGTTTGTGAGACGCACACTTAAGGATACCAACATATCCCGGACTACTTACGCGAGTCTGACGTTGCACATTTAATGCACCCTCCGCGGTCCATTTGATAATCCGGTTCCAGCTTCACTCTCAGCAACGGAAGCTCTCTGTATGGCCTGTTACTATCTTTATCTCCGCATCAACGGTTTGATTGTTATGACAAAAATAATACTTGTTGCAAAAAAAGTCAACTGTTTTTTGCCGTGCCCGGCAACAGCGTAATTCTTCATTTGCGAAATATATGCCGTTTGTCAGCCCAGTTTGTAAGTATCCCTTACCATCTCATAAGATGCTTTATCGGATTCAAAATACTCAACTGTGATGTAATGGAACTTATTGTTATTGTCCAGGAACAGCCAGAGGTTCACATACATTCCGTCTGTAGCCTTGCCGGAGATCTCATATGCGTCAAAACCTCCGATCGTCGTTGTTTTCATATCGATATTGGAATAACCGCTCGTTTGCATACCGGTCTTCAGGGAATCCGCGATCTGCTTGAGCGCAGTGCTGTTATAAGTATTCTTATAAACGCAGAGATTGATTATCGTCTGTGTTTCCCTGTTTCTCCTGCTCTGTACGGAATCGAAATTGGATCCTGAAAGAACTGCATCATTCCAAATATCCCACTTGCCCTGAGTCAGGGTAACTGTTCCCGTGATGCTGTCACCCATTGTCTGAGCATCGGGATCTGCTTCGGTAACTGTAGCCTCAGTAGTTGAATCAGTTGTGGGCTCTGTAGTTGTCGGATCGATCTGGTCCTTGATCTTTTCGTAATCATCTTCCTGAATGAATGAGAGCTTGATATCCGTGCTCATATCGATCAGGAGCAGGCTCGGATCAGGACTTGTTACGAGGAAACCATAGCACGCTGTCTCCCATTCCTTATCCTTGATGTTCTCTCCGTCAACCCACTGACCGTCATTTTCGAAAACTATAAGGACAAAGTTATCTTCCTTAAATGCGCTGTTATCAGACATCAGTTGCTGGACGTCACTCTTTTTCACGCCATAGCTCTTGTATGACGAAGTCAGCATGTCAATTGCCTTATCACCGGTAAAGATCCTGTAGTTACCGGAAATATAGTTATCATCAAGATCTTCATAGCTGACAAAATACTTAAATGACTTATCCTTTTTGAATTCCATGCATGAAGCATCTTCTATTGAAACCCAGCGGCTTGCAACGATCTTCTTAACATACTTGTTTGAATAATCTGTCTGTTTGTCTGTAGCCTCATCCAGAGTATCGATCAGCTCCATTGGATTAGTGATATTGCCTCTTTCGAACTCTTTCTGAACATCTGCCCATACCATAGGCAGCGATATAGCCAGGCTGAAGATCAGGACACCTGAAAGAATAAGGCCGGCAATAGCTTTGCCCCTGCCGGGCTGCCTCTTCTTGGATGAAACGATCAGGCCTATGAGCGAAAACAATAATCCGAACGGTGCGGTAATACCCATCGTACACCAGCCGATGATCGACAATGCGAGACCTGCATTACACCATCCGTTTGACTTCGGTCTGTTAGCCCTGTTCTGAACAGGCTGCGTAATAGGCTGTGCATAAACAGGCTGAGCAGGCGCGATCGGAATCGGCTGTTCAGCAGGTGTAACCGGTACAGACTCGCTTGAAGGTCGCGTCCAATACTGTTGCTGAGGATTCGGGATCTGAACTGCCTCAGGCTGTGCCTGCTGGACAGGCTGCTGCACGGGCTGCTGTTGAACGGGCTGTGCTACCGGAAGCGGACCTCCACAGCTGGTACAAAACTTTGCTCCGTCATAATTTTGTGCTCCGCAATTAGGACATACTGCCATACTAAATCTCCTTATCCACTTATTCTAAACGACCCGCCATTATGACGGATCGTTCTTAACGACTTCTTTATCTTCAGTCTTGTATTTATTCTTTTTCATTTTCTCTTTTGTTTGCTTCCTCTTCGTCCTTGACCTTCTTTCTTTGAGCAAGCCACGGGACAGCAATCTCTCTATAGATGTACGAGAGTATTGCCGCAAGCGGGATAGCTAAGAGCACTCCGGGTACGCCCCACAGCTTTCCGCCTACAACGAGGAATACGAGAACAAGGAATGCCGGAACCTTGAGTGCGGAACCGAACAGCCTCGGCTTGATGACGTAGCCGTCGATAAGCTGCAAAGCGAGCGTAAATATAAGGAACGGAATAACAGATTCCGGATGTGCCAAAAGCAAGATAACCGCACAGATAAATGCGCCGACGAAAGGACCGAATGTCGGAGCGAGGTTCGTAAGCGCTACGACTACCGAGCAGAAGACTGCATAAGGCATGTGCATCGAGAACATAAACAGGCAGTTAACGGCACCTACGATCAAAGCATCAACAAGCTCGCAGACAATGAATCTTGAGAAGATCGAATTAAATCTCTTCCAGACATTTCTGCAGTTTTCATAATGCTTGGAAGGAATTACGAGGAAGAAGAATTCAGACAGTATCTCAACGAGTTTCTTTTTTCCGATAAGGAAATAGAAAGAAAGGATAATTCCGATAAGAAAATTAAATGCACCGGAACCTAAAGAAGCTGAGAACTTGATCACACCTGTAGCAGTAATGTCATTTCCGAGAGCAAACTTTCTGATAACAGTAGTAAGGTTTGACTGCTCCTTGATAAAGTCGACCAGCGTATGCTTGAAATCTTCATCCAATTCAGAGGCCGTAACAAGTGCCTTAAGGCTGTTCATATACCCTGAAAGGCCCATAGCGAAGTTCGTGATATTTTCCACGAGCATAGGGGTAATGATGATAAGAAGGCCGACAAGAAGGCCGATAATAAAGACAAGCGATACTACAGCCGAGATGATCCATGCCGCATCTTCATTTTTCTTGAAGAGCTTCTTGACTCTCTTGTAAATGAAAACTGCAAGCGGATTAACTGTGTAAGCTATAACCGCACCGATAATGACCGTGGAAGTGATGGTAAGGAAAGAATTGAAAAATCCCTTAATGCTTCCGATATGAGATAACAGCATGTAGAACACAACAACGATACACAAAGATATCGTGAGTCCTGACCATCTGTTCTTTTCTGTTTTGTTGAAACGCTGCTTGTAATTAACCATGCGCTAATTATATCAGCATAGTTATGAGAAATCACTTTAAATGTAATTAAGAAAGCCTTAATTATTCGAGTTTATTATTTGCTGCTGTTCCTGCCCGTAAAAATACTCCCGCAGCTTGGTGCGGGAGTGGGCTTATATGTTACAAATAATATTCAGATGTAATTCCAAGTTCGATTGATCTCTTGATTCTAGTTTTGAGAATAACTCAAATTTAAGTAAAACTTACTTGGAGGAAACGGTTGAACCAAGCAAGACCAATCGTCTGCTTGATTGTGTTTCACTTCCCATTGGTCTCACCTCCTTAGAACTTTTTGAGTTCCTTTTCTTGATGGCTTGAGTATAGCACAATCCAGGTCAGATTTTGTTACAAAAAAGTGAACGTTTTCTGACATCGGGATATCGCGAACACCCGGCATAAAATATGCGTAAAAACACACAAAGCCTCTATAAACCGCCGCCCGGTCTATGCGAAAAATCGGGCAAAAGTCGGGCACTGCCCGATTGCCTGCATGATTACTTATCGTTACTCAATATAAAATACGTCAAAAAATCCGGCGCTGCCTGATATTTGCAAGATTTATGAGCGAATAGCCGTTCCTGCTGCCGGACCTTATGACGTTTTTGATCATTACGGCATCTGATACGGCTATAGCCTTATTGGCTGCCGTATTTTCTGCTGTTTTCGGGCCATAATATGGCATCTGATACGGCTATAGCCGTACCGGTTGCCGTATCCGGTTTTAGCCGGGAATAAACAAGCAGCAAAAAGAGCGGCACCGCCGCTCAAACCGTCAATCTTCAAAGCACTTATTTACTGGGGTGCAGGAATACCGAAGTCCTTGTCGCCGTCACGGGACAGGAATGTCATGGGCGGGAGCTCGACAACTGAACCGTCAGCTGAAGATACCGCCTTCATGTAGAAGGTCATTTCAGGGTGCGGGCAGGAATCGACTGGATTCATCTTGCCGTCGTAGAGCTCTGATACGACTACCGGAGCTACATAACCTTCAGGCATGAGAACATTAAGCGTATCGCCCTTATAGAGCTTATTCTTCTGGGTGACCTTGATAAGTCCTGAATCCTTATCAAAGTTCTCTGTAACGCCTACCACAAAAGCAGGCTTGTTATAAGACTTGTCAGGATCGATTTTGGCATCGTCTGCAGGGCTATCGAAAAAGAATCCCGTATCATAATCCCTGTGAACGACCTTATCGAGAATAACCTTCCAGCGGGGATCAACACGATAGTTCTCAGGATCAAGGCAGCAGAGATCGACTGCTTCCCTGTAGACCTTGGTTACGGCTGCAGCATAATAAGCACCCTTGATACGGCCTTCGATTTTGAAAGAATTGATGTCGGCATCTAAAAGCTCGGGAATATGGTCGATCATGCAGATGTCACGGCTGCCGAAGATATATGTACCGCGCCGGTCTTCTTCAACAGGAAGCGGGATGTCGGGACGCTTTTCTTCGACAACATAATAACCCCATCTGCATGG